>JABDCC010000008.1 GCA_013288335.1 Alphaproteobacteria bacterium
ATCGGGCGGAATAAGCCGGAGCGCTCCAGATCGGCGGCGACTACGCCGGAAATATCGCGACCAAGTTGCGCGGCATTGGAATCATCCGATTGCAGATCGTAAACAGCAATAGGCATCGGGGCAATATTGCCTTTGGTAATATCGATATGCAAAGCAGCTTGTGCGGATGCTGCCAAAAGCAATGTGGCGAGAGTTACCAAAAGTCCCGAAAATTTCATTTTCATAATTATTCCTTGAGAAGTAATTTTATAGGTTTTTCTATAATGGTTCTAATCCAACCGCATTGCAGGTCAAGAGCGGATTATCAATTTTCTGAATTAGTTTTCTATGTGGAAAATATATTTAGCAGTTTAGGCAATTAGGCAAATTGTGTTTTTTGCTCAGGCCAGTGCATTGCCAGCGCAATTTTCTTACGCAACATTTTCTGCACCGACTCAATTTGTGTTTCAAGTTCGCTGGTTATATGACCTATCAGATCAATCCCGTGCAGGCTTTTTTCAAACACTTTTTCTTTTAATATCCATTCTGGATTCGCCAGAATTTCATTCCTGCGGGCTTTTACATCGCGCAAAATATTCGCAATTTCCTTGCGTTCCTCTTCAAGATACCGAGCAAGCTGTGTGTTATCATTTATAAATTTACAGGTATGCTCAATAGACATCTGCCACAATTTACCCAGATTGTTCTCGTCGTAGGCTTTTATGATTTTAATGATGTGGGTAGAATCATGTGCATGATTATTATCCGGATGGTATGCTTTTATGAGCTTGCGATAGAGTGCTTTTATCTGGTGTTCAATGGCGCAGTTTTTAGTAGGCGCAGCAATATCATGATTTTTTGTAAAGGGATGCCGGACCAAACGGCAGCGCATTATTTCAAGTTTTTCGCATAACGGCACTACGCGTGGATAATAATCGGCAAGAAAAGCCTCAAGCTCCCGTTCCATGGAATATACTCCACGCCACGTAGTATCCAGCTCATTTAGTTCGTTTTTTATAAGGGTGAAAGCTGCAGAGACCCCATTTGGAGGTTGTAGATGCGGTGTATTTGAGCGCCTGTCGTATGCCTGCATGCGGCATTTTATAAACTATATGTAGCATAAAATCCAGCAAAAACATCTATTGGTTGTATTTATAAATCTGATTTGTCGTAATAAAATCTTAACGGTTATCTGTTATATTGTCAGGATACTAATCAACAAAAGATGCAAATTATGAAAATAGATTTTGAACATAAAAGGGGATGGGACACTGCTAATTGCAGTATTGATGTAAAAGAAGATGGCGGCATCACTTTAACCTCAAACATTCTTATTCATAATTATGTGGTAGAATTTGATAAGAATTTTCTGATTACTACTATAAAAAGAACGGGAGTTAATGAAAAGGATGGGCTTAATTATACGGAAAAATACGGAGAAAGAATGGCTAACAAAAAACCGATCATAGTAAAAACCTATACCAACAGTGATAATGAAATACTTTATGCAACTGGTCGGAGTCCCGATCTGCAAGAATATGACAAGAAAAGATTTGCGATAACACCCGGAGGATTAGGTAATCAGTATGCTATACTTGAAGCAGGCCTAAAAAGCTTGCCGGAGGGAGAGCAAAAAACAGAATTACTTGCAGGCTTTAAAAAAGCGGCAAGGGAAATGGGATATAGGGCTAAGCAAATAAATTATATTAAGAGTCACTGAAAGGCACTTCAATGCAGGCGAACTTTAAATATATAATTAATAAAACAGAATTTGATTGCAGTTTATCTACTGCGTATGATGGAATTATACTTCAATTAACTAACGAGAAAGATAATAATTTAGTTCAGGAAATGAAATTTGACGCGCAAACATTCCTGCCACTTTCTTTTGCACAAGATTCTAAAAATACCCGTCGGCAATATACTGCGGAGATGAAAGATAGGACCGACGATAAATATACTTTGCTTAAAATCATTAAGACAAGCGGCGATGCTTACATGCAGCCCGTGGGACATAATAGCAAATATGAAAAAATTAAATTAGCGCGCGATAAAGATTTTATAGATTTCTACCAAGCGTTGGAGTTTGGCATACATGCTTTGGAGCCCAAACCAGAAAAATTAATTCTTAAGGAAAACTTTTACGAAATGACAGCAAAGCTAGGCTATAAACCACAAATAACTAGTAATAAATACAGATATTAAACGGATTCGATTTCCGTCAAAGGCCAGCGCGCGCGGGCTTCGATGGAAAGTGAATCGGTGAATCCCAGTTTCAGTCGCTCTATTCCTGCCCAGGCAATCATCGCGGCGTTATCCGTGCAGAGTTTTATTGGCGGCGCAACGAGTGTAAAATCATGCTTTGCTGTCACCACTTCCAACGATTTGCGTAAATACTGATTTGCGGCAACACCCCCTGCAACTACCAGTGTTTTGGAAGCATATTTTTTTGCAAAAAGCGTGAAGGCATTTTGCATTCGGTCTTTTACTACTTCGCTCACCGTATATTGAAACGAAGCGCAAATATCGCGCATATCCTGCGCAGCAATTTTATTATCTATTGCAATTTCCTGCGCGACGAGCCGTACGGCAGTTTTAAGGCCTGAGAAAGAAAAATCACAACCTTCGCGGCCCTTTAAAGGCATCGGAAAATGATGGCGCAATGGGTCACCACTTTTTGCCTGTTCTTCTACCTGCACACCGCCGGGATAGCCGAGCCCCAGCATCTTTGCGGTTTTGTCGAATGCTTCGCCAAGCGCATCATCCAGTGTGGTGCCAAGCTTCACATATTTGCCGACACCTTCTACTGCCATCACCAGGCAATGCCCGCCGGAGATCAGCAGCAGCAGGTAAGGAAATTCGACCTTATCAGTCAAGCGCACGGTAAGTGCGTGACCTTCCAAATGATTCACCGCGATGAATGGTTTTTTAAGCGCCGAGGCAAATGCTTTGCCTGCCATCGTGCCGACAATGACTCCGCCAATAAGCCCTGGGCCTGTAGTTGCCGCAATCCCGTCAATATCATTCCATGTGCAGCCAGATTCTTTGAGTGCGAGGGTTACGACTCTGTCCATATTAGTAATATGCGCGCGCGCGGCAATCTCCGGCACCACTCCGCCAAAAGGCTTGTGTTCTAAAGTTTGAGAGACCACAATATTGGAAAGGATTTTGCGCTCATCCGTCACGATGCTCGCCGCCGTTTCGTCACAACTTGATTCTATTCCGAGTATTATCATATAAGCATCAACGTAAATTTTAGTAGATAATGCGCAAATAAGGTAGTTAAACAAGAAATATATGAAAGAATTACAGATAATAAAAATTGCAACCCGCAAAAGTAAGCTGGCGTTGGTGCAGGCAGAACTCGTAAAAAACAGGCTTATGGCGGTATTCCCTGCCATTGCTGTCGAGATTATTCCTATGAGCACGACGGGCGACGAAAACACCGATCGATCGCTTTCGGAAATTGGTGGTAAAGGGCTTTTTACCAAAGAACTCGAAGAAGAACTTCTCTCTGGCACATTTGATATTGCGGTGCATTCCTTGAAAGATATGGAAACCAAATTGCCGCAAGGTTTGGTAATAAGCAGCGTGTTGGAACGGGAAGATCCGCGTGATGCGCTCATTGCTTCGGAGGGTAAAACTATCGCTACTTTAGAAAAGGGTGCGCGTGTTGGTACTTCTTCCATGCGGCGCTCTGCACAGCTTAAAATTATACGCCCTGATTTGGAAATCATGCCATTTCGCGGCAATGTGACTACCCGAATTGAAAAACTGAAAAAGGGCGAAGTAGTAGCGACTTTGCTGGCTGTGGCAGGACTCAAGCGGTTGGGAATGGAAAATGAAGCGACGGAAATTTTAGACACAGAGAATTTTATTCCGGCGGTAGGGCAGGGCATCATCGCGATTGAGTGCCGCGAAGATAATTACGATTTACGCGCGATGCTTGCGGGAATAAATCATGCGCCCACACTCTATGCCAGCATCGCCGAGCGCAGTATGTTGGCGCGTCTTGATGGATCGTGCAGAACACCTATTGCCGGTTACGCGCGATTTGAAGACGGAAAACTCCGTCTTGATGCGATGGTGGCAAACTTAGATGGCACTCGCCATGTAAAAGCCACAAAAACGGGTGACGCGGAAAAGGCGCAGGCAATGGGTGAAGAACTTGCCGAAGAATTGCTCGCAAATGGCGGCAGAGAATGCCTCACAAAATAAAAAATATTCTCATCACGCGTCCCAAAGAAGATGCTGAAGTGCTGGCGGCTGCTTTGCAGGAAATGGGTTTTAACCCTATCATTGAGCCGCTACTTACTATTGAGCCGATTTATAAAGATAAAAAACTGCTGGAGTCACTGCTTGCCAAAAACCCGCAAGCAGTACTCATCACCAGTAAATATGCGGTGGTTGCACTCGCACATATGACAGCGTTGCGCAATATTTCCATACTTACCAGCGGCGAAACTACTGCGGCATGTGCAAGAGAAGCGGGCTTTAAAAATGTAGCCTCAGTCAATGATACTGCCCGGGTGCTTGTGGAGTATATTTTGAAACATTTTGAGCCAAAAAATGGCAGTATATTATATGTGCGTGGGGCAGAGGTTACCGAGGACATTGAAGGGCAGCTTTCTGAAAAAGATTTTAGTATTGAGTCGGTTATTGTGTATAATGCCCGCCCGGCCTCAGAATTTTCAGGCAATCTCATTGAAAAAATCAATCGTGGAGGTGTGGACGCAGTCGTATTTTTCTCGCAAAACACTGCAAATACCTATATAAAACACGCTGTAGCCAATCAGCTTGCGGGTGCGCATCAGAATATGATTGCCATTTGCTTAAGTGAAGCTATAGCAGGTACCATCAGACAATTACCATGGAAAGATATTGCGATTAGCAATCAGGCCGATGTGAAAAGCATGATTGAGAAAATTACGGAATATAAATAGTAAAATGAATCAGCCACAGATAACTGAAACCACAGATAAACTCCCGCGCCCTGACTGGATACGTGTACGTGCGCCGGTTGCAAAAGAATATCAGGCAACGCGTGATATTATTCATAATTTAAAATTAAACACAGTGTGTGAAGAAGCTGCTTGCCCGAACATTGGTGAATGCTGGAGCAAGAAACATGCAACCGTGATGATCATGGGTGACACCTGCACGCGCGCTTGTGCGTTTTGCAATATTAAAACCGGCGTGCCCGGAGCGCTTAACCCGCATGAGCCGGATAATTTAGCCGAGGCGATTGCAAAGCTAGGCTTAAGCCATGTGGTAGTGACATCGGTTGACCGTGATGATTTAGACGATGGCGGAGCGACGCATTTTGCCGAGTGCATCGAAAAGATTCGTGCGAAGTCACCAAAGACTACGATTGAAATTTTAACGCCGGATTTTCTGCGTAAAGAACACGCGATACCTGTCGTGGTGAAGGCGAGGCCTGATGTGTATAATCATAATGTAGAAACGGTTCCGAGGCTTTATCACTCCATTCGTCCGGGTGCGCGTTATTTTAATTCGCTGCATCTTTTGAAAACCGTGAAAGAAATCGATCCGTCGATTTTTACGAAGTCTGGCCTCATGGTTGGGCTTGGTGAAACCAAAGAAGAAGTGTTGCAGGTAATGGATGATTTGCGCTCTGCCGATGTCGATTTTATTACTATCGGGCAGTATCTGCAGCCGACGCCAAAACATGCAAAACTCGAGGCCTATATTTCACTCGAAGATTTCGAATATTATTCACGCATGGCAAGCGCCAAAGGGTTTTTAATGGTATCTTCCAGCCCGCTTACGCGCTCTTCTTATCATGCTGGCGAAGATTTTGAAAAAATGCGTAAAGCCCGCGAAGTGAAGTTAAAAATGGCTTAAAACCGTGCTTTCTATAAGCTTTGTCATAATATCTTCATCAAAACTTCATAAAACTGTAATAATTCTGGGATAGCGCCCTGCTATAATGCTGACTTCTATTCGTATTTGCAAAATATCGCACTTACCTAAACAATAGAGTACATTGTAACCTATTATTATTCACATATACTAAAAACAATTATTATGACTACTGAAGAAAGAGACCTAGTTAAAAATCAAAGCAGGGCCGCATTTTTATTTATGATCATTGCAGTACTTATTGGCTTTGCAGCATTTGCTGGCGCTTCATCAGCTGATGGTGTGTGTTTTATGGCTAGCGCTGCTATTTGTACGATTGTGGCAATAGTGTTTCAACTCAAAGCCCAGAGGCTGAAAGATGAAACCGGCTACTACAGCAAGTAAGCTTTAAAGCTTTAGATCTTCCTTTTTCCTTCGGGGAATTGGCAGATCTTTATTTTTCCCAAGGTTTCAAAAACTAAACAAATTACTGACTTCCTCATACTAGAGAAGAGCTAATCTTCAATCTTACGTGCTTCATCAATCAGCATAATGGGAATTCCATCGCGGATAGGGTAAGCGAGTTTTGCCTTATCACTGATGAGTTCATTTTTTTCTGCGTCATACTTAAGCGTGGATTTGGTGAGTGGACAGACGAGAATTTAGAGTAATTTTTTATCGATAACGGCCATAGTGGTTACCCCGGATATTTATTTAAATAAAATTGCGGATAGCTTGCGGCGTCCTGCTTGCGCTAGAGGATTGCTAAAGCCTAACGCTTCAAAAATGGTGAGTAGTTGTTTGCGCGCGGCGCCTTCGTTCCAGTCTTTTTCTTTGGCGATGATCGTGAGTAATTCTTCAATAGCTTCTTCCTGCTTACCGCTTGCAAACAGTAAATTAGAAAGTGCAAAGCGCGATGCATAATCTTCAGGGTTATTTTTTATTTTACCCCGCAACTCATTTGTATCACCAGACTCTGCCGCCGATAATGCAAGTGAAAGCGCAGCCTTTGCGGTAATCACTGCTTCATTGTTTGCCTTGTCTTCAGGAATGGAATTGAGCAACGCCTGCGCTTTGTCGGTTTGTTTCAGTGCAATGTAACAAGAGGCCAGCCCGGCGGTTGCATCCACATTATCTTTGTCCATATGTAGGAGCGCTTGGTAGCATTCGGCGGCTTGTTCTGCATCGCCCGCGGCGAGTAATTCAATGGCGCCAGCAAGGATGGCCTTGGCGTCTTCTTCTTCGGGGGAGGCGGTGATAAATTGTGCGAGTAACTGTTTTAACTGGCCTTCCGGCATTGCGCCGGAAAAGCCGTCGGCGGGCTGGCCCTGCACAAAAATATAGACCATCGGCACCGACTGAATTCTAAATTGCTGCGCAATTTGTGGTTCTTTGTCGACATCAATTTTTGCAAGTTTTAAGCGTCCCTTTGCATCGTTCACCACTTTTTCAAGCAATGGGCCGAACTGCTTGCACGGGCCGCACCAAGGTGCAGTGAAATACGCCAGTACTGGAACGTGCAGAGAAGCTTCAATGACCTCCTGCATGAATGTTGCGGCAGTCACTTCTTGTACGAAAGAAGATGATGCTGAATCAGAAGAAATAGGTTCGGATGTGGCGGTTAATGTCATACTTCAAATGGCAAGAATTAGAAAATGAGTGAATACGGCAAGTATGACAATAACAAGATTATTCCGACTCTTTATTGCCCGTTTTGCCCGAACGAATGATGTCTAACATAAGCAGGATAAAGATGGTAAACATACTACCAAGTATAAAACTTCCACCCATGAGGTAGATAACATTTACAGACAGTTCTTGTAAGTTGTTCATAATATTACCATTAGTTGAGTTGGTTATTATTGTAGCGCCCTGAATCAAAGCTGTTTTAGCGGTATTTGTCAATTGTCATAACAAAATTAGTATATTTTTTTGACAATTAACTCTAACATTTGGTGATAATGGCAGAAAATTTTGGTTCCTATATCATTGAAGTTGTAAGGCTTGGCAATCAAGTGAAAGTAACCGCTTGTGAGCCTGAAAGCGGCGTAGAGGCATCGATTATTACGCCGCTCACTGCGACGCATAAAGAACGCACGGATCTTGCCATAAAAAAATTGCAATATGTACTCAGGAAAAAGACGGAAGAAGGCAACGACGATCTTGTCTAATTATTAAACCCGTCTAACGCTATGCTCGCAAATAAAATCAATCCGATGAAAACGTTGGAGCGGAATAATTTCATGCAGTTAATGGAATTATTAATATCAAGCATTATCAGCTGCCACATAAAATGTGCGGCTATCGCTAAGATTCCTAGATAATATATAAAATGGTTGTGGTTAATTATACCTGTCAATGACCAGCCAATCACGGCAATACTATAAAAACCTGTAATCCAAGTTTTGCTATGTTCTGCTAAACGGAGTGCGGTTGATTTTACACCGATTTTTATATCGTCGATTTTATCCTGATGGGCATAGATGGTGTCATAACCGAGTGTCCAGAAAAAGCAGCTAAAATACAGCAATATAGCTGGCCATTCCACATCGTTTCTGATTGCTGCCCATCCAAGTAAAGCCCCCCAGTTGAATGTGATACCGAGGAACGCCTGTGGCCACCAGGTAATGCGTTTCATGAAGGGATAAATTACCACCAGTATAAGTGAACTTGCAGCAAGTATCAGAACGGTCATGTTCATCTGCAATGCAATCAGCAGTGAAATAAAAAGCAGAAAACACAGAAGCAAAATTGCCTGTGTAACCGTTAATGCCCCGCTTGCAAGTGGACGAGTTTTTGTACGCTCAACATGCTTATCAAAATCACGGTCAATAATATCGTTTATAATACACCCGGCAGCGCGCATACAAACGGCACCAATAGCAAAAAGAAAAAGCACTTGTAATGGCAAATTTTCTACCCCTGCAAGTGCCACTCCACACCAGCATGGCCACAGTAATAACCATATGCCCGTCGGTTGATGAAGGCGCATTAAACGAAAGTAAGGTTCTATATGTAATTTCTTGTGCATAAATTTTAATAAATAGTTGAACCTGTAATTATAATATATATAGTGGTTTCGCGTGGGATACTTACTACATATATTACTCAAATTAGAAAAAGGCAGTATAAATTGCATAATAACGCAATTCAAAAGTTAACGAACAATCTGAATTTTCTGCGTTTGGGTACGCTTATTGTAGCTGCTTCTTTACTGCTTGCTGGCTGTAGTACTATGGGCAGTATAGGTGAATCTTTTGATCGTATGAAATCTGGTGATGACAAACATCTGGATAATATAGATCCTTACCAGAATCTGTCGCGTGACGATTACCGACATATGAGTGCGCCAAAAAGTGATGGCGAACCTAAATTACAGATAGATAAATCCGCGCCTCCTATTCCCAAGCTGGCCGAGATTTTGGCAGCTCCACGCCCACCTAAAATAGGTGAGACGCAAATTGTTTCCATCTCTGTAACGGACGATGTTCCGCTGAAAGATGCGTTGCTGGAGCTTGCCAAACTTGCTGATATTGACATAGAGCTCGATGCTAACATTACCGGTGGAATAAATTTTGTCGCAAAAGATAAACCGTTTAATGAGGTAATTGATCGAATCGCAAATCTTGCAGGTCTGCGTTATACTATGAAGGGTGGCGTGCTCAGGGTTGAAATGGATACGCCTTATATACAAAGCTATCCGGTCGATTTCTTAAACGTGGATCGTGACAGTGACAGCTCTGTTATGGTCGATACAAATCTCGCTGCTGGAAAAGGTGGCGCTCCTACTGCCGGTGGCGGTAGTAGTGGTAGTAGCTCTAGCAGCAGTACAAATGGTTCCACTTCCTCCATAAAAACCAAATCTGCCGGGGATTTCTGGAAGTCTATGGAAATAGGTGTTCAGCAAATACTGGGTTATCAGGAATCCCCTCTGGTTTCTGAGACTACTTCCCAGGCACAGATGCTTGCTTCTTCTGTAAATACTCCCGAAAATGGCGCCGTAGCGGGTGCAGCCGCAGCGGCTCCTGTCGCGCCAAAAGCATCTGCAGCACCAGCCCCTGCCGGAGCTCCTGTTGCGGCAACGGCAACTGGGTCGGGTCCTAAATACACACTGAACAAACAAGCCGGCGTTTTGACTGTCGATGCCACAGCCAAGCAACATGATCTTATAAAACTCTTTCTTACTGAATTGCGAAAGACCGCTTCAGCGCAGGTTCTGATTGAGGCTAAAATTATTGAGGTGGATCTTAATGACCAATATGCCAGCGGCATAAACTGGAGCGCCATCAGCGTAGGAGCTGGCATTGGTACTATTACCACTTCCGCAGCGATTGGGACGCCAGGGTCTCTTGCCGGTTCAACCTTTAATGATTTACAAGATGCTTTCTCGCTAACAACGAGTAATAATCCTAACAATATTTTAAATATGCTGGAGCAGTTTGGTACTGCGCGTACACTTTCAAGCCCAAGACTTCATGCGGTGAATAACCAGCTTTCGACACTCACATTTACTACCAATCATGTATATTTTACCATTCAGGTGACACCCGGAACCGTTACGCCAGGCACAGCAGGAGGGGCGGCAACTGTGACTCCTCCGGCCTTTACTTCTACGGTCAACACCGTGCCACTTGGTATATTGATGTCAATTATGCCTTCGGTTGATTTGGATAATAATGAAGTCACTTTGTCAGTGCGTCCGACTTTAACTACTTTTATTAAAGATGTAACGGATCCGGCGTTTGATCTTGAAGCTTTGCTCACTGCCACGGGCGCTACTGCATCAGTTACTGATCCAAAAATTATATCCGCAATACTTGCCACGCATAACGAAGTGCCGGAAATTGAGGTGCGCGAACTTGATTCTACTGTCAAACTTAAAAGTGGTCAGACCATGGTTATCGGTGGTTTAATGCAACAGGAGTCACAGAACATGGACACAGGCGTTCCATTTGTGAGTGGAATTCCAGTGGTAGGAAATATTTTTAAAAGTGTCGCAAAATCCGCTCATAACAAAGAACTTGTACTACTTATCAAGGCAACGATTGTAGATACACGTGGTTCTCTTAGCAATACGGACAAAAATATCTTCCATAAATTCTCGGATGATCCGCGTCCCGTATCTTTTTAAATGGAAAATAACCCGGTTCCACGGGTCGAAGTAAGGCGTAATCTATGTTAACTAATATTCGTTATATCTTGCTTACGGCACTGCGTGACTGGCTATTTGCTGCGCTCATGATAGGGGTGGTTGCCTGCACGCTCGTTGCTTATATGTTGGGCAGCATCGCGCTTATTGAGACTCAGGAAATGACGCTTGCCTACACCAGTGCATCCACGCGCGTGATTATCATCGTTGGTCTTATCATATTTACCTGCTTCCATGTGCGTAGTGCGTTTGACACTAAAGAGATTGACGTTTTTCTGTCGCGCCCGATTACGCGTTCCAATCTGGTACTTTCCTACTGGCTTGGATTTTCTGCCGTTGCTTTGTTGCTCGTCATACCAACGGTTGCACTTATTGCGGTTCAAGGTGTGCTGAACTGGCACGGATTCTTTTTCTGGGCAGCGAGCTTGCTGATTGAATGTCTGCTGGTCGTGGCGATAGCGCTGTTTGCTTCCTTTACTCTCAAAAGCGCAGTAACTTCCGTGATGGCAAGTATGGGGTTCTACATATTCGCACGCATGATGGGATTTTTTGTGGCAACTTCAGAATCATCCTACATATTTGGCAAACATTGGATTAATATTGCTCTTATTTATATGTTAAATTTTATTTCCATTATAATGCCTCGTCTCGATTTTTTCTCGAAAAGTGATTGGCTTATTTATGGAGTAAAAAATATTGAGGACTTAAAGCTATTTACCATTCAGGCTGCGGTGTATGTTCCGCTGCTTATTTTTGCTACTATCGTTGATTTCCGCCGCAAACAATTTTGATATTTATGAGAAAATTCTTACGCAATTATATATTACTGATTGTTTTTGCGGGTCTTCAGCTAGGGTATTGGGATATGACCCGCCAGAAACTTCCCGATATGGGAATTGTACCCGATGTCCCTGGTAAAGTTGCTGTGAAGGCATTATCATTTGGTGACGAAGAATTTTATTTCCGCCTGCTTGCGCTTGATATTCAGAATGCCGGAGACACATTTGGACGCTTTACCGAATTATATAAATACGATTACAAAAAACTTTATGACTGGTTTACTTTGCTCGATACACTCGATAACGAATCGGATTATATGCCATTTATAGCCAGTTATTATTATAGCCAGACCCAGCATATTCCTGATGTGCGCTATGTGGTCGATTATCTTTATAACCATTCCGCGAGCAGGCCAGCGAGAAAATATTGGTGGCTGGCACAGGCGGTGTATCTCGCGGAACATAAACTCAACGATAAAGATCTCGCGCTTAAGATGGCATTGCCACTGGAACATGCTGATAACGCACCATTCTGGGTGCGCCAGTTGCCGGCGTTTGTGCATGAAAAGCGTGGCGAGATGGAAGATGCCGCTCGCATTATAGAAAATATTGAGGCAAACTCAAAAAACATACCCCCGGGCGAACTGAGGTTCATGGAATATTTTGTGAAAGAACGTACGAAGAAATTGGAAAAATTACAAACAGGTAAGTAAGATGGACACAACAATTCTTTCTTGGTATCAGGCATTGCAATTACTGGCTCTTGGGCCATGCCTTTTCATGATATTCTTTTTATGTGTTACGGCTCGCCATCCAAGCAAAGTAATTGTCCCGGCGCTTTATTTTCTCTCGCTTTCCTGCAGTTTTCTTTTGCCACTTACCGATGCGCTTGGGCTTGGTACTAGAATTCATGGCGTATTATTTATGGGTGAAAGCCTTACCCCGGCTTTAAGTTTTCTGCTGATTATACAGTTTATCACTGGCAATATACCCTCGCTTATTTACTGGAGCATTCTCGCAGTTCCGCTGGTGGGCGGTAGTTCTATTATCTATGCCATGTTAATTTCAAAAGGCGAAGTGTGCCTCGGTGATAATATATGTACTGGTGCCGTTGTATTTAAGACTCTTTATGAAATATTCAGTGCTTCGCTTACTTTCCTGTTAACGGTCATCATCTATCACCGCCTGATGCTGGAAGTGGACAATAATTCCAGCGAACGCAAGAATAAGTATGCACTTATTATAGCACTTATCATGCTCAATTTGAGCTTGCTTGCCATTGAGCTTTTGCAGATAAGCGGTCATGTGCAGGCCGACAGCGCAGATAATGCTATCACTGTAGTGCGCATAGGATTTATCTATCTGGTGCTGACCTCTTTCTTCCGCGTATTTGATCATTCGGTGGAAATTGATTTTGAGCGCGTTCCCACTATCAAACCTGTTGGCCCGTCGCCGCGTGATATGCAGCTTGCAGATAATATCCGCAAACTTCTGGCGGATGATAAAATTTATCGCTCGATGGATTTAAACCGCGATAGCTTAGCGAAGAAACTGGCAGTTACTGAGAATCAGTTGTCGCGCGTGATAAACCAATGTTTTCAGCAAAACTTCAGTATGCTGGTTAATCAGCGCCGCGTTGAAGAAGCGAAGGAAAGACTCAGCAAAGAGAAAACTGCAATCACGGTCATTGCGTTTGAGGTGGGCTTTAGCAGTATTCCCTCGTTTAACCGAGTGTTTAAGGCATTCTCTGGGGTGTCGCCTACGGAATACCGCAGCAAAAATTCCGCAGGCACCTGATTACTTTTTTGTAAAACAATGCTTCAGCGTCGGGAATTTGCGCGCGCGCACTTCTTTGGCGTAAGCCTCTGCCGCTTTCTTTATCTGCTCACCTACATCGGCGAACTGCTTTACAAAACTTGGCGGTGAATCAGTAAGCCCAATCATATCTTCCGTCACTAACACTTGTCCGTCACAATCCGGTGAGGCGCCAATACCGATGGTTGGTATAGAGAGTTTTTTAGTAATCTCACGGGCCAAGCTTTCTTCGATCCCTTCAAGCACAATGGCAAATGCTCCGGCTTTTTCGACTGCCAAAGCATCTGCCAGTATTTTTTTACGTTCTTGCTCGGTTCTGCCCTGATAGCGATAGCCACCCATAGCATGCACATGCTGGGGCATGAGCGCCACATGTCCCATGACTGGTATGGCGCGCGCGGTTAAGAAAGCAATGGTCTCTGCCATCTCCACACCACCTTCGATTTTCACTGCCTGGCATCTGGTTTCTTTGATGACACGCACACAGGAATTAAATGCGGTTTCGTGCGAACCCTGATAGCTGCCAAATGGCATGTCGACTACACACAAAGATTCGTGGGAAGATTTTACCACAGCTTTGCCATGCGCAATCATTATATCAAGTGAGACTGGCAACGTGCTTTCCATGCCGTAGAGCACCATGCCGAGCGAATCGCCTACGAGCAATATATCCGTTTTGCCATCGAGCAGGCAGGCTATGGGTGCGGTATAAGCAGTCAGCACCACAATAGGCGTTTTACCTTTTAAGGCTTTTATATCCAGAATGGTTTTGCGTTTTTTGGGTCTGGGGTCGTGCATGTGAAGTTTCCAAAATGAATTTGCAAGAGAAATACCCGATATTTCCTGATCGGTACAATATAAAATTTGCCTATAGCGGTTCTTTTGAATAAGAATAAGGTAATGGAGTGAGGGGCGCAGAATTTTATATGATGATTCAATAACATGGACATAATGAAGAAACTATATTTCTTGCGTGATCGCGAAGCTTTTTACCGGTTTCTGGCAAAAATCGCCTGCCTTGCCGTTTACCAGCCTAAATATATTGGTTTTGAACAGATACCCGAAACCGGCGCTGCCATCCTCATCAGTAACCATGTTTCCTATGCGGACGGGCTGGTGATTGCCTCGGGCGTTAACCGTCCGGTGCGTTTTATTATCGATAAGGACATTTATAATGCTCCGCTTGTTCATTATTTCATGAAGTATAACCGTGCGATTCCCATAGAGCCGACGCGTGACAGCGTGATAAAAGCGCTGGAAGAAGTCTCCAGCGGCCTTGCTAACGGTGATATTATTTGTATTTTTCCAGAAGGGCAGCTTACTTATACTGGCAGTCTTGGACGGTTTAAAACGGGCATTGAATCGATGGTAAAACGCAACCCCGTGCCGGTGTATCCGATTGCGCTTACCGGGCTTTGGGGCAGTATGTTCAGCCGCAAATATTTAGGCTCACTAAAGCGCTGGGTGCCCAAGAAATTTTCTCAGAAAGTACATGCCATATGCGGCGCGCCTATCCCTGCCGAGCTGGTATCCATAAACCGCCTGCAGGAAACCGTAATGCGGCTGAAGTATAAGGTGGGGAATTAATTCGGGTTTATTAACCCATATTTCCGTGCGGCGTCTAAGAGCGGTACTAGCAATTGTTCGTTGGTGTAGTCCGTATGGTGGACATCAGGATATACCACAAATGTTTTAGGCTCATTGGCGGCAGCAAAAAGTTCACGCCCGTGACGTATGGGGATAATAGCGTCTTTTTCGCCATGAAACATGAGTAGCGGCGATTTTATATGGCTGATTTTTGCCAGCGAATAATATTTATCGCGCACCATTTTGCGCGCAAATAACAGATAGGGATATAATTCCGCGGAGCGGGTTTCTACCGAAGTGTAAGCGGCTTCCAGCACCAAAAGGGCAGGCGGGAGATCGCATGCCATCTGTATAGCAACTCCAGTGCCGAGCGATTCGCCAAAATAAATAAGCTTATCGGGTGCGATATTCATTTTATCGATTGCATAGGCAATCGCCGCACGCGCATCGTTATAAATTCCATATTCGCTTGGGCGACCTTCACTTTTGCCAAATCCGCGGTAGCTGACTGCCACCAAACCAAACCCTGCATCAACAAAACCACTGAATTTCACCGCGCGATCTGCTAAATGAAAGGCATTGCCGTGAAAATAGAGTATGGTGGGAAACCCTGCGCGTGGTGCATGTGTCCAGGTTTGGAGTTTGGTGCCATCTGAAGAGGCAAGAAAAACCTCATCGACTGTGGTAAGTCCATAAATTGCGGGTTCGGCTATCGATTTCACCGGGTGGTACATGAGTCGGCGTTGGAATATAAATGCAGCGGCGGTAATGATTAAATACGCAATCAATATATATTCAATAGTAGTCCACATAAATATTTTACTGCCGATTAAGATTTGCCTAATTGATTATAAATCAATATTATTCTTATTAAAGGAATAATATTCGCGAGGGGATAAATGCTGGTTATAAGTGTAATTCTGACCTTTCTCATTATCACGGTAATGATTACTGATATTACGCGGTTTATTATTCCCAACAAGTTTGTTTTAGTCATATTGCTGCTCTATCCGGTGATGGTGTATATCGCTCCGGTAAAGCCAGACTGGCAGTTTGCGCTTATGGTGGCGGCGGCAGCTTTTATTGTTGGGTTTATCCTTTTTGCACTTAAAGTGATGGGTGGTGGTGATGTCAAATTACTGGCGGTTACCTCGCTCTATGTGAATCACACCGATTTTCTTGATTTTATAGTAGGCGTCGCAATATTCGGCGGTTTACTTTCCATTATATTGATAATCATTCGTCCGCTTATCGTTTATATTTTCTCAAGACTTGGGAAATCCATAGAATCAGTACCGCGTGTACTCACAGTAAATGCACCTTTGCCGTATGGCCTTGCTATCGGCACGGCATTCTTGGTGTTACTCTGGAGTGGCGAAATCAACGGCATAGATATTTTAGGCAATGCCAGGGACAATATGTATCTTACCAGCCCCCACCCAGACTCTTATAAACCGCAATGAAATCCTGCGCTTTATTGGCATTGGAATCAGCAAGTTTCGTTTGTGCAGTATAGAGATTGCGCTCTGCGTCCAGCACGTCGGTGAATGAGGTGATTCCTGCGTTATAGCGCTGCTTTGCAATATCCACCGTGTTCTGATTTTCTGCGACCGCCTTTTCCACCAGTTCGCTATTTTCGTTTTCTTTGTTGTAAGCAGTCAATGAGCGCTCCACGTCAATGAGCGCGTTTATCACTGCTTTCTGATAAGTAATCAACGCTTCTTTCTCTTCGGCTTTAGCAGCTTTTATATTGGCTGATAACCGGCCGTAATCCAGAATAGGCCATAGCAATGTTCCGCCAAAATCCCAGGATTTACTGGTAGCGCTCAATAGCTTGTCGGAGTTGGTGTTGAGTGTGCCAATAAACCCGGAGAGCGAAATATCCGGATACAGCTTGGCAATGGCAACGCCGTGTTTTGCAGTGCTTGCAGCAAGTTTGCGCTCGGCGACCCGGACATCCGGGCGTTTCGCGATGACTTCTGCAGGGGCTGCGATTACGAGCTTATCATCACCCGTTGGAATTGGTTTTACTGCTGACACTATTTTATGGGCTTCACCAGGATTTTTACCGAGTAATAAATCGAGCTGGTATTCTGATTGCGCCAAAAGATTCTGGTAGGCTATCGCCTGTGATTTTACCTGCATCAGCTCCGTGGTTGCTTGTAAAAAGTCGAGCTTTGATGTGCTGCCATTCTCAAAACGCTCATTGGTAATTTTCACGGTTTCTTCTGCCGATTTCACGGTGTCATCTGCGATGGCAATCTCTGCCTGGTAACGTCGGATATCCACATAAACACGGGCAATTTCGGCAAGCATCTGCACTCTTGCATCATCTCTGCTATATATCTCTGCCGTAAATAATGCGGTATCTGCTTCAAGAGCGCGGCGTTTGCCACCGAATAAATCAAGTTCCCAACTTGCGTCAAAACCGGCTTCAAATGTATTAAATGGCTTAGCCAAATCAAATGGAGTGTTACCAAAAGCTATCCGGTTGGCTTGACGGTTGCCATCGGCTTTGACATCTGCTGTGGGCAGCAGATCTTCCTTCGCATACTCACGGGTGGCGCGGGCTTCTTCAATACGTGCGCCTGCAATTTTTAGATCAAAATTACCCGCTATTCCTTTATCTATAAGCTCATCTAACACCGGGTCATTAAAATGTTTCCACCACCCTTTTTCTATTTCTGTCTTTTTATCGCTATCGGGCTGCAATTTTGCGGATAGCCAGCTTTTCGGAGTATCGGCTGATGGCGGATGATAGTCTGGTCCAACCTTGCAACTGGCGAGCAGAATGATCATTCCGCTAATGCCGCACGTCATGTAAATTTTATATTTTTGTTTCATATGTTTAATGCGCTGCCACTACATCGTCGGTTTTTGCTTTGCGTGGATTATTATACGGCATGAATAATGCGACAATCGCAAGTGAGCCCATCACTAAAGTCACTGCCCAAAACGCATCGCTAAAGGCCATGATGCTAGCCTGTTTAGCAAGCTCTGCGTAAATGCGCCCCATAGCAATATGTGTGGCGGATGCAAGATTATTTCCCTGTGCTAGGGCAGCACTAATGTAATTATTCAGTGTATAACGGTAACCTGTGTTTGCGGCAGACAGGTTGCTGCCCAAATAAGTTTGATGAATTTGCTGATGACGCGTTACATAGCTTACCATCATTGCAATACCGGCGCTGCCGCCCAAATTACGTGACATTGCAAAAATAGCCGATGCATTGCTGCTTTTTTCTTTGGGGATATGGGTGAAGGCAAGGGCACTGATCGGTACGAACAGAAACGGCAACCCTATTACCTGGAATATGCGCATCATAACAAAGGTGGAATAGTCGGATTGCGGCGATACATGCATGGTAATCCACATGCCAAATGCCGAGAGTGCCATGCCAATGGAAACAAGGTAACGCGATGGCATATAACCTACTAGTTTTCCAGCCAGAGGCATAAAGAATATCACCGCAATACCTCCGGGCGAAAGCACAAGACCGGCAAGCGTCGCATCGTAACCAAAGTTGGATTGCACCAGAAATGGCAGAAGCGTACTGCTGCCATAAAGGCTGGCGCCGATAAAAAACATCATCATGCAGGAAAGGCCAAAGCTAGGCTCGGCAAGCAATCTTAAATCTACCACCGGATGTTTTTGTTTGAGCAACCAGGCCACTGCCACGGTAAGGCATACGGCACTTACAATGGAAAAATAGGTTATGAAATTACTTGCGAACCAATCGTCCTGCTGGCCTTTATCGAGCACTACCTGCAACGTACCGAGCCCTAATGCAATCAGACCCAAACCAATATAATCAATAGAGATAAGGCCTTTTGCCTCTGCGTGCGGCGGGTCTTGCACCATTCTTCCCACCATGATGAATGCAAAGATACCCACCGGTACATTCATAAAAAATATCCACTCCCAACTGAAATTATCAGTGATGTAGCCACCGAGTGTTGGGCCAAGAATTGGCGCGACGATCATGGTAATGCCAGTAATCCCAAACACTGCTCCGCGCATTTGTGGTGGAAATGCATCGAGGATAATTGCCTGCTGGACGGGTTGCAATCCGCCGCCGGAAAGCCCTTGCAAAAGCCGGAAGAAAATTAGCATTCCTAGCGAATTTGACATACCGCAGGCAAAAGAAGTTGCGGTAAACATAGCGATGCAAAGCATAAAAAAGCGCTTGCGGCCAAATACGCTGGAAAGCCAGCCTGACAAAGGCAGGATAATTCCGTTTGCGACCAGATAAGAAGTGAGTACCCAGGTGCTTTCATCCTGGCTTGCGCCTAAGGTTCCGGCGATGTGAGTGAGTGAGACGTTAGTAATGGTAGTATCGAGCACTTCCATGAAGGCGGCAAGACTCACCACCACTGCAATCAGCCATGGATTATAGGCAGTTGCTGGAGTAGAAGTTTCCATAAAAACCTACTTTGTGTAAACCGTTGGCACCACTGACATGCCCACCCCAATTGGCAATGCTGGGTCAGGCTCAGAATCAAAAAGTATTTTTACCGGGACACGTTGCACAATTTTTACAAAATTTCCGGTAGCATTTTCCGGCGGGAATGCAGAGAATCTGCTGCCGGTTCCGGTTTGTATGCTATCTACCTTTCCAGAGAGTTTTAATTTCGGAAATGCATCGATATGGATATCGACTTTATCACCCGGATGCATATGGGAAAGTTGGGTTTCCTTGAAATTAGCAACTACCCATAAATTATTATTCACAATCGATCCAAACATCTGCCCGGGCTGTACGTAGTCGCCTTGTTCGACGCTGCGGTTAGTAATATGACCGCTTTGCTGTGCGATAACTTTAGTATTTGCAAGATCTGATTCCGCCTGTGCCAGATCAGCCTCGGCCTGTTTAACTTGTGCAGCTTGCGCTTCGGTATTAGATTTTGCCGAGGCTATCACCTTGGGTGCGGTTTCAGCGGAGCGCAGCTTTGCTTTTGCATCCTCTAAATTGGATAGCGCGGTTTTTTCTGCGGCAATGGCAGCATCAAGCTGTTCGGTGGAGCGTGCTTCTTTGCTTAACCCCTGCAAGCGTTTTAAATCACTGTTGGCTTTTGCCCAGTTGGCTTCCGCAGCATTTACCTGCGCTTGCGCGGCGTCTAAATTAGAAGGCGCAGAAATCATAGTGGTATCGAGTGTGCGGCTGGATGCAGTATGACCGGCGCGTGCTGCAGCGAGCGCTGCAATGGCGTGGTCACGGCGTATGATATAGTCGGTCGGATCAATCTCCAAAAGCACATCGCCAGCGTTTACCATCTGGTTGTCTTTCATATTGAGGGTCTTTACAAATCCGCCAACTTTCGTGGATATAGTGACTATATGCGCGTCAATCTGCGCGTCATCGGTGGATTCTTCCCCGGCATGGATTAACAGATATATACCGCAGACAGCTACTGAAACAGCGACAATGGTTATAATGCCAATAGATTTTTTGGAGAATTTCATGAAACTATTGATAGAGATTTTCTGCGCTTTTTGCAAAGCAAAATCACTGCCTCGGCAGCTTTCTAAAAAAATATTGCTTTTTTATTTCAGGAGTATTCTGAACATTGCAAATAATTAATGTGGTGGTGAAATTGCCCTAACAATAATAATGTACTATGAGCTCAAGTTAAATGAATATCAGGGTGAAGGAATTTTTCCAAACCGCATTTAACACTTGAAACCTAGGAGAACATTTATGAATAAACTTCTTGCAACCGTTGCAGCTCTCGCAATCCTTTCCGCTTCTGCAGCAGTATATGCCGCTGACGAATCAATGGCGCCAACCACTGCAACTAACACTGCCGCACCAGCAAAGTCTGATGCTGCTCCTGTTAAAGCGAAAAAAGCTCCAAAGAAAGCGAAAAAAGCTGCTAAAAAGAGCAAAAGCAAAAAAGCTGCGAAACCAGCTGCTGACACAACTAAGTAATCTTAGGGTTATTTAGCCAAAGAACCCGCGTCAGGCAGCCTGTCTGGCGCGGTTTTTTTTAAACCATAGTAGAATTATGCGAATACTTGTAGTTGAGGACGATAAAAGTAATGCCGAATATGTACGTGAAGGCCTGATTGAATCCGGCCATAATGTTGACATATCCTCTGATGGCATGGACGGCCTTTATATGGCCACCGAACAAAAATATGACGCGCTCATTATTGACCGCATGTTGCCAAAGCTTGATGGACTCGCGCTCATTCAGGCGCTCAGATCTTCAGGTAATAAAACCCCGGTGTTGGTACTCAGCTCACTTGCAAAAGTGGAAGAGC
Organism: Alphaproteobacteria bacterium; assembly: GCA_013288335.1. Classification (GTDB taxonomy): domain Bacteria; phylum Pseudomonadota; class Alphaproteobacteria; order Rickettsiales; family JABCZZ01; genus JABCZZ01. The sequence continues at coordinate 21,437 of JABDCC010000008.1, forward strand.
GCGTGAAGGGTTTACGCTCCGGCGGAGATGATTATCTAGTAAAACCGTTTGCGTTTTCGGAACTTCTTGCCCGCATTGAAACACTGACAAGACGGGGAGGGAATGTCGCGCAGTCCGAACAAGGCCAACTGCAGGTGGGCAATCTGGTGATGAATTTACTCAGCCACACCGTTACACGCGATGGCAAAAATATACCACTGCAGAACCGCGAGTTCAAACTGCTGGAATTCCTTATGCGCCATGCCGATCAGGTGGTGACGCGCACAATGTTGCTTGAGGGGGTGTGGGATTTTTATTTTAACCCGCAAACCAACCTGATAGATGCCCAAGTTAGCAAATTGCGTCAGAAGATTGATAAAGGATTTGATAAATCACTGATTCACACTATCCGTGGCGCCGGATATAAAGTAAGTGCAAATGGGCCCTAGCGGTTCTATAACTAACCCATGATGATTTTTCCGCGTAAACTATTTCACTCTACCATCTTCCGCCTTACGCTGCTGAATGCGGCGTTTTTTTGTATTTCGATTATTGCCATTCTTACGTTCGTCTATTTTGCAACCGTGCGTGAGATGGAAAGCCAGATTAAACACCGCATCACCATACAAATAACCCAGGCGCAATCGGTGTATAAGGCGCGCGGCCTTGAGGAGCTTAAAAAACAAATTTCTGAATTTATTGAAGAGGATGATGAAGGACTGTTTATTTATGTTCTGGTGGATAAGCAGGGCAAGACCATCATCGGAAATATGGAAAGCTGGCCTGAGGATTTTGAGTATTCAGAAAACTGGCTGATGTTTGATTTAGAATCCAGAAATGCTAGTGAAGCGCCGCATATTCTGGCGCGCGACGTTACATTTCCGGATGGTACCCGGCTGCTAGTCGGTTACAGTTTAAAAGGTCCCGAGCGCGCAAAGAAAACTATGTTTGACGTAGTATGCGCAAGTATCTTGCTCGCATTTATTATCACCGGCTTTGGTGGCACGATGTTTTCCGGTGTTATTCGCAGAAGGCTTGAGAAAGTGAACCAGATTTGTTCGCAGGTGATTGGTGGTAACCTCGATGTAAAAGTACCGCTTACCGGTGGTGCCGATGAGTTTGATCACCTGGCAAGCAATGTCAACACCATGCTTGCGCGTATTGCCGAATTGGTAAATGGTTTGAAACAAGCTTCCGACAATATCGCGCATGATTTACGTACACCGCTGAACCGTCACCGCATACGCATGGAGGGGATTCTGAATCATCCTTTAGAGCCCAACAAAATAAATGAAAATATCAAAGCGGGCATTGAAGAAGTGGATATGATTGTAGAAACGCTCAATTCCATTTTACGTATTTCTCAAGCGCAGGCAGGGGTGGCAAGCGGCCATTTTGTCACGTTTGATTTGTCGATGGTGATGACCAGCGTCATTGAATTTTACGAAGAGTTTGCAAGCCAAAAACATATTGCCATGCAGAGCAGTATCCCTACAGGTATTTTTGCCTATGGTGACAAACCGCTCATTACGCAATCCATCGCAAACCTGATTGATAATGCCATCAAATACACTCCCAAAGGCGGAAGTATATCGGTAGCGCTCGCGCAATATGAGCAGTTTATTGAGTGCATCGTGGCAGATAACGGCCCCGGAATTCCAGCGGATTTTTATGATAAAGTGAAAGAACGGTTTTTCCGTATGGAAGAAAGCCGCACCTCTGCGGGTACCGGATTAGGCCTCAGCCTTGTGGATGCGGTAGCAAAACTGCATCGCGGTGAGCTTTTGTTGCAGGATAACAACCCAGGGCTTAAAGCGACACTCCGCCTTGCTATTGTGGCTTCGCAAGATTCTGCTCCACCAGCCGCATAAGTACTGGTACTAACAGTGAAATCGCGGCGGCGATCACTGCAAGAATTTCCATGCCGTTTAAACTTCCGTCATTATTTTCGGTAAGCAGCTTGGTGGAAAGAAATGCGCCCGCTGCCATGCCCGCGCCCTGCACGCAGGACATCAGCGACATAAATCCGGCGCGCTCCTCAGGAGTTGGAATTTTGGTGGCAAGGGTAGTGGAGCTTACGTTGCGCATACCCATGGCAAACATAAACAGCGTAAAGAACATCATCACCGACATATGATGCAAGGGACGAATAAAAGTAAGCCAGAGGACGGTGATATAAGTAAGCATACTGATGAAGCTGGTGGTAGATGCGTTTAAGCGGTCAATCAGTTTTCCGGTGATTCGCAAGGTGAAGAAGCTCACCATGCCGCCGATGCTATAGAGCCAGCCCAGATTCGCGCGCGGATAATGCAGGTTAAACTGCACATACGCAGAAATGTTAGGAATAATCATGAAACTCGCAAGCATCGCGAGAATAATATAGAAATAGGTGAGGGCATTAAGCGGTTTGAGCGCGAGATGCAAAAGATAACGCAGTGACACATGCTGGTGCACATGCAATGCGAGATGCGCGCGCATGGCGGGCATGAGTTTGTAAGCAATCAGCATGACGCCGCAGCCCATAAGCGAAGTGCAGAAGAATGGCGTTGACCATTTGTCCAAGTGCGCCATTTCCAAACCAAATGGCACGCCAAACACGGCAGCGAGCGAAAACGCGCCCATGACTTTGCCCATTGCCTCACCGCGTCTCTCAGGCGGCACGGTATCGGCGACAATTGACCAAGCGATGGAAGTAGCGGGGCCGCCAAAGAGGCCAGCAAGGATGCGGCAGGCAAGCAGACTGTGAAAATTCCATGCAAAGCCGCCAAGCGTCGTGGCAACAATCAGCCCAAAAATGGCAACGAGCAGAGCCGTTTTGCGGTCGAGCCTGTCAATGAAGGTGGAGGAAATAATTCCGGCAACGGCGGAGGCTGCGGTGTAGCTGCCACCAATCCAGCCGAGATCGGTGTTGGCAATGCCAAGTACCTGGCCGAAGTCGGGGCCGAGAGGCATCACCATCATGAAATCGAGAATGTTCACAAACTGCACCATGCCGACAATCAGCAGAATCGAACGCTCGGAAATATTGGGGTAGAGGGACGTGGACATGATTATTTTGAATTTATTGCGCCAAATTAGCCTGTTAACATACTTAATGGAAGTAGAAAATCACTTTAACTATATCTTAATAGTTTATTGATATTCTTCTCTCATCTTAAAAGACTGCGTTTAGGGGGGTATGTATGAGCAAAGAAGACGACAAATATATTTTTATCGTAAGGCACGGCCAGTCGGAGGGCAATGTCGATGAAACCGTACATCAGAAGAAGGCAGACTGGCAGATTGAGCTCAGTGAATTAGGTCATCAGCAAGCCCGTAAAGCTGGTGAATTTATGGAAGCCTATCTTCAAGGCCCTGAATTGATAGGAAAGAAATTATGTGCTTGGAGAAGTCCTTATAAACGCACACGTCAAACTCATGCAGGAATCATGCGATCCATGGAGCCGTTTGTAGAGAATGTATATGAAACGGATAAATTGCGCGAACAGGAGCAAGGTCTTTGGGATGGGCTCACTGATGCAGAGAAAGAACGATTATACCCCAATGAATGGAAAAATTATAGAAAAAATACTGGTGAGGATTGGCTAGGTAAATATTTTGCGCGATATTTTGGCGGTGAAAGCGGCGCCGATGTTGCCTTGAGGGTGGCACAATTTCAGGAGAGTCTTTTCAGGGATATTAATGAAGGGCAGAAATACCATTTCATCACTTCCCATGGCGCTACCAATCGTATATTCGTTCAGCAATTTATGCACTATCCATTTGAATGGCTCGCCAAAGAACCGAACCCCGGAAATTGCCACATTCGTCTCATAAAAGGCAATAAAATCGATGGATATAAAGATATGGGCTATATCTACACTGGACAGCAGGCCGAGATTGATGCCGCTAAAAAGAATATGGTCAAAACCAAATAACTCTCCACAACAAAAAACGCCCCGGAGATTTCTCTCTGGGGCGTTTTGTTATAAATAAGAACTGGCTTAGAAGGCTTGGCAGCGACCTACTCTCCCAAGACTTAAGTCTTAGTACCATTGGCGCGGAGCGTTTTCACGGTCGTGTTCGGGATGGGAACGTGTGTTTCCCACTCGCAATAACCACCAAGCCATCAAAGCCAGCTCTTATTCACATAAAGTGAACAGGTTTATTCTGATAATTTAGATGCACAAGAATTAAATAGTTAATGTGCCACCAACTCAATAACTTTACCATTTTTTGCACTACATGCAATGTAAGCAGTATATAAAGTAAAATATTAAATCAATCGAGCTATTAGTAACGCTAAGCTACATACCTTACGGTACTTCCACATGCGTCCTATCAACGTGATGGTCTGTCACGGCTCTAATTGGGAAAACTAGTTTTGAGGCGGGTTTCACGCTTAGATGCTTTCAGCGTTTATCCCTTCCGTACATAGCTACCCTGCGACGCTCCTGGCGGAACGACAGGTACACCAGAGGTACGTCCAACCCGGTCCTCTCGTACTAAGGTCAGATCCTCTCAATTTTCCTACACCCACGGCAGATAGGGACCGAACTGTCTCACGACGTTCTAAACCCAGCTCACGTACCACTTTAAATGGCGAACAGCCATACCCTTGGGACCTTCTCCAGCCCCAGGATGTGATGAGCCGACATCGAGGTGCCAAACGATTCCGTCGATATGGACTCTTGGGAATCATCAGCCTGTTATCCCCGGCGTACCTTTTATCCGTTGAGCGATGGCCCTTCCACAAGGAACCACCGGATCACTATGACCGTCTTTCGACTCTGCTCGACTTGTCTGTCTCGCAGTCAGGCAAGCTTATGCCATTGCACTCTAAAGGATGATTTCCGACCATCCTGAGCTTACCATCGCGCGCCTCCGTTACGATTTAGGAGGCGACCGCCCCAGTCAAACTACCCACCATGCAGGGTCCCAGCGCCGGATAACGGCGCGTGGTTAGATATCAAGCATCACAAGGGTGGTATTTCAAGGTTGACTCCACCCGATCTGGCGACCGGGTTTCATAGTCTCCCACCTATCCTACACATGCGACGCCTAATACCACTGCAAAGTTGTAGTAAAGGTGCACGGGGTCTTTCCGTCTAACCGCGGGAACTCCGCATCTTCACGGAGAATTCAATTTCACTGAGTCGACGCTGGAGACAGTGGGGAAGTCGTTACGCCATTCGTGCGGGTCGGAACTTACCCGACAAGGAATTTCGCTACCTTAGGACCGTTATAGTTACGGCCGCCGTTTACTGGGGCTTCAATTCAAGGCTTGCACCTCTCCTTTTAACCTTCCAGCACCGGGCAGGCGTCAGACCGTATACGTCATCTTTCGATTTCGCACAGCCCTGTGTTTTTAATAAACAGTCGCTACCCCCTAGCCTGTGCCACCCCATCATACTTGCGTATAAAAGGGTCCCTCTTCTTCCGAAGTTACGAGGGCAATTTGCCTAGTTCCTTCAGCATCGTTCTCTCAAGCGCCTTGGTATACTCTACCTTTCCACCTGTGTCGGTTTAGGGTACGGTCTAATGGTGGAGTTATTTCCTGGGACCTCTTCACCGCCCGGACAATCCAATAAGTCCGAACAATATACGAGATCCGTCACTTCCACCTGGCCCACGAATATTAACGTGGTTCCCATCGACTACGCTTCTCAGCCTCGCCTTAGGGACCGGCTAACCCTGCGCAGATTAACTTTACGCAGGAACCCTTGGAATTTCGGCGACAGTGTTTCTCACACTGTTTGTCGTTACTCATGTCAGCATTCTCACTTCTCATACCTCCAGCATACCTCACGGTACACCTTCACAGGCTTAGAGAACGCTCCGCTACCACTTACAATAAATTGTAAATCCTAAGCTTCGGCGAGTGGTTTGATCCCCGATACATTTTCGGCGCGGGAACGCTTAATTAGACCAGTGAGCTGTTACGCTTTCTTTAAAGGATGGCTGCTTCTAAGCCAACCTCCTGGTTGTTATGGCGTTCCTACATCCTTTCAAACTTAACCACTACTTTGGGGGCCTTAGCTGTAGGTCTGGGTTGTTTCCCTTTCGACAATGGACGTTAGCATTCACTGTCTGTCTGCTGAGTATTATTCATCGGTATTCGGAGTTTGGTTGGGTTTGGTAAGTCTTTGGGACCCCCTAGCCCATCCAGTGCTCTACCCCCGATGATATTCGCTCAACGCACTACCTAAATAGTTTTCGCGGAGAACCAGCTATTTCCCAGTTTGATTGGCCTTTCACCCCTAATCACAGTTCATCCCCGACCTTTTCAACGGGCGTGGGTTCGGTCCTTCAGCAGGTGTTACCCCGCCTTCAACCTGACCATGACTAGATCACTAGGTTTCGGGTCTAATACGTCTAACTAAAGCGCCCTATTCAGACTCGCTTTCGCTACGCCTACACCTAACGGTTTAAGCTTGCTAGACACATTAAGTCGCTGACCCATTATACAAGAGGTACGCTGTCACACCTTGCGGTGCTCCAACTGCTTGTAAGCAATCGATTTCAGATACTATTTCATTCCCCTTATCGGGGTGCTTTTCACCTTTCCCTCACGGTACTTGTTCACTATCGGTCAATAGAGAGTACTTAGGCTTGGAGAGTGGTCTCCCCATGTTCAGACAGGATTGCACGTGTCCCGCCCTACTCGAGTACCAAAATGCTTTTTACCGATACGGGGCTATCACCCACTATGGCAGACTTTTCCAAGTCTTTCTCGTTTTTACATTTTAGTCGCTGGCCTAGTCCCCGTTCGCTCGTCACTACTAAGGGAGTCTCTGTGATTTCCTTTCCTCCGGGTACTTAGATATTTCAGTTCCCCGGGTTCGCTTTTAAATCCTATGTATTCAGATTTAAATACCTTTTAACTATACCTGTTATTCGTTACCCGTGACGAATCACGAATAACTGAGAACAGGTATAAAGGTGGGTTTCCCCATTCGGACATCTTCGGATCAAAGCTCTTTGGCAGCTCCCCGAAGCTTATCGCAGCCTAACACGTCCTTCATCGCCTTCTATTGCCAAGGCATCCATCAATTGCTCTTATCATATTTAATATACGCAAATGTTCAAAGAACACTTACGTCTTGAGATACTTATCTTACACTACATGCAGAGCAAAAAATTGTTCTGCACATAATTAAAGAGTTATGTGGCACATTATTTTAATCAGCATCAACTCTTATGAATTAGAATTTTTAATGTTTTGTCCACGAAGTCATCACACTTCGCAAAGCAAAACCTTCTAAAAAATAAGGGTTTTATCAGAAAAACCTATTCACAATATCTCACAGCAGGTTCACACAGATAGACGTGCGAACACACCTTCTTTCGAAGGGAGGACATTCATAGCGACACCCCCCATGAGTGTCAACAACGATTTTGATTTTTTTTAACGGTTATTTTATATTCGTGTTAATATGTCGCAACTGGCGGATTTGCTAGGGTTGCTGAGATCACGTATTTTGTCGCTCGTAATATTTTTCACAAAATAAGCATAAAGCGTGCGTAAGTTTTTTTACAAAAACCCGAATAATTGCTATATACACTATGGCATGACAGTAAAAGACATAAAATCGTCGGAAGAAAAGCATGACGGGCTGCTTGTGCTTGAGCCAAAAACCTTGGCCAAAACGGCGCGTCCCCCTTTATATAAGGTGTTATTGCTCAATGACGACTACACGCCGATGGATTTTGTCGTCTGTATATTAAAGGACATTTTTCATAAAGGTCACGAAGAGGCAATTCGCATTATGTTTGAGGTGCATAAAAGTGGTATGGGAATTTGCGGGACTTTCACGCGCGACGTGGCGGAAACCAAGGTGGAGCACGTGACTGCGGAAGCGCGCAAGAATGAACACCCCCTGCAATGCATATTGGAGAAAGAATGATTAGTTGTACAAGGCGTATAGAGTTCGACGCGGGTCACCGAGTGATGGAGCATGAAAGCAAATGCAAGTATTTGCACGGCCACCGCTATGCGATTGAAGCGACGTTTGTGGCGGCAGGCCTTGATAACCTTGGCAGAGTCATTGATTTTGGCGTGGTGCGTGAGCTGCTCGGCACTTGGGTGGATGAGAACTGGGATCACGCGACGATATTAAATGATAAGGATCGCGAGCTTGGCGAGGCTATTGCTACAAAAACCGGTCAGAAGATTTTTTATATGAATGCGAACCCGACAGCGGAAAATATGGCGGATTACTTATTAAATAAGATTTGCCCTGAATTATTTGTGGCAGAAAACGCCAAATGCACCCGCATAAAACTCTATGAAACGCCGAATTGCTACGCTGAGGCAATTTCCGCGTAAATATAAAAATTCTCATTGTATATAGAGTGGAAAATTATGTATGAAATAATTCACATTATTATATAGATAGAGTCATGACAGAAAAAGCACCACCAACATATACACGTCCCACCTCGCCGCATTTGCAGATTTACCACTGGCAACTGACTATGCTGGTCTCGATTCTGCACCGCGTGACCGGTGTTGCGCTTTTTGTAGGGACGTTTGTGCTCATCGCCTGGATATGGGCTGCCGCATATGACGCGAATAGTTTTACCATCATTCACAATTTTCTTGCCGGGATCTATGGGCGGATTTTGCTTATCGGCTGGTCGCTTGCATTTTATTTTCACCTCGCAAACGGCATTCGCCATTTATTCTGGGATGTTGGCATGGGATTTGAAAAGCACCAGGCAGATGCCTCCGCATGGGCGGTGGTAATTAGCAGTGTAGCGCTTACTGCTGGTACATGGACAATTATATTACACGGAGCGCAATAATGGAAAAATCTCCTTTGCGTTCTCCACTTTCAAAAGTTCGTGGTCTAGGCTCCGCAAAGCATGGCACCGGCCATTTTATTATGCAGCGCTTGACTGCGATTGCACTGATTCCACTTAGTTTGTGGTTTGTCTATTCGCTCTTAAATGTTGCGGTAAGTCCTGACAGTGCAAAAATAGAATTATGGCTTTCCGGAGAATTTAATGCCTGTCTTCTTATTGTGATGCTGATCGCGGTTTTTTACCACGCCAAGCTTGGGCTGCAGACAATTATTGAAGATTATATTCATTGCCCATGCATGAAAATCACCACGCTGATTGCCAATATTTTTGTCAATTTCGCATTCGCCGCAATCAGTATTCTTGCGGTTTTAAAACTTCATTTTACTTTGCTTCATTAAGGAAAAGCGGCAATGACTCAGACGTATAAAATTGTCGATCATTATCACGATGTTGTGGTTGTAGGTGCGGGCGGGGCAGGACTCCGCGCAACGTTCGGTATGGCGCAGGCTGGGCTTTCCACCGCATGCGTTACCAAAGTATTCCCGACACGCAGCCACACGGTTGCAGCGCAAGGTGGCATTTCCGCAGCGCTTGGAAATATGGGCGAGGATGATTGGCGCTGGCATATGTATGACACCGTTAAAGGCGGCGACTGGCTTGGCGATCAGGACGCGATTGAATATATGTGCAAGAACGCGATGGACGCGATTATTGAGTTAGAGCATTATGGTGTTCCATTTTCGCGCACGGCTGAAGGCAAAATTTACCAGCGCCCGTTTGGTGGCATGACTACTAATTACGGCGAAGGTGTTGCGCAGCGTACTTGCGCGGCTGCAGACAGAACCGGCCACGCAATTCTGCACACGCTGTATCAGCAGGCGCTCAAACATAATGCGGATTTCTTTATCGAATATTTTGCGATCGATCTGATTATGGATTCCGAAGGCGCATGCCGCGGCGTGGTTGCCTGGAATCTGGATGACGGCTCGCTGCATCGTTTTCATGCGCATACCACGGTGCTTGCAACAGGTGGTTATGGTCGTGCGTATTTTTCCTGCACCTCTGCGCATACTTGCACAGGTGATGGTGCTGGCATGGCAGTGCGTGCTGGTTTGCCGCTACAGGATATGGAGTTTGTGCAATTTCACCCGACCGGTGTTTACGGCGCAGGCTGTTTGATCACCGAAGGCGTGCGCGGTGAAGGCGGGTATCTGGTCAATTCTGAAGGTGAGCGTTTCATGGAACGTTATGCGCCGCATGCAAAAGATTTAGCTTCGCGTGACGTGGTAAGCCGTGCCATGACGATTGAAATTCGCGAAGGTCGCGGAGTAGGCCCGGAGAAGGATCATATATTCCTGCATCTGGATCATTTAGACCCGAGCATTATTCATGAGCGTCTTCCTGGAATTTCTGAAACCGCACGCGTGTTTGCCGGTGTGGATGTTACCAAGCAGCCGATTCCTGTGCTGCCAACGGTGCATTATAATATGGGTGGTATTCCTACTAACTATCACGCAGAAGTCGTAACGCTTAAAAACGGCAATCCAGATTCTGTGGTGCCGGGGCTGATGGCGATTGGTGAAGCGGCCTGCGTTTCCGTGCATGGTGCAAACCGTCTCGGTTCAAACTCACTGCTCGACCTCGTAGTGTTTGGCAGAGCCGCCGCAATCCGCGCGCGTGAGACGATTACTCCGGGTGCAGCGCATAAACCACTCACAGAATCGGCAACTGATCATATCATCAGCCGGTTTGATAAAATTCGTTATGCCAACGGCACCAAGCGCACATCTGAGATTCGCAAAGACATGCAAAAAACCATGCAGAATCACGCCGCTGTGTTCCGTGATAAGAAAACTTTACTCGAGGGCGCTACCAAAATAAAACAAGTCTGGCAGAGCTATGACGATTTAGCCGTGACCGACAGAAATTTAGTGTGGAACAGCGATCTGGTGGAAGCGTTGGAACTTGATAATTTGCTTTCGCAAGCCGTGATTACGGTAAATGGTGCGCTCAATCGCGAGGAAAGCCGCGGCGCGCATGCGCGTGAGGATTTTGCTAATCGTGATGATGAAAACTGGATGAAACATTCACTCATCTGGTTTGATGAAAAAGGCAAAACCAAAATCGATTACCGTCCCGTGCATATGAACACGCTCTCTAATGAAGTAAAACCGATCCCGCCGAAGGCCAGGGTGTATTAGAAGAATCTAAAATCCGCTGCTGAACATATTATCAAAGCAGTGTGGATTGGTGGATTGGCTGTTTTTGTGCTTTTTTTTAGTATGGCTAATAGCTATGCTAGGTGGGGTGAAGGAGGGGGAGCAGGCTTTGAAGGTTATTTTAGCCTCATGTTTCCCCTCTTCTTATTTACGGTATATGTTTTCCCCTTTTTGTTCATATATGCAGGAATTCGTATGTCGGTATTTATTTATAAATACTATGCTTACAGTAGATTCCGGATTGTATTAGATAAAGACTCAACTGTTAAGGCCAGTATAAGCGGGCATATTGTTGCTATAATTTTATATATAATATTTTTATATTATGGAGGACTTGACGAAACTACAGCCCCACTCCTACTCTTTGTAGGCTTGCTATATTTGATGAACTTTATTTTTCTAAATACATTTATTGATAATTTGACCAAGAGCCAGATTACTCAATTGCCAATTCCTTATATTGCAATGATTTGGGCATGTATCCATTTATATATATTTATAATGCACAAATTATTTTTCTAACCCGCCAACTCTTTCGCTCTCATTTTACCGCTGCAGGAGTTTATGAATATATGAATGAAGCACACTTTTCTTTGCCACCTTTTTTTGGTGGGATAATTTACTTAATTACATTTATAATAGGTTCAATAAATATTTCCCCTTTTTTGTATAAGTTTATTGCGCGGTTTTGTTTTAGAGTGAATATAGATCTGTTCGCTACATTTATGGCATGTTTTTGTGCTGATTTTGGTACACTGCTTCTTGTAATATTCATCGTTCCTAAAATGATAATAGATCTTTCATTACCATTACCTATAACGGAATATTTTAATAGAATTCCAGAATTATTCACGGTTTGTATTATTTTATTGAATTTTATTTTTCTCAATCGTTTTATAAATAATTTATCAAAAAAACAAACAGTAATATTAGTATCTATTAAGCCAGCATTACTTTGGGTAATTTTGTTATGCCTATTTTGAAATTCATTTACTAACCCAATTCCTTCGCCCTCTTCACCGCTGCCGCCACTGCATCATTAAACAGTGATTTCAACCTACTATCTTTCATCAGAACATTTAACGCCGCTTCGGTGGTGCCGCCTTTGCTGGTGACATTTGCACGCAAGGTAGTGAGGGACTCAGAAGAAGATTTTGCAAGTTCGGCACTACCTATTAATGTTTCAATGGCGAGTTTCTTTGCGGTTGCTTCATCTAGCCCTTGCGCGATACCTGCTTCAATGAGGCTTTCTAAAAATAAAAACACATAAGCAGGGCCGCTGCCGGAAATAGCAGTCACCGCATCCATTTGTTTTTCATCTTTTAACATCACGACTTCTCCTGCTGCTTTAAATAATGTGCTTGCTGTCTGTATCTCACTATCGCGGGCTTTTTTATTTCCAATAATAGCGCTGATGCCTTTGCCGATGAGGGCAGGGGTGTTTGGCATCACACGAATAATAGTGGCATCGCCTAGCGTTTGCTCAAAATAAGCAATGGTTTTGCCAGCGGCTATGGAGATATAAAGTGGGGTTTCGCCAAATTTGTTTTTGAGTGTGGGGAGCAACGCATCCATTGATTGGGGTTTTACCGCAAGCACAATGCACTCAGGAATAAAATCTACAGCCTCTAATGATTTCTTTCCTGCATCTGCATCGACAATCACAATTGCAGACTCCTTCATTCCCGCTTTTATCCATGCCGCGCATAATGCGCTGCCCATTTTGCCGTAACCAATCAGGAGTAAAGATTTTGGAAACACTGGTACCCTCAGAAAAATATGGGCACAAAAGAAATCCGCCCTTGAAACACAAACTTACAATTTAGTAAGTAAGGATTCAAGGGCGGACTACAAAGAGTTGTTGTTTAACCTCTTTATTCTGTTCGGGCTCTTTATTCCGTATTCCTTAAGCTTCTCCGACCGTTTCAAATATCGCGGCCTCGAGCGCAGCTTCAGGTGATTTATGTCCCCACACCAGCGCCTGGAAGGCGGGGAAGAATCGTTCGCATTCCGACACAGCGATGTCGATCAAGTCTTCAAGCTGTTCGATGGAAATTACACAACCACCGCGCATCAACATAGTGTGGCGGAACGCGATTGCGTTATCGTCATTTACTAAATCGAAATGCCCGATCCATAATTTGTCATTCACCATCGCGAGCAATGGATATATTTTTGCGTAAGCAGATTTAGGCAGCTTGGTTTCGAACGCGCAGGAAAAAATCATCGCGCCTTGTTCGGCTTGCCATGTAAACCACACACGATAATTACACCATGCGCTGGTTACTTCTGCGACGAGTTCTTCATCAGATGGGCGATCATATGCCCAGTCACGATCGATTATTACCTGCTCCACGAGATCGAGTGGGTTAGATAGAAGGTTATCCGTTTCAACGCGCAATGTCGTCATTGAACCAATCCTCAAGTTGTAGAAATTAAAAAATGGAAAGATAACTAAAGCTAAACGCCTCAAGGACAAGATTACACTGTAGACGGCAAAAATCCAGGGTTTTTAGGGTCTATTTGAGTAAATTATTCACAACCATGAGCTGTATTGATAAGTTGGTGTGACTCTTTTAAGGACTTATCAACAGTGACATTTTACAGAGTTTATTTAGATTCCAGTGACTTCTCTAATTCCGCGAGTTTCTTTTCAAGGTTTTCTTGTTTTAGGCGAGCCTGTTCTGCCATGAGACGGACGACTTCAAACTCCTCGCGCCGCACCAGATTCATGCGGGAGAGGATTTTCTCTACTTTATCCATTACCATAGCTTCGACCTCGCGTTTCATATCGGCAATGGTACCTGCTGCACCAGATGCGAGCTTGGCAAAATCATCAAACAGTTTGGAATCTTTTTGCATAAAATTTTCAATTATAAAAATTTGAAGTGGTTATGAAATTGGCACACGATTTAAACTCGACTCGAAACTTTAACCATGTATAAGATCAAAAATCAATCAACAACGGAGGAAACTATGTACACACTTTATTATATGCCCGGCGCATGCTCTATGGCAATTCACGTAGTCTTAAATGAACTTGGCCAGCAAGTGACTCTTGAAAATGTTGGCGGCGACAAACGCCCGGAAGCATTCTTAAAAATAAACCCACGTGGTAATGTGCCAACACTCGTAGATGATGGCCACACGATTCGCGAGGGTGGTGCAATCATCGTCTATTTGAACGATAAGCATAAAGGCGCGCTGTTGCCCGCATCAGGCTTTGAGCGCGCAGCTGCACTTGAGTGGTTGATGTTCTGCAATGCCACTTTGCACCCTGCTTACGGCCGCGCATTTTTTGCCATGAAAGCATTAAAAGGTGAAGAGCAGAAAAATATTCTTTCCTTGAGCGTGAGCAACATCAATAAATTATGGCAAGATGTAGAACAGCGTTTAGGCAGCTCAGAATATCTGGCTGGCAATACACTCACTGCCGGAGATATTCTGCTTACGGTTATTGCTAACTGGTCAGCACATTTCCCTGATATTAAAATTGGTGAAAATACAAAACGATTGCTCCGTGAAGTAATTGCGCGTCCTGCTTACCAGAAAGCGCTGCAAGCGGAAAAAGTTGAATATAAGGTTGCGGCGTAACTTTAAATTTTATCTTAATGGCAACTCATCCGGAATATCCGCGCACCCGTCTTTATAGTGAACAACCGCTCATGGGTGGCGCGAGTATATCTCTGGATGAGAAGCGATCCCATTACCTTGCTAACGTGCTGCGCCAAAAAACTGGCGATAAAATAGCTATTTTCAATGGGATAGATGGGGAGTGGCTGGCGGAAATCAGCTCTCTTAGCAAAAAATCCGTAACATTGTCTGTGCAGAAACAACTGAGAGCTCAGAAAACTTCTTCTGATTTGTGGCTTGTTTGCGCTCCGCTTAAGTCCGGTAAAAGCGAATGGGTTCTGGAAAAAGCTACCGAGCTTGGCATATCGGCGTTTGTTCCGGTAAAAACCAACTTTACCATTGTGGATAAAACTAATGCAGAACGTTTGACCGTCATTGCTATTGAAGCTTCCGAACAATGTGAGCGTTTAGATGTTCCTATTATTAAACCTATCATAACTTTGGAAAAACTGCTTGGAAGCTGGCCGAAAGATCGCCTGTTGATTTATGGTGATGAATCCGGTGCCAGCAAAAGCGCGAAAGAATTATTGCCGGAAATTCCACATACAAGTTATGCGGTACTGATAGGACCCGAAGGCGGATTCTCCACCACTGAACTTGCTTTACTGCGCGAGTTACCTTATGCAGTGGGGATGTGTCTTGGGCCACGTGTGCTGCGTGCCGATACTGCGGCAATAGCGGCGCTTACACTCATGCAGGCATGGCTGGGCGACTGGAACGAGAAACCAGCTTTCAGGGCGGCGGAATAAAAGGGCCATAATAATAGGGATGCTATGTCACAGATAATTACCAAGCTTGATGATTTATTTCAGGCGCGCCGCGAAGAAATAGAAGAATGGTTACATAAAAAACGCACCAAGAAACCGCCTTTTTTCTATAGCTCGGTGGATTTGCGTCATTCAGGTGTGCGCATTGCGCCGGTAGATACCAACTTATTTCCAGCAGGTTTTAATAATCTTTCACCGGCAGCACGTGATCGCTCAATCAATCTGATGCATGACCGGCTTGAGGCTATGAAGCCTGTGCCAAAGAAAATATTGATTATACCAGAAAACCACACGCGCAACCTTGCTTATATTGAGAATCTTTTTGTACTGAGTGGATTGATTAGTGAGACGGGCAGGGAAGTGCGCATTGGCAGCCTTACCGCGACGGAGCCGTTGTCACTTCAATCCATGAATGAAAATACAGTCATGGAATTTCCGCTGATCAGAACCAACAACCGGATTTCCACCAGTGATGGCTTCGAGCCCGATTTAATAATTCTCAATAATGACTGCACTGCGGGTGCGCCGGAAATATTGATAGGAATAAAACAGCCGATTGAGCCCAGTTACCATATGGGCTGGTACACAAGGCGTAAGAGTGAACATTTTCGGGCTTATACACAAATCACTCGTGAGTTTGCTGAGAAATTTAATTTTGACCCCTGGCTGATATCAGCAGGGTTTCACCGTTGTGGAGTGGTGAATTTCCATGAACGTGTTGGCATTGAATGTGTGGCGCTCGGTGTCGAGAAAGTGCTACATACAATGCGTCAGAAATACGAAGAGTACGGAGTGACCGAGAAACCTTATGTATTTGTAAAAGCTGATAGCGGTACTTACGGTATGGGTATCATGACGGTTGGAAGCAGTGATGAGCTTTTGGAGCTCAACAAAAAAACCCGCAATAAAATGAATACCATTAAAGAAGGCACGCAAAATACCGAAGTGATTATTCAGGAAGGTATTCCCACGATTGATGTTGTGGAGGGTGCTCCTGCAGAGGCGATGGTGTATCTGGTGGACGGCGTTCCGGTAGGGGGTGCTTACCGCATCAATAGCGAACGCGATGCAAATTCTAACCTCAATGCTGCTGGCATGCGCTTTGTTGGCATGTGTGACGAAAGCGAATGTGCGGAAAGTGCGCGCGAGAAAATAAAAATCCCGGGATGTAACTTCAATGTCTTTGGGCTCGTCTCAACGCTTGCTGCCCTTGCTGCCGCCAATGAAGTATATGACAGTTTAGATATTGGCTTTAGTATCTGAATTTATTCAGGGGGCACGCTGCCCCCGATTTCGCTCCACGAAATCTCCCCTGCGATGTCGTCGTGAAGAACTCCTCCGCGTACCGTCATCAGATTAATCTGTTTGGGACAGTAAATTTTTGGCGTATCGCAGTAAAATACACATGGATATAAAACCAGATTAAGATAATCGCCCCGCATTTAGTGGAAAGCTGTAGAATGGGCAGCAACCATATCGAGCTATATAGGAGTATTTTATAGAGGCTCACGGGGGAGGTCTCACGGGATATTAAGCAAATCAACGCCACCGCTAAAATCGGCAAATCGTAGATGTATATATAGGGGGTAAGCAACGCGATACCCGCAGCAAAAATTACAAAATGCATCAGCTGGTCACGAGATTTTTTAAATGCGTGAAAGCTAGCAAACGCAATGGCGATACTTAAACCTATTTGGAGTGCCCATGCGGCAGCCACATTCTTCGTAAGTAATAAAACCAGCATATAAACTGTCGGCATACCAATGTGAAATATTTCTCCCACGCCGTAATGACTATAAAAAAGCAGCGCCGAAAAATACACAGTCCAGATATGGGTATTAAACACTAACAGTGTGGTGATAATCAATGTGCCGGCGCTCAGAGAAGTGGCGGCGATAGCTTTCCAGTTGTGAGTGGCAATAAGATATATAGGCACCATTGCAGCAAGCTGGGGTTTTATTATCATCATGCCGAATAATAGACCTGCAAGAAAAGGACGTGTGGGACTCAGGCGTATCCCTGCAATGAGTAATGCGGAGGTTAGCAAACCGTTCTGTCCCATATAGAGGCTAAACGTGACAAGGGGCGTGAAAATACAAGCAGAAATATATAGAAAGAAATTATGTCGGGAAGTTTTGCACGCAAATACTAGGGTAATTACAGAAATAACGGCAAATATGATATAAGCCGTTTTGTAGGTCATAAATCCCAGAGGCCATAAAAACAGTGACTCTGTAGGCGGGTAGGGCCACAACATGACCATACTATCGCCGAATGTTTTTTGAAGTTCGGCGATAAAAATCGTGGGATCATATATTACCGAAGCGCTGCTTTCAACTATCAGACGCGCTGCAGTCCAGAACGCTGGAAAATCCCGACCTGTTATATTGGAGTTGCTGCCTAAAAACCAATCTTCATATAAAAATACGACAAATCCCAGAAAATAAACCGCGCTGATAATGATGCCTATCAGTACGTAGGTTTGCAGAGGGTTTAGTTGCTGACTAGATTTTTGCCGCAATAAGGCAAACACGTTTCTTACGCGCTTTTCTTTTTCAGAAATGCGGTCAGAGTCGTGCCAAGCGTTGCAGGTGATTCCGAAATACGGATACCGGCAGATTTCATCGCTTCGATTTTACTGTCAGCACCGCCTTTACCACCGGAAATAATCGCGCCGGCATGTCCCATGCGCCTTCCCGGAGGTGCGGTACGGCCGGCAATGAAGCCAACGATAGGTTTCTTGGTTTTGCTTTTCTTGATGAACTCTGCGGCTTCTTCTTCAGCGGAGCCGCCGATTTCACCAATCATGATGATCGCGTCAGTTTCATCATCGCCCAAAAACAAGTCAATTACATCGATGAAGTTGGTGCCGTTAACCGGATCGCCGCCAATACCAATGCAGGAAGATTGGCCGAGTCCTTCAGCGGTTGTTTGTGCTACTGCTTCGTAAGTTAAAGTGCCGGAGCGCGATACGATGCCGATGCGTCCTTTTTTATGAATATGGCCTGGCATGATGCCGATTTTGCATTCACCGGGGGTGATTACGCCTGGGCAGTTCGGGCCAACAAGGCGGGTTTTGGTGCCGCACAAAGCGCGTTTTACTTTTACCATGTCGAGTACGGGAATTCCTTCAGTGATGCAGACTACCAATTCCACTTTTGCATCAATCGCTTCTAAAATTGCATCAGCTGCATACGGGGGTGGCACGTAAATTACTGATGCGTTTGCGCCCGTCTTGGCAACCGCTTCTTCAACCGTATCAAAGATAGGTAAGTTCAGGTGTAGACCACCGCCTTTGCCAGGTGTAACGCCACCTACCATTTGTGTGCCGTAAGCGAGTGCCTGCTCAGAGTGATAGGTTCCTTCTCTGCCGGTAAAACCCTGGCAGATAACTTTGGTATTTTTATTGATGAGAATAGACATTTTAGATTCCCTAACTGTTATATTTTAAGCGGCTGCTTTTTTGACTGCTTTCACGATACGCTCGGCGGCATCGCCAAGATTATCGGCAGGCAAAATCGGCAATCCGGAAGTTGCCAGCATTTTCTTTCCGAGCTCCACATTGGTGCCTTCTAAACGCACAACGAGTGGAACATCGAGACTTACTTCGCGTGCAGCGGAGATTACGCCTTCAGCAATAATATCGCAGCGCATGATTCCACCGAAGATATTCACGAGGATACCTTCAACATTGGGATCGGAGAGAATAATTTTAAATGCTTCGGTTACTTTTTCTTTGGTAGCGCCGCCGCCCACGTCTAAAAAGTTTGCGGGTGAGCCGCCGCAATATTTAATGATGTCCATCGTGGCCATGGCAAGACCTGCGCCATTTACCATGCAACCGATATTGCCGTCCATCTTCACATAAGACAGGCCAAACTTGGCAGCTTTGCGCTCGAGCGGATCTTCTTCATCTTCATCGCGCAACTCCATAACCGCCTGCTGACGATAAAGCGCGTTTTCATCAAAGTTAAATTTAGCATCAAGTGCGATGATGTTATTTTCTTTGGTGATTGCCAGAGGATTGATTTCTAACTGACTTACATCTTTTTCAATGAAGGCGCGGTAAAGATTAGTCATAAATTCGGTAAATTTACCCTGCAGCTCTTTACGGATACCCAAGTCAAACGCGAGTTTGCGAATATGGAAAAGCTGAATGCCGCACACCGGATCAATTTCCACCATGAAAATTTTCTCAGGATGTTTTGCTGCGACTTCTTCAATTTCCACGCCGCCTTCGGAGGAGGCCATGCAGGTCACGCGTGAAGTAGCGCGGTCTACGATCATGGAGAGATACATTTCTTCGGCGATGTTGCTGCCTTCTTCAATATAGACGCGTTTTACTTCCTTGCCTTCTGGTCCGGTCTGGTGGGTAACCAGATTCATACCAATCATCTTGGAAGCATACTCGGCAACTTCGCCTATGGTTCTGGCAAGTTTTACCCCGCCGCCTTTACCACGGCCGCCCGCGTGAATTTGGGCTTTGACAACCCAGAGATTGCCACCCAGCCGGTTAGCAACGTTCTCTGCTTCGGCAGGTGTGTACGCCACGCCGCCCTTGGGAACGTTGACATTATATTTCGCTAAAATCGATTTAGCCTGGTATTCATGGATATTCATAATAGTAGTTCCTTGAGTGTCTTAACGTAATTTATAATTTAATGCCGGCACAGAGTCCTTTAACCGCATCAACGGATTTATTAAAAAGCTCTTTTTCTTCTTTGTTGAGTTCAATCTCGAGTACTTTTTCAACGCCGCCTGCACCAATTACTGCGGGTACGCCTACATAGAGATCTTTTACACCGAACTCACCATTTAAATGCGCAGCGCAAGGAATAACGCGCTTGCGGTCAAACAGGTAGGCTTCCGCCATTTTCACTGCCGATGCAGCGGGAGCATAAAATGCAGAGCCGGTTTTAAGCAGGCCAACAATTTCTGCGCCGCCATCGCGTGTGCGCTGGATAATTTTATCGAGCACGTCTTGCTTAATGAGGCCGATTTTTACAGCGTCAGGAAGTGGAATTCCACCGATGGTGGAATAACGCGCAAGTGGCACCATGCTGTCGCCGTGACCGCCGAGTACGAAAGTGGAAATGTCCTGCACGGAAATGCCCGTTGCTTCGGAAAGGAAATAGGAGAAGCGGCCAGAATCAAGCACACCTGCCATGCCGACCACTTTTTTATGTGGTAGTCCCGAAACTTCGCGCATTACCCACACCATTGCGTCGAGTGGATTGGTGATAACGATGACAAAGGCGTTTGGTGCGTGTTTTTTGATATTTTCAGCAACGGTTTTGATGATGCCGGTATTGATGTTTACGAGATCATCGCGGCTCATGCCGGGTTTGCGTGGTACGCCAGCGGTGACGATAATAACGTCAGAATCTTTAATATCAGCATAGTCGCTCGTGCCTTTTAAATGCACGTCAGAGCTGTCTATGTCGGAGGCTTGTGCGATATCGAGCGCTTTACCTTGCGGCAGCCCGTCATTGATGTCGAATAATACTACGTCGCCCAATTGTTTCTGCATGATAATGTGAGCGAGAGTTCCGCCAATCATTCCAGCGCCGATGAGGGATATTTTCTTGCGTGCCATGAGTTTATTTCCTTTTGAGATATTGTTTTTGTAAATGAGGGTATCTATTTAGGCTGGAAAATACACTTATAAAACAAGAATACAAAGCATTAATTCGACCCAAATGAAGAAATTATAGTTTACTTAGGCGGTCAGGATAATCGCTGATAATCCCGTCAATACCCATAGAATGCAGCCTTGCGATATCCTCCGGGTCATTTACTGTCCATGTAAATATTTTCAAATCAAGTTTGACTGCTTTGTTGATAAATTCACTGGTGAGCAGCTTGTAATTAGGCACAATGGCACGCGCGCCCCAGATTTTGGCTTCTAAAACGGAGTTATCAAACAATCTTTTAAAACTGGCACCGATAAAAACATCGGGAAATTCGCGATGCACGGTTTTTAATGCTTCGTGATCAAATGATATCAAGTAGAGATTCTCAGCTTTCCAGCCTTTGTTTATATATTCAGCAATGAGCTTTGCAACGGGGAGGGCAGCGTCCGCGTGTTTTACTTCAATGAAATATATAATGTTACTACCGATTGTCTCAAGCGCTTCCTGCAAAGTGGGGATATGTTCATCGCCAGAAATAGTGAGTGCCTTTAACTGAGCGAGAGTTAACTCAGCAACCAAACCTTTGCCGTTTGTTGTGCGATCCACTGTATCATCATGAATCACGACCGGCTCACCGCTTTTGCATAAGTGCACATCAAGCTCAATCGCTTCTGCGCCAAGCTTCAGGGCTTTGTTAAAGCTGCTAATCGTGTTTTCCGGCAAGTGCCCACTCGCGCCACGATGGCCTATTTTGAGGCATTTTTTCATGATTGAGAAAGATACTTTATGGCAAGCTGTTTGCTTTCTTCCACTGCTGGCTGGCCAAACACATCAATATCCCAGATTTGTGCCATGATCATGGTTTCTAACATAAAATGCATCATGAGTGCACCAAGGCTTTCTTCATTGAGTTTGTCGAGATAAAATACGCGGTTCGGGCAGTTATTTTTAGTGAGTGTCTCAGCAGTTGCTTTTTGTTCTGCACCCATTAAATCACCGATGGTATGATTCTTAAAATAACCGAGTGATTTTTCAGCAGAGGTAGGAATGTGAGAGCCAAGCTTTTCCTGTTTTAGCATTATCAAGGTAATAAATTTATCTTTCGGGCCATCCAGATAAAGCTGCAGCTGGCTATGTTGATCAAATGCACCAAGCGCGCGCAGTGCCGTGGTTCCCATGCCATTTTTGCCCAAACTTTCTGACCATAATTGCTGATGCCAGGCGCCAAACGCATTGAGCCGGTTGCAGTAAGGCATCATCACCGAAACGGTTTTGCCGCGTTTCCATAACGCATAATGCAATGCTGCGCCCAGAGCTGGCTCTGGTGATTTATCCGTGAAGCAATGTTTTACAACATCTAAGGCGCCCTTGCGTACTGCGCGTATGTCGATCCCCGCGACTTTGGCGGGAAGCAACCCTACCGCAGTGAGGCTTGCAAAACGCCCGCCGATGCCTGCGTCATGTTCGAGGATTTCTACGTTATGCTCCTCACCGATAGTGCGAAGCGCATTTTTTCCGGGTTCTGCGATAAATATAAAATGATTTTTAATAGCATTCTTGCCAAGCCGTTTTTCTACTTCTTT
Organism: Alphaproteobacteria bacterium; assembly: GCA_013288335.1. Lineage (GTDB taxonomy): Bacteria > Pseudomonadota > Alphaproteobacteria > Rickettsiales > JABCZZ01 > JABCZZ01. The sequence continues at coordinate 44,038 of JABDCC010000008.1, forward strand.
AAGCAGCACCAGCAACTGCGCAAGCGTTTCGGCAGTGCCGCCGGACTTGCTGATAATAAGGAACATGGTCTTTTTGAAATCCAGTGCGCCCACTAGCTGATCAAATGTATAGGGATCGATATTGTCGATGAAATGGATTTTTGTTTTCCCAGACATATGGGAAAAAGGATTCTCGGTGAGTGCAACCAATGTTCTTCCGCCCCGACTTGATGCGCCCATACCCACTACTACCAGCGTATCGTAATGTTCGGTAATGCGTTTTGCTGCAGATTCAATTTGTGCGAGATCATCCTCGCGTTCGGCAATATTCAGCACTGGCCAGGAATTATTTTTCTTGTAAGCGTGTAAAGCGGCAATGGCTTTCTCTGCTTCTCTATGCGCTGTATCAAAGTCCGCGGTAGAAGCGCCGTTTTCACCGACAATCTTATCGAAAGCGTTGCCAATATCCTGTGTGTAAATCATGTGAGGACAATCAGTACTTAAAAAATATTACCAAAAATTCCATTATCTTTTGGCACAATTACCGGGGTGTCGCCCGTGGTAATTGGTTTGTCCTGCGCTTTATCCTGCTTTATGCGGTCGGCTTCTTTGGTTGGATCCACAACGCTTTCGTCTGTTTTGTCAGTCCCCAGCAAATAAGAACTATTTTTGGGAGCCGTGCCATTTAATTTGTCATCAAGCAAAGTTTGGCGAATATTGGGATTGGCTTTATCTGCGCCAACATTGGCAAGGAACTGCGAGTCTGCATTCGTCGGCAATTCGGAAGCAGAAACAGGCGATACAGCGGTCGGCGCTATGGTGGTATTGGCGGCGGGGGCGGTAAACCCGGGAGTGTTATTTGCGCTTGCGCCAATAATCGCATTATGAGCTTTGTCCGGCGCGGGTATCATGCTGGCCGATGATCCTTCGGATGCTCCAGCAGGCGGACGCAGATTAAATTCTGGGGGAATATTTAAAGGTGGGCGCGAATATACCTGAAATTCATCCGGTCCCTGACGGTTTAAGCCTAGTGTTTCCCTCATATCGCCCGAACCACAGGCAGATAATATAAGGCAAAAAATAACGCTTATCGTTTTTATAGTTGATGTATTTTTCAGCATTTAATCGGTTATTCCTTGCGATCCATTGTAATTTTTAAATCTCTATTTTCGCTTATTATATTCGTAAAGACGAAGAGCACAACCCCTATGAAAATAGCACTGTCAGCAATATTAAATGCCGGCCAGTGGTAAGCATTTACGTGAAAATCAAGAAAATCAGTTACTCCTCTGAGGCGCACCCGGTCAATAATATTGCCAATGGCGCCGCCGATGATAAAGCCAAGCGCTGTAATTACAAGTTTTTCCTGCGCCTTGAGAAGCCAAACCGCGAGTATAATTACAATAAAACAAAGGCCTATAAGCAAAAGCAGGCCCACCAAAGGCGCGCTGCCCGCGAACATTCCAAAACTTACGCCAGTATTAAAAACCAGCACGATATTAAAGAAAGGCAGAAGCTTCATCGGAAGCAGAGAATCATGAGCATAGGCAATCACCAGGGTTTTACTCCACTGATCGCATGCAATTATGGCTAGGGATAAAAAGGCTCCGAGTAGACGCGAGCGCAAATAGGGGTGTTTCATAAAACAGTTATTACAGTATTTGTGGCGAATATACAAAACCATGTTGCCAAAGCAAAGCAGTTTGTATATAGCCCTTTAAATAATTATTTCGACCTAAAATTCGGACACTATAAATATGGATACTATAAGATTTGACCTTGTTACCCCCGAAGCAACTTTTTATTCAGGTGCTGCCGGTATGGTGGACATTCCCGGAACGCTGGGTGACTTTGGTGTGCTTCCCGGGCATATGGATTTTATCTCTACACTGCGCCCCGGAGTTATTAAGATACATAATGATAAGGAAGAAACCCTGCAGATTTTTGTGGCAAGTGGCATCGCTGAAGTGAACGCTGTCTCCTGCACTATCCTTGCTGAACGGGCGGTAGATTTGCAAAAAATAACGTTACCAGAGGCAGAAGCTCGACTGGCCCGCGCCAAAGGAGCGCTGGATGGAGCTTTTACCGAAAGCGCAAAAGCGGATGCTTTAAAGGAGTTGGAGCTTTCTGAGGCTCTTGTTGCAGCTTTGGCTGCCTGATTGGCCCCTAGAAGCCTGATTTTACTCCTTATATATATACGGACAATTTTTTACCCGTCGGGATGGGTTGTTGTATCTGAGCAACAGAGTGTCAAAAATACAGCTTATTGTGACTGGGTTTTAGTATTCTGTGCTTGCATAGAAGGGGGCGACTAAACATATTGTCCCGCAGGTAACGCAACTGTGTCGCCGCAAATGTCTTTGATTCACTAAGATTACAGGCCTTTGCATCTAGTAATTACTATAACAACCCTAAGGAATAGGAAACGTATTATGAAAAAAATACTTCTTGGTACTTCTGCTCTTATCGGTGCTGCTACCCTGCTCGCAGGCGCTGCATTCGGTGACGATCCAAAAGTAACAATCGGTGGATTCAGCACTTTTGAAGCTGCTTTCGCTAAATCAGACAATGGTTCTGGCGTGCAAGATGTTGCATTCCGCAACGACAACGAACTCCATTTCAACGTTGCTGGCAAGACCGATGCAGGTCTTGGTTACGGCGCTGAAGTTGACCTTATCGCTGATGTTAATGGTGCTGGCACTGCCCAGGCTAATGGTAACACCGGTGCTGGTTTGACTGCTCACCGTACATACGGTTGGTTGCAGGGTGACAATTGGGGCCATTTCGAATTCGGTTCCAACGATGGTGCAGCTCGCAATCTTAAAGTTGACGCATCTAACATCGCTCGCGCTACTGGTGGTATTGATGGTGACTGGGAATATTTTGCTCAGACCAACAACCCAGTTGTAGGTAATGGTGCATTTGCTGGTGGCAGAAGCTTCATCACTGCTCCACGTCTTCCAGTTGAAGCAGGTCCGTCTACTGGATTTGCTAGCGAAGCAACAAGCAACGATACCAAAGTTACTTACTACACTCCACGTTTCTCTGGTTTCCAGCTTGGCGTAAGCTATGCTCCTTCTACTACTAACCGTGGCGAAACTGTTATCACCACTACCAGCACTGCTGGCAGCGCTACCGACTTCTTGAGCGGTGGTTTGAACTACGAAGGTCAGTTTGACCAGGTTGGTGTAGCTGTAGCTGTAACTGGCGAAACTGCTAACGCAGATACTAACGTCCCAGGACCAAACGTTAACGACGTACAGGCATGGAACGCTGGTGCTAAATTGTCTTACATGGGATTCAGCGCTGCTGGTTCTTATGGTGACTGGCAAGATAGCTTTGCTTCTAGCGGTACCAAAGCTGACTATTGGACTGGTGGTCTTGCTTATGAAACCGGCCCACTCGGTGCAAGCGTGACCTACTTGGGTTCTGAATCCAAGCCAACTGGTCAAGACAACAAATTCTATGATGTGTCACTCGGTGTTGATTACAAATTGGCTCCAGGTCTGACCCCATTCGTAGAATGGACATATTACGATGTTAACGGAACCGGTGGTTCAGTAGCAAGTGGTGCTGTTGAAAACCGTGGCAACGTTGTTATCGTTGGTTCACAGCTCTCCTTCTAATCTGCTGTGAGTTACAAAGAATTGAGGCGGCATGAAAATGCCGCCTCTTTTTTTCGATTATATTTTCGCTGATAAAAGTATTCCGACTTGCGTGGGAATGGAGATTTTTATATCTCAATAAATGCTAGGCCGTTTTTACCATCGGCTTTGAGGGCGATTTTACCATCCAGCAAGCGTAAGGCTTCCTTGCCGAATATCTCATAACGCCAGCCATGCAGCACATGTAAACCGTCGCGTTTTCCGAGCGCCAGCAATTCCAATTCATCCTTATCGGCAATGAGGCGTGGTACTACCTGATTTTGCGCGGCACATGCTTTAAGCAATAAGCGCAACAAATCCACCAACGATTCACCAAGATTAGAAATTTGTGGTTTCGCGGGTAATTGCGGATATGTAGATGCCGGCATTTCCTCCACACCTTTTAATATGGCAAAAAGCGGCTCATATTGAGATGCGGGCATCGTTGGGTAAAACCCGCGTATTGCCTGTAACGCGGTAAAATTGTCCGGCTTGGATTGTGCAACTTCCGTAAGTGTTTCGTCCTTCATAATCCGTCCGCGCGGCACATTTTTGGTGCGTGCAGTGATTTCACGCCAGGCTGCAATGGCCTGCAAAACTGCCATATAACGTGGAGAGGGATTGCGTAGGCGCAATTTGCGCCAGGCATCGTTTGGATTGGTATCATAGGTTTCCGGGTCAAGCACCGGTTCCATTTCTTCCAATATCCAGCTTATGCGTCCGCTCTTTTTAAGCTGTTCTTCAAGCGCCAGATAAATACCGCGCAAATGCAGCACGTCATCAAGCGCATATTGCAATTGTTTTTCCGATAATGGGCGTTTTGCCCAATCGGTAAAGCGTGAGGATTTATCTACGGGTTTGCCCAGAATTTTGCTCACCAGCGATTCATAGCTTACTGACTCACCATAACCACAGACCATCGCGGCGACCTGCGTGTCAAAGAGTGGCGCGGGGATGGATTTCATCGCATGGTAGAAAATTTCAACATCTTGGCGGCAGGCATGAAAAACCTTCAAAATATTAAGGTCGGCAAGGAGTTTATAAAGCGGGCTTAAATCAATGCCGGGCGCCAGCGGATCAATGGCCGCGGCATTGGTTTCTCCAGCCACCTGTACCAGGCATAATTCCGGGTAAAAGGTTTTTTCACGCATGAATTCGGTATCAACCGTAATAAATCGCTCATTTTTCAGCGAATCGCAGAATGCCTGAAGGGTGGCGGTATCGGTTATGACATTAACCATTAAGATTCCTTATTGCGCTTGTTTCATAAGGGTATATCTACTATAAGTCTCGCCAAATAACGAGGATAAATACACTCATGACCATGCATCAATATAGAAGCCATACATGTAACCAACTTACCTCTGCCGAGGCGGGGCAAACGGTGAAACTTTCCGGCTGGGTGCATCGTAAGCGCGATCATGGCAATCTGTTGTTTATTGATCTGCGCGATCACTATGGCATTACACAGCTTGTGGCGAATTCCGAAAACAACAAAGCTCTGTTTGATGATTTAACGGCTGTGCGCTTTGAGAGTGTGATTACAATTACCGGAAAAGTGTTGGCGAGAACCCCTGAGACTATCAATAAAGATCTGGCGACCGGCACGATTGAAGTGGCGGTAGAGTCCTATATTCTGGAATCCGCAGCGGAGCTTTTGCCATTGCAGGTGAATTCCGATGCGGAGTTTCCGGAAGATACCCGTCTTACTTATCGCTTTCTGGATTTGCGCCGTGAAAAGCTGCATAAAAATATTATTTTGCGCTCTAACGTGATTGCGAGCCTGCGCCGCCGTATGATTGAGCGGGGTTTCACTGAATTCCAAACTCCTATTTTAACAGCAAGCTCGCCAGAAGGCGCGCGCGATTACCTGGTGCCAAGCCGCGTGCATCCGGGAAAATTCTACGCGCTGCCGCAAGCGCCGCAAATGTTCAAACAATTGCTGATGGTGGCGGGTTTTGACCGTTATTTCCAGATTGCGCCATGCTTCCGCGATGAAGACGCACGCGCTGACCGCTCGCCGGGCGAGTTTTACCAGCTCGACATTGAGATGAGCTTTGTGACGCAAGAAGATGTATTTGCGAGCATTGAGCCCGTGCTGCATGGGTTGTTCAAAGAATTTGCCGGTAAAAAATCAGTGACGGATTTTCCATTTCCACGCATCCCGTATAAACAATCGATGTTAGAATATGGCAGCGACAAGCCTGATTTACGCAATCCGCTGAAAATTAGCGATGCGAGCGAAGTGTTCAAAGGCTCAGGCTTTGGCATATTTAACAAAATCATTGAAGGTGGTGGCGTTATACGCGCCATTCCTGCACCAAACACCTCTGAGCAACCGCGTAGTTTCTTTGATAAAATGATTGGCTACGCGCAGTCGCTCGGGGCGGCGGGGCTTGCCTATATTACCTTCGGCGTAGACGGCACGCCGAAAAGCCCGATTGCCAAATTTTTAACTCCTGAAAAACTAGAAGAACTCAAGAAAACTGCCGGAATTAAAAACGGTGACTCGGTGTTTTTTGCATCCGGTGAGGAACTCACCGCTTCCAAACTTGCGGGACAAATACGCACCAAACTCGGTGAAGAGTTAGGCCTCATCGAAAAAGATTGCTACAAATTCTGCTGGGTGGTGGATTTCCCCTATTACGAATGGGACGAAGAAGAAAACAAAATTATCTTCAGTCATAACCCGTTCTCCATGCCACAAGGTGGAATGGATGCATTGCTTGCCGCAAATGGCGACAAAAAGAAACTGCTCGATATTATGGCTTACCAATATGACATCGTGTGCAACGGCATTGAGCTCTCGAGCGGTGCTATCCGTAACCACCGCCCGGATTTAATGTATAAAGCTTTTGAAATCGCCGGTTATGGCAAGGAAGTAGTCGATGCAAAGTTCGGCGCTATGATTGCTGCGTTTAAATTTGGCGCGCCTCCGCATGGTGGCCTCGCTCCTGGAGTTGACCGCATGGTGATGCTGCTTGCTGATGAGCCGAACATCCGCGAGGTTATCTGTTTCCCGATGAACCAAAAGGCTGAAGATCTTATGATGCAGGCACCGGCATTTGTGGAAGAAAAGCAACTGCGCGAACTGCATATTCAGCTCTCGCCTAAGGCCAAGGCCGCGAAGGAAGATAATTAGCGACCTCTTTTGGGGCCTGGTTTGCCAGGTTCTACCTCAGAAGATAATCCCCAATTTTTTGCCAGAACTGTCTCTCTTGCTTTGTCTGAAAAGCTGCCAGCTTTAATATCATCTTGGGTAAATGCACGAGCCAATGGCAATTTTAAATCAGCCAGCGCGGTCATAAAGAATTCTTTATCAATAGCGTGAACGTAATTACCATTAGCAAGATTATGCTTTAATGCATATACTGTGTTAAAATCTATGCCTTTTTCGAGTGCATATTCTTTAAATGGTTTGGTCGAAAGATATCTACCCGAAGAATCTCTAAATGCATCGCCTAGATTTTCCAGATTAATATCTGTATCAGGATTAAATATCGGTTTTTCCATGACCTTGCTCCCCAAATTATTATTTAACTTATCTATAATTTAGCAGAAACAGGTTAAGAAAGCGTTAATCTGGTAAGATATTGGTATTATATTGCATTTCGTCGTTGCGAGGAGGCCGTGGGCCGACGTGGCAATCCAGGCTTTCTTTAATCTGGATTGCTTCGCTGCGCTCGCAATGACGGGGATAGGAAGATTAACCAAAAATTTTCTTCACCTTCTCATACTCTGGGATATTCTTTTGCGGACCCAATGTAGTTAGCGTAATATTATTTTTGCTAAGCAGCTTACCACTTGCGCGGATGATGTGGTCCGCGGTAATCGCATCAATGAGTTTGGTAATTTCTGCAGCGGGCTTATAGCGGCCGTAGTTAAGCAGATGTCTGCCAATCCACTCGGCAATCGATGCGCTGCTCTCGCGCGACATCAAAAGGCTCGATTTTATCTGATTCTTTGCACGCTGTAATTCATGCTCGTCTATGCCGTCTTTTAATTTAATCACTTCGTTGCAAATGACGGGCAACATTTCAGCGGCTTTGTCTTCGGCCGTGGCAGCATAAATACTCAGCATACCGCTATCGGCGTAAGCGGAAATAAATGCCTGCACGGTATAGGCAAGGCCACGTTTTTCACGCACTTCCTGAAATAATCGTGACGACATTCCGCCGCCAAGCAGGGTGGCGAGCACCTGCCAGACGTAATAATCCTTATCATGGAAAGACACCCCTTCAAACCCAAGCACCATATGTAGTTGCTCGAGTTTGCGCTTGGTGCGTTTGTCGCCACCTTCGTAAATAGCTTTTGGCGCGGGAAGTTGCGCGGAGGTGGAAAGCGTAGTGAAGTTCTCACCCACTAATTGCAGGAACGCATCGTGATCAATATTACCGGCAGCAGTCACCACCATATTCGGCGCGTGGTAATGTGCGCCCATATAGCGTTTCAGGTCTTCGCTTTTATAGAAACTTACTTTCTCCGATGTGCCAAGTATGGAGCGACCAATCGGCTGATTCGGGTAGGCGGTTTCGCTGAAATGATCAAAAACCAAATCGTCCGGAGTGTCGTAATGCATGGCGATTTCCTGCAAAATCACCTGCCGTTCACGCTCTAACTCTTCCGGCTCAAACACCGAATTTTGCAAAATATCGGCGAGCATATCGACCGCTAAGGGCATGTCGTTTTTGAGTACGCGCGTGTAATAGACCGTATTTTCAAGCGAGGTGTATGCGTTCATATTGCCGCCGACCATATCCATCTCTTCGGCAATGGCGCGGGCACTGCGGCGCTTAGTGCCTTTGAATGCCATGTGCTCTAACATGTGCGAAATGCCGCCTTCTTCCTCGCGCTCAAACCGTGCGCCAACGTCAACACTTACTGCGACAGTAACGGATTCGATGCCGGGCAGGGCTTCAGTGGCAACGCGCAGGCCACTTGGCAGAGTGGAAATTTGATAGGTCATGAATGCTTTTCTATGTAAGATTTTATTTGGGTAGCGTCATTGGCGATGATGCCCATTTTTTCTTCGCGTGTCATGAGGTCAGAAAGATGCGCAGGTAAGTAAGGGTGTACACCTGTTGCCGCTGTCACCGCATCAGGAAATTTTGCTGGGTGGGCGGTGGCAAGTGTTACCATAGCGATGTTTTTATCTTTATGAAATTCGCGGGCAACGCTGAGGCCTACTGCTGTGTGCGGGTCAAGCAACTCGCTGCATTCTTTATAGACAGCGGCAATGGTTGTTTTCGTTTCAGTATCATCTGCTCTTCCGGCGGCAAATTGCGTACGGAGTTTGGTTAGTGCTTTTTCGGATAAAGTGAATTTCTTTTCTTTGCGGAAATCATTCATAATTTTATCAATTGCAGAACCATCACGATCATAGAGATCAAAGAGCAGCCGCTCAAAGTTGCTGGAAATCTGGATATCCATACTCGGGCTTAAAGTGGGTGATACCCCTTCCATAGCGTATGTTCCGGTCTTTAAGCAGCGTGCTAATATATCGTTGCTGTTAGTGGCGATGATAAGTTTTTCAACAGGTAAACCCATTTTCTGCGCTATGTAGCCAGCGTAAATATCACCAAAGTTTCCGGTAGGTACGCAGAAGCTTACGGGTTTTGCGGAACCCAACTGAAAGGAAGCATAAAAATAATAGACCACTTGCGCTAAAATCCTGCACCAGTTGATGGAATTCACCGCAGTTAGTTTTTGCTTTTCGCGGAATTTTTTGTCGGCAAAAAGCGATTTCACAATATCCTGACAATCGTCAAATGTGCCATCCACTGCGAGGTTGAATACGTTACTATCTTCAACCGTTGTCATCTGGCGGCGTTGGACTGCTGAGACTTTATTATGAGGGTGCAGAATAAATATCTTCATGTGTTTGCGCCCGCGGCAGCCTTCGATTGCGGCAGAGCCAGTATCGCCAGACGTTGCACCAATAACTGTTAATTCCTGATGATTGCGCTCAAGGAAATATTCAAGCACACGGCCTAAGAACTGGAGGGCAAAATCTTTAAAGGCGAGGGTAGGCCCGTGAAACAGTTCCAGCAGATATTCATTATCGCCCAGTTTTTTAAGCGGGGCAATTTTGGGATCGCGGAAGTTTTTATAAGAATCGACAATAATCGCGTGCAAATCTTTTTCTACAATCGCATCGCCAATAAAAGGCTGCATTACTTTATAGGCCAAATCCGTATAGGATAATGTGGACAGTGCTTTCAAATCTTGCGCAGAAAATTGCGGGATGGAATCCGGCACATAAAGCCCGCCGTCGCTTGCAAGTCCTGCAAGTACAACATCTTCAAATCCGAGAATCGGCGCTTTGCCGCGTGTGGAAATATATTTTATCATCAGCTTGTAAATTCTCTCATTTTAATCCAAACAAACACTATTCCTGCAAGTAGCGGCAGAATTAGAAGAATGACAATTAACTTAAACAGAAATAGATTAGGTTTATGGTCCATCACAGTAAAAAAGTTATTATTAACGCGGACGATGCAGGCAGCAGGCTCGATAAGATCCTCGCGCAACATCTGCCGGAGTTCTCCCGCAGTCGCATGCAGCAACTCATCGGTCAGGGGCAGGTGAGCGCGGGAGGCGAGACTATAACGGATGCGTCGCGCAAGGTCAAATCAGGAGAAACCTATATATTAACAGTGCCGCCGCCGGAAAGCAGTGAGCTGGCCTCCACCGAGATTGCGCTCAATATTATCTTTGAAGACAAGCATTTTCTGGTGATTGATAAACCCGCTGGAATGACTGTCCACCCCGCTCCGGGCCATTATACCGATACGCTGGTAAATGCGCTGCTTGCCCATTGTGGCGATTCGCTTTCCGGCATTGGTGGGGTGATGCGCCCGGGAATTGTGCACAGAATTGATAAGGATACCAGTGGGTTACTGGTGGTAGCTAAAAACGACGCGGCTCATAAGCATCTGGCTGAACAATTGGCCGAACGCACATTAAAACGCCAATATATAGCCATTGTGAAGGGAATCCCGACGCCTGCAATCGGCACCATTGACGCCAATATTGCCCGCTCCAACACCAATCGTAAGAAAATGGCGGTGGTAAAATCGGGTGGGAGAGCTTCAGTAACCCATTATAAAGTCGAAGAAATGTTTGAAAGTGCCGCGCTCGTGCGTTGTACGCTTGAGACTGGCCGCACCCACCAGATCCGCGTGCATTTAGGCCATAAGGGCTATCCTATTATTGGCGATCAGGTGTATGGCCGGAAAGGCAAAACCTTTGATTTTCCACGACAAGCGCTCCATGCCGCCATGCTCACCCTGATTCACCCAAAAACCGGGAAACAGATGGAATTTTTATCGCCAATTCCGCAGGATATGCAGGAATTGATAAATACCCTCAGAGGCACTTGAAAACTCTGCGACTTACCTTATAATATCCTTAGCTTTTCAGCTATTCACAAAAGGCAAATTCATGACAACTCAGTTACCCGTCGTTTCTGCCGAAGGCGGACTCAGGCGCTATCTTCAGGAAATACGCAAATTCCCGCTTCTTAGCGAAGAAGAGGAATATATGCTTTCCAAGCGTTTCCTGGAACATAATGATGTATCGGCCGCGCACAAACTGGTCACGAGCCATTTGCGCCTGGTTGCCAAAATCGCTGCGCAATATCGTGGCTATGGCTTGCCTGCAAGTGAACTGGTTGCCGAAGGTAACATCGGCCTCATGCAAGCGGTGCGTCGCTTTGACCCTGAAAAAGGGTTTCGCCTTTCTACCTATGCGATGTGGTGGATTAGGGCTGCGATTCAGGAATATATTCTGCGCTCATGGTCGCTGGTAAAAATTGGTTCCAGTGCCGCGCAGAAAAAACTTTTCTTCGGGCTTCGCAGACTTAAAAACAGCATCCGTAGCGCCGAGACGGGAGTCAGCAGTGTGCTTACTCCGCAGGAAGTCACAAAAATCGCGAAAGATATGGGTGTTGGCGAGAGTGATGTAATTGATATGGATACGCGCATGTCGGCGCATGACCAGCATTTGAACGCTAAAATCGGCGCGGACAGTGACGACGAATGGCAGGATATGCTGGCTGACCCCGCTGACAATCAGGAAACGCTGATGGCGGAAAAGCAGGAGCGCAACATAAAGCATGAATTGCTCGAAGGCGCGATGGCAAAACTCAATGCGCGTGAGCAGGATATTATTCGTGAGCGGCATCTGAAGGATGACCCTTCAACGCTCGAAGACTTAAGCAAAATCTATAATATATCGCGCGAGCGTGTCCGCCA
>JABDCC010000009.1 GCA_013288335.1 Alphaproteobacteria bacterium
GTTAAGAAAGTATTAACGGTTCTGTGAATTATTTGTGACGGTTACTGAATTACGCTAATTTTTTCTTTAGTAACTCATTGACAAGGTTAGGATTTGCCTTACCACCAGAGACTTTCATCACCTGCCCTATAAAGAACGCGAAGAGTTTATCTTTGCCGGAGCGGTATTCGGCGACTTTGTCTGGGTTGGCTGCCATAATATCGTCAATAATCTTCTCAATCGCGCCGGTGTCGGTAACTTGCTTTAGCCCTTCTTCATCGACAATCTGAGCGGCGGTTTTGCCTGATTCAAACATTTTATCAAACACCACTTTAGCGATTTTTCCCGATATGGTGTTATCTTCAATAAGCGCCAGCAACCCACTCATTTTATCGGTGCTGATGGGTGATGCATCAATTTCCAAATCGGCTTTATTCAAGCGGCCAAATAACTCCGCTGTTATCCAGTTAGAAGCAAGTTTTGGGTTGTGCTTTGCTGCTACGGTTTCAAAGAAATGGGTTGTTGCATGGTCAGCTACCAGCACACTTGCATCATACGGTGAAAGTCCGAGGTCTTTTATGTAACGCGCTTTTTTATCGTCAGGTAATTCCGGCAATGTCGCTTTTATTTTATCGACATATTCTTGGGTGAATTCGAGTGGCAACAGATCCGGATCGGGAAAATAGCGATAATCATGCGCGTCTTCTTTGCTGCGCATCGTGCGTGTTTCGCCGGTAGTGGAATCAAACAGGCGCGTTTCTTGGTCGATCTTGCCGCCATTTTCGATGATTTCAATCTGGCGCGCAGCTTCAAACTCAATCGCCTTAATCATGAAGCGCACGGAGTTGACGTTTTTAATTTCGCAACGTGTGCCGAGGACATCGCCGGGCTTTCGCACCGAGACATTCACGTCGCAGCGCATACTGCCTTTTTCCATGTCACCATCACACGTGCCGAGATACCGCACAATCGAGCGTAGTTTTTTAAGGTAAAGCCCTGCTTCTTCCGGTGAGCGTAAATCCGGCTCGGAAACAATTTCCATGAGCGCGATTCCGGCGCGGTTTAGATCAATGTAGCTGTATTTATTGCTGTTCTCGTGCAGCGATTTTCCAGCGTCCTGCTCCAGATGCAGGCGTGTGATGCCGATATCGCGCGTAGTTCCATCCGGCATATCAATATGCATAATTCCCTTGCCGACGATCGGGTCAAGGAACTGTGAAATCTGGTAGCCTTGCGGCAAATCGGGGTAGAAATAATTCTTGCGATCAAACACGGAACGCAAATTTATGTGGGCTTTGAGACCAAGTCCCGTGCGCACTGCCTGTTCAATGCAATATTCATTGATGACAGGCAACATGCCGGGCATTCCAGCATCAACCAGCGAAACATTTTCATTGGGTTCTGAGCCAAAATCATTCGGAGCGCCGGAAAATAATTTGGATTTTGAGGAAATCTGCGCATGCACTTCCAGCCCGAGAATCACTTCCCAATCGCCAGTTTTTCCTTTTACGCGGTATTCGCTCATACTCCCACTCCCTGCGGCACAGCCTTAAACTGCGCTGCCTCTTCCATAACCCCTGCAATCCTGAATACGGTTTCTTCGTCAAATGCTTTTCCGATAATCTGCAAGCCAAGCGGTAATCCATTCGCCGAAAGTCCCGCAGGTAATGAAATAGCAGGAAGCCCAGCAAGACTTGTTGGCACGGTGAATACGTCGTTTAAATACATCGCAATCGGGTCTTTGCTATTCTCACCAATCGCAAATGCAGCGCTTGGCGTGGTTGGGGTAAGAATGGCATCCACCTTTGTGTAGGCATCCTTAAAATCCTGCGCGATTAAGTAGCGTACACGTTGCGCTTTTTTGTAATACGCATCGTAATAACCAGCAGAGAGCACATACGTGCCAATCATGATACGGCGTTTTACTTCCTTACCAAAGCCAGCAGCGCGGGTTTTGCAGTAGAGTTCGTTCAACGCGCCGTTTTCTGGTGTAACGCGCAGCCCATAACGTATGCCGTCGTAGCGCGCGAGATTGGATGATGCTTCGGCGGGTGCAATAATATAATAAGTCGCAAGGGCGTATTTGGTATGTGGCAGGCTGATATCGACGATTTCAGCGCCTGCTTCCTTCAGCCATTTTATGCCCTTATCCCATAAATCTGCGATTTCGCTGCTCATACCGTCCACGCGGTATTCTTTGGGAACGCCAATTTTTAAACCTTTAATATTCCCAGTTAGTGCTTTTTCAAAATCAGGCGTGGCTTTAGGCGATGATGTCGAATCTTTGGGATCATGACCGGAAATTACTGTCTGGGTAATTGCAGCATCACGTACATTGCGCGCAAACATCCCTGCCTGATCGAGCGAGCTTGCAAACGCAATGGTACCGTAGCGCGAGCAACGTCCGTAAGTCGGTTTAATGCCAACAATGCCGCAGAATGAGGCTGGTTGGCGTATAGAACCACCAGTATCGGTACCGGTTGCGGCCAAACAAAGACGCGCAGCAACGGCAGCAGCAGAGCCACCGGAAGAACCTCCAGGAACTAAGTCTTTATTGCCATCTTTTGCACGCCACGGATTGATGACATTACCAAAATAGCTGGTGGTATTGGAGGAGCCCATGGCAAATTCATCAAGGTTGGTTTTGCCAAGCATATTTGCCCCGGCAGCCCAAAGTTTTTCCGTTACTGAGGATTCATATTGCGGCTTAAATCCTTCGAGAATTTTAGAACCCGCAGTAGTCTGTACGTTATGCGTACAAAATAAATCTTTAATCGCAAGCGGTATACCCTCGAGTGCGCCTGCCTGCCCAGCAGCAATTTTTTTGTCGGAAGCCTCTGCGCCTTTGATTGCCTGTTCTGAAGTTACGGTAATAAAAGCATTGAGCTTGGGGTTATGCTGCTCTACAGCCGTCACGTAAGCTTGCGTCAGTTCCTTAGCGGAGAATTTTTTAGCACGCAAAGCATCCCGTGCCTCGGCGAGTGATAGGTTGGTTAGCTCACTCATGGTCAATTACCTTTGGAACTACAAAACAGCCATAGTCGCTGGCTGGAGCATTGGCGAGTATCGCATCGCGCTTGTGCCCATCGGTTATTTCGTCCTTTCGCCACGGCAAAGCAGTATCAGAGACGCTTGCGAGCATCGGAACATCATCGGTTTTTAATTCGTTTAACTGTTCAATCCATTTAAAAATTCCAGAAAGCTCAGTAACAAAAGTATCTTTTTCAGCTTCAGTTACTTCAATATGGGCAAGCTTAGCAATTTTCGTGATGGCGGCTTTATCAAGTGACATAAAAATAATTAGGTTTTTGTTGCGAGGTTACAGGTTATAAGTCATAGACTTAATTATGCAAATATTTATTATTCAAATACTATGCTAATTTCCTCTGCCAGCGAATTTCCTGCCAATAATCAGCGCCTGCTCGGGCTTGATGTGGGCGAAAAAACCATAGGGCTCGCACTGAGCGACATCTCCCGGATGATTGCCACACCTTATAAAACCATCGAGCGTGGTAAATTTAGCAAAGACGCTATTGAATTAAACAATATAATTCAGGCATATAACATTGGTGGATTAGTGATTGGTTATCCAATCAATATGGATGGTTCCGAAGGCCCACGTTGTCAATCAATCCGGCAATTTGTTAAAAATTTAGGCGAAAAAATGACACTCCCCATGTTACTCTCGGACGAACGCATGAGCACCATGGCAGTAACACGCACGATGATGGATGCAGATCTCTCGCGAGCACGGCGCGCAGAATTAGTTGACAAAATGGCCGCAAGTTACATTCTACAAGGCGTGCTTGATATACTTATAAAACCAAGGGGAGCATAATGAATAATATTGGCATCATAATATTTGGCTGCACCATATCCTACCTCATCGGCGCTATTCCCTTTGGCTATATATTAGGTAAATTATTTGGTGTGGGTGATATCCGTAAAATTGGCTCAGGAACCATTGGCGCAACCAATATGCTGCGTACCGGTAAACGCGGTCTTGCAGGAGCTACTTTACTACTGGATATTGTAAAAGGGCTTTTTGCCACATCACTCATCAATGTTTTCTATTTATACGTTTTCTGGACAGTCTATGAGTGGACGCTGCCTATGCCGGTTGATTATTCTTTTAAGCTTGTCGGATTGGCAGCAATCATTGGTCATATATTTCCGATATGGCTTAATTTTAAAGGCGGAAAAGGTGTTGCTACCGCACTTGGCACGCTGCTTTGTTTTAACCCGATGGCAGCATTTCTCATTATTATAGTCTGGCTAATTACATTCTTTATTTCACGGATTTCTTCTCTTTCTGCCCTTGTAGGTTTTACAGTGGCCTGTCTGGTTGGTTTGTTGCCAATATGGAAACAAATATATTTTGCACAGATTGATATTTATTATATGTGGGTGATAACCGCGATAATATTCGCAACGCACAAGGACAATATTATCAGGCTGATCCAGGGTAAGGAACATAAATGGAAAGCTGCTAATGAGCCATCCTGATTCCTGGAAAGGAATAAAAAAATTCCTGGCAAATGAATCACTGGTGGATGTGCTCCGGCTCATCCGAAGTCAGAATGTTGGCCCGGTTACCTTCTTTAATTTAATGCGCCAATTTGGTGCAGCAAAAGATGCGCTCGATGCCATCCCCACACTCGCTGCCCGTGGTGGCAAACGCAGTCTTGTGCTTTGCTATACTTCCAAGGATGCCGAAGAAGAAATAGCACAGACCGAGAAACTCGGCGCGCGGATGCTGCGTTATGGAGAGCCTGATTACCCCGAACTTCTCATGACTATATATGATCCACCGCCAGTTATTTCCGTGCTCGGCTTTGTGCATATGTGGAAAAACAAACAGTCTCTCGCCATAGTCGGCTCACGCAATGCTTCTGCCAATGGCTATCAGTTTACAAAAAAACTGGCAAGCGACGCGGGTGCAAAAGGCTTATTAGTAACTTCCGGCCTTGCGCGCGGTATTGACACCGCAGCGCATTTAGGTTCGCTGCCGACCGGAACTGTTGCGGTTATGGCAAGCGGCATTGATCAGGTGTATCCGCCGGAAAACAAATCGCTCTATGATTCCATAGCGGCGCAAGGTGCAATTATCACTGAACAGCCCTATGGTGCCGCACCCCATGCTCACAGCTTTCCGGGGCGCAACCGGATTATTTCAGGGCTTTCATTTGGCACGGTCATTGTGGAAGCATCGATTAAATCCGGCTCACTTATTACCGCAAAATTTGCGCTCGATCAGGATCGTGAAGTATTCGCCGTGCCCGGCTCCCCGCTTGACCCACGCTGCAAAGGCACGAACAGCCTCATTAAGCAGGGTGCGAATTTATGTGAATCGATTGACGATGTCATGGCAGTGGTAAACCGCTTACCCAGCATACAGGTGCGCGAGCGTGAAATGGCGGAAAATGACAGGGAAGGATTCGCTATGGAAAAACCTGCTGCGATTGATGAGTCAGAATTAAATGAAGCACGCAAAATTATTTTGTCCAAGCTTGCCTATAACGCAGTAGCAGTAGATGAATTGCTCGCACAAACCCAGATAACACCTAATTTATTGTCGCTTATATTGCTGGAATTAGAGCTTGCTGGAAGATTGCAGCGACACACCGGCAACAAAATCGCCCTCAGAGCCGAGCAGCAAATCGCGTGATATGCAAGTCGCTTAATTTATTTATGCTTACTTTTTTTTGTAGGAATGTTTGCTTTTGTTAACTCACCAAATTCTATTATAGAATTTGGCGGCATGACGGGATCTTGAATCTGTTTTAATCCATAATTTTTGGATTGGTTTATCTTACTGTCACGTAATTTTTCAAGATCTCCGTTAAAAATCTCATATTGTTGCCACATGTGAGGTATAGCAGATTTTAAAACCCGTTTCTCTTCACTAGAGTAGATATCCGTATGATTAACAACGAAAAGATCCGCCAATAATTCCGTTGGTATATTTTCTTTAGCATAACCAAAACTGCCATTCCGACCTAACAATATATACGCGGTCGATTTTCCTGCTCGCCAAAAAAATTTGTCTAAATGTTTTCTTGCTTCTTTTTTATCAGATTCACAAGCATTTCTCCATGCTTCACGTTTACTAAAACCTAGCTTCGCATCAAATAAATGCGTTAGCTCTTCCAATAACGTAGCTTGATTCTTAAGTGATTTTTTGTCATTCGGAATCAAACAAAATACACCTTGTGTAGTTAAAGCCATACCTTCCTTGGTTAACTCTGCAAAATCTTCTGCTTTAGATGCAGCCATGATTTGAAATCCAGCGCTCGGCGCAAGATCTTGGTAAATTTTTGGTAACATGTGATGATAATAGTGAGCAATATTGAGAAATTTGAGGCGTAATGCGTTGGCAGACAAGGTAAGATTAGGCGGTATAGCAGTAGCGTCAATTGCTTCAGTTATTTTATTTGCGGTGAGTGTTCTTTTATGCACCTGATATAGTTTTTCCAGAAACCCATATTTTTCTTCTTCATTTCTTGCCAACATATATTCAATAACCAAGTCTTTTGCTTCACCAACAAAATCGCTTTTTACTTTATCCTCAAAAACCGCGCGCGCTCTAAGGACAAAGGTATTATAATCTTCCTTTTTTTTCTCACAGAAATCATGTGCAGTACTTATATAAATATTTTCGAGCGTATGATGTGATTGGGATATAAAATGACGTTTATAAATATCTGAATCTATTAAATTCCTAATAGATTTGAGTGAGTGCTCGTCGTGATTAACATAACAAATCACAGATTTGGTTGGATAATTTTTAACAAAATCTTTAAATGTTTTTACGTCACCCGTTGCCAAAACCACGAGTGTATCAGGATAAATAATTCGTATATTATTATTGTTTCGCATCACGGATTTATTTTCATCTGGTTTTGTAATAATCAACATTCTAGCAAAAAAACGTTAATGTTTAGTTAATGTTTTGTGTTGTTTTGAGCGAGTTTAGGGCTCAAATTAGCGCCAAATTCACTAACAATTTGACTTTTTATGCCGCATAGGCGATGTAATGCCCTTGTTAACGTCATAATAAAGCAACCTTCATAATTGTAGAAACCTGATGAATCTCGTCATTGTCGAATCACCCGCGAAAGCAAAAACCATCAATAAATATCTCGGTAAGGACTATCACGTACTGGCCTCTTTCGGGCATGTACGCGACCTTCCCGCTAAGGACGGCTCAGTATTGCCGGATAAAGATTTTTCCATGACTTATGCGGTGGATGACGACTCCAAAAAACATATCAGCGCCATTGCCAAGGCAGTCAAAGGTTCTGATAAACTCATTCTCGCAACCGACCCTGATCGTGAAGGTGAAGCGATTTCATGGCATGTACTTGAGGCGCTGCGTGAAAGTAAATCGCTGCCCAAAAACATTGAAGTAGAGCGTGTCGTTTTTAACGAAATCACAAAATCCGCAATTCTTGATGCGATGAAACACCCACGCGCGATTGATATGGATCTGGTGAATGCCCAACAGGCGCGCCGCGCTTTGGATTATCTCGTGGGCTTTACTTTATCGCCCGTGTTATGGCGCAAGCTCCCCGGCAGTAAATCTGCAGGGCGCGTGCAGTCTGTAGCTCTGCGTTTGATTTGTGACCGTGACGAAGAAATCGAAAAATTTATATCCCAGGAATATTGGGATATTAAAGCCCAGATGGCAAACACTGCGGGAACAGCTTTCCGCGCAAAGCTTTCACGCTGGCAAGGCAAAAAGCTCGAGAAGTTTGATATTGCCAATGAAGCGCAAGCCAAAGAAATTACTGCTGCTTTGCAGAGTAAAACCTATCAGGTCGTAAGCATTGACCCCAAGCAATCGCGCCGTCACCCCTACCCGCCTTTTACGACTTCTACGCTACAACAAGATGCATCGCGCAAACTCGGTTTCAGTGCCAAAAAAACCATGCAGCTCGCGCAGAAACTCTATGAAGGTTTTGATATCGGCGGTGAAACCACCGGTCTTATTACCTATATGCGTACTGACGGCGTAACTGTTTCGCAGGATGCTATCACGGCAGCGCGTAGTTTAATTTCCGGCAAATACGGCAATAACTATATGCCTGCTGCTCCGCGTATATATAAGGTGAAGCAGAAAAACGCGCAGGAAGCGCATGAAGCGATTCGCCCAACCGATGTCACGCGCACACCGGATAAATTAGAAGCCGTACTCGACCGCGACATGCTGCGTCTTTATGAACTCATCTGGAAGCGCATGATGGCAAGCCAGATGGAAAGCGCGCTCTTTGATCAGATGGCGGTGGATATTGAATCTTCCGACAAACAAGCAACCTTCCACGCCACCGGCTCGGTGATGCGCTTTGACGGGTTCCTGACGCTTTATCAGGAAAGCAAAGACGATGACGAGGAAGACGAAGAATCAAAAGCGCTGCCACCGCTTACAATGGGTGAATCGCTTGCAGTAAAAGAAGTCTTGCCGGAGCAGCATTTTACTGAACCTCCGCCGCGCTTTACCGAAGCAAGCTTAGTCAAAAAACTCGAAGAATTAAGCATTGGCCGCCCTTCGACTTACGCGAGCATTATCTCTGTGTTGCAGGAGCGCAGCTACGTAACACTCGACAAAAAACGCTTCATCGCTGAAGCACGCGGACGCATTGTAAATGCATTCCTGGTGAGCTTCTTCCGCCGTTATGTGGAATTTGATTTTACCGCTCAGCTTGAAGATCAGTTAGACGATATTTCCGCTGGAAAAATTGATTGGAAAGCAGTTTTGCATGACTGGTGGAAACATTTTATCCTCACCGTGGATGAAACCAAAAAGCTTACTAATCCACAAGTATTGGAAGCAGTGGATGCATTGCTTGAGCCTTATATTTACCGCAACTTCGCCAAAGGCACCGACCCGCGCGCCTGCCCTAATTGCGGCAATGGCAGATTAGGTTTGAAAACCGGAAAGTTCGGAGCATTTCTTGGCTGTTCTAACTACCCAGAATGTAATTATACAAAAGAACTTGCCGGAGCCAATGACGATGGCGCGCCCGCAGAAGGCGGCACTAACGAGCCGGTGATTTTAGGCACTGATCCTAAAACCGGCATGGAAGTGATTATGAAAAAAGGCCCATACGGAATATATGTGCAGCTTGGCAATGAAAAGAAACCCAAACGTGCAAGCCTTCCTAAAAATATTCCGCCTTCGGAAGTGACACTTGAAAAAGCGCTCTCGCTGCTTTCACTCCCACGTGAAATAGGAACCCATCCTGAAACCGGCAAAATGATTGTAGCAAGCACAGGACGGTTTGGGCCATACCTGTTGCATGACGGAAAATATACTTCGCTCAAAGCCGAAGATGATTTACTCACCATCGGCATCAATCGTGCCGTAACCGTAATTGCAGAAAAGAAAGTCTCCGGTAATGCAGGTGCTACGGCTCTGCGCGTTGTAGGCACTCATCCGGATGGCGGCGAAATAGCGCTTTACTCAGGTCGCTACGGCCCTTACGTTAAATACGGCAAGATTAATGCTTCACTCCCCAGAGATGCCGATGTAAACACTTACACACTGGAAGAAGCGATTGAACTGATTGCCGGAAAAAGTGCAAGCGGTGGAAAATCCGGTGGCAGATTTGGCAAGAAAAAGACTGCCGCTAAAGCTTCGGCTAAAGCGCCAAGCAAAGCCAAGGCACCTGCTAAACCGTCCGCAAAAAAGAAAAAAGCAGCCGCTAAATAAGGAGAGAAATATGAAAGTTCGTATTTATCAGCCTACCCGCAACGCCATGCAATCGGGTAATGCAAAAACTCACCATTGGAAAATTGATTTTCTTTCCTCATCCGCGCCATTTATTGACCCCCTCATGGGCTGGAGCGGCATGACCGATATGGCGCAGGAAGTAGAGCTCACCTTCGCCACCAAAGACGAAGCGATTGCATATGCTAAAGCCAAAGGCTTTGAATATGAAGTCGTGGCACCCGAAGCAAAGAAAATGATTCCAAAATCCTATGCTGCCAATTTTGCATATAATCGCGTGTTAGAAGATTAAACATGACTTCAATTTACGATTTTGAAGCCAATACACTCGATGGTCGGGAAATTTCTTTAAAAGATTTTG
Organism: Alphaproteobacteria bacterium; assembly: GCA_013288335.1. Classification (GTDB taxonomy): domain Bacteria; phylum Pseudomonadota; class Alphaproteobacteria; order Rickettsiales; family JABCZZ01; genus JABCZZ01. The sequence continues at coordinate 10,071 of JABDCC010000009.1, forward strand.
AAGGAAAAGTTTTGCTCGTGGTCAATGTTGCAAGTAAATGTGGCTTTACCAATCAGTATGAAGGCTTAGAGGAACTTTACAAAAAATATGCTGCGCAGGGTTTTGCGGTACTTGGATTTCCTTGTAACCAGTTTGGTAATCAGGAACCCGGCGATGCAAAAGAAATCGCTACTTTCTGTTCTATGGCTTACCGCGTGACCTTCCCGATGTTTGAAAAGATTGATGTAAACGGTGAGAAAGCTCACCCTATTTATAAATTCCTCAAGGAAGAAAAGCCGGGAATACTCGGCACTGAAGCCATCAAATGGAATTTTACCAAGTTTCTGATTGGCAAAAACGGCCAGGTCGCCTCCCGCCATGCACCCACCACCAAGCCTGAAGATTTAAGCGCTGAGATAGAGAAATTACTGAAGAATTAATTGTACTATTTCGCTTGATAAAACCTCACTTTTGTAGGATATAAAGCGCATGAAATCCTGCGTAATCATATTCCCCGGCTCCAACTGCGACCGCGATGCGGTGAGCGTACTCGAGATGACCGGCTGCAAGCCCGAAAAAGTCTGGCATGCTGATACCGCCTTACCTGAGTGTGAGCTGGTAGTCATCCCCGGCGGGTTTTCCTATGGCGACTACTTACGTAGCGGGGCCATGGCTGCAAAATCACCCATTATGAAAGAAGTCATCGCCCACGCAAACAAAGGTGGCCTGGTGCTCGGTATATGCAATGGTTTTCAGGTACTCACCGAAACCGGATTACTGCCCGGTACGCTCATGCGCAATGCGAAACTCAAATTCTTATGTCGCGAAGTGTTTTTGCGTGTAGAAAATAACAGCACGGCATTTACCTCGGGCTATAACAGCAAACAGGTAATCAATGTGCCCATCGCCCACCATGACGGCAATTATTTCATAGACGGCGATTCGCTCAAATCCATTGAAGACAATAACCAGGTAGCCTTCCGCTATTGCACTGCCAAAGGTGAATTAACTACCGAGGCAAACCCCAATGGCTCAATCGGCAACATCGCGGGCGTCTACAACGAAGGCAAAAACGTGCTGGGTATGATGCCACATCCTGAGCGTCACTCGGAAAAAACTTTAGGCGGCATTGATGGCCGCGCCATGTTTGAAAGCCTGCTTAAGGCAAAGGCTGCATAATATGAAATCAGCTACCGCAAAAAATACCGAATTTAAAATCACTCCGCAAATCGTTGCCGAGCATGGGCTGTCTGCGGAAGAATATGAAAAGATCCTCGGTATATTAGGCCGTGAGCCGAATTTTACCGAACTTGGTATTTTCTCCGTGATGTGGAGCGAGCATTGTTCCTATAAAACCACACGCAAATGGCTTGGCACCTTGCCCACCAAAGCTCCGCATGTCATCTGCGGCCCCGGCGAAAATGCTGGTGTGATTGATATTGGCGACGGTCAGGCGGCCATTTTTAAAATGGAATCGCATAACCATCCTTCATATATTGAGCCTTACCAGGGTGCAGCAACTGGCGTTGGCGGAATTTTGCGCGATGTGTTTACGATGGGCGCGCGGCCAATTGCTAATATGAATAGCTTGCGCTTTGGCTCGCCAACTCATCCCAAAACCCGTCATTTAGTTGCAGGCGTTGTCGCTGGGATTGGTGGATATGGCAATTGCGTTGGCGTTCCGACCGTAGGCGGCGAATGTATTTTTCATGAATCCTATAATGGCAATATCCTCGTCAATGCCATGACAGTTGGCATCGCCGCAACCGATAAAATATTTTACTCCAAAGCCGCAGGCATTGGAAATCCGGTGATTTATGTGGGTTCAAAAACTGGCCGCGACGGTATTCATGGAGCCACCATGGCATCGGCTGAGTTTGATGCTGACTCCGAAGACAAACGCCCAACCGTGCAGGTAGGTGACCCGTTCACCGAAAAATTGCTCATCGAAGCATGCCTGGAGCTTATGGCAACGGACGCCATCATCGCTATACAGGATATGGGTGCTGCTGGTTTGACATCATCATCGCTTGAAATGGCTGGCAAAGGCGAAACAGGTATTGAACTTAACCTTGAAAACGTACCGATGCGCGAAGAAGGCATGACACCTTACGAGATTATGCTCTCCGAATCACAAGAGCGCATGCTTATGATTTTAAAGCCTGAAAAAGAAGCCATGGCGCGCGCTATTTTTGAAAAATGGGAATTGTCTTTTGCAGTGATTGGTAAAATTACTGACACAGGGCGTTTAGTATTAAAAATGCACGGCGATACTTACGCAGACTTACCCGTAGCGCCAATCAGCACCGATGCACCGGTCTATTCACGCCCTTACACAAAAACCGCAAAACGTCCTGACTTAAAAGTAAAAGATCGCGATGTAAAACTCTTGGGTGAAGACTTAAAGAAGCTTCTTGGCTGCCCTGATCTTTCCAGCAAACGTTGGATCTGGGAACAATACGATCACATGGTGATGAACGATACAGCTTTAAGACCAGGTGGTGACGCAGCCGTGGTACGTGTTCACGGGAGCCAGAAAGCATTGGCAATCACTACCGACTGCACCCCGCGCTATTGCTATGCCGACCCCTATGAAGGTGGAAAACAGGCTGTTGCCGAGACATGGCGCAACCTCACTGCTGTAGGTGCAAAACCCCTCGCCATTACGAACTGCCTTAACTTCGGAAATCCTCAGAAACCAGAAATCATGGGGCAAATTGTAGGTTGCTTAGAAGGTATGCGTGATGCCTGCCTGGCACTGGATTATCCGGTAATATCGGGCAATGTATCGCTCTATAATGAAACTTCCATCGGCGATAAAGTCTCCGCCGTACAACCCACACCTGCCATTGGTGGGGTCGGTATTTTAGCCGACGTGGAAAAACGTATTGGCAATCAGTTTCAGGAAGAAAACCATCATATCGTACTCATTGGGAAAACTTTAGGCCATCTTGGTAGCTCACTTTATCTGCGCGAAGTATGTGGCAGTGAGGCAGGCGCGCCCCCGCCAGTGGATTTGCTTGCCGAATGTGAAAATGGAAATTTTGTGCGCGGTATAATCGCCTCTGGTCGTGCATCTGCCTGTCATGATATTTCTGATGGAGGTCTGCTCGTTGCCGTGGCAGAAATGGGATTTTCCAAAAAAATAGGGGCTACTTTAACCTTCCCAGAAAATATTTCTGCACATGAATTTGCCTTCGGTGAAGATCAGGCGCGTTACCTCCTTGCAGTCCCTGCCGAACACACACAGGATATTTTAAAAGAAGCCGCTAAGCAAAAAATTCCGGCCATGATACTCGGAAAAACCGGTGGTGATGCGCTTGTGGTGGAAGAGATACTATCGGAACCTATTGTGGATTTATACACGATAAATGAATCCTGGCTGCCAGACTATATGGAAGGCTAGAATATGGGAATGCCCGCTGCTCAAATAGAGCTATTGATTACCGAAGCTTTTCCCGGTGCTGAAATTAAGCTCGTGGATTTAGCCGGAGACAATGACCATTATGAATTAACGGTGGTTTCAGAAGCGTTCCGTGGAAAATCACGTGTAGCACAGCACCAGATGGTGTATACTGCACTCAAAGGAAATATGGGAGCGGCCTTACATGCGCTCGCACTTAAAACATCAGCACCAATCAAGGAATAAATGATATGAATGACAATCCAGTATTTAGCAAAATAGAAGAAACTATAAAAAATAACGATGTCGTGCTTTTTATGAAAGGCAACAAGGACATGCCGCAATGCGGATTTTCAGCAACCGTTGTGCAGATACTTGCACGTTGTGGCGTTGAATTTAAGGACATCAATATTCTTACCGATGCAGCACTTCGTGAAGGCATCAAGCAATTCAGTAACTGGCCTACTATTCCCCAGCTTTATGTAAAAGGTGAATTCGTAGGCGGATGCGATATTGCGCGTGAGATGTATCAGGCTGGTGAATTGCAGGCATTACTTAAAGAAAAAGGAATTGCTTCCCAAGCTGCATAGAGAATTGGCGGCATAGTTAATTAAGTGCGACCACCGCCCTGTTGAGCTTGACCTTGCTGCGCCTTGCCCGATGACGGCGCTATACTCCCAAGTTCGGCTTCGGCAATTTTGATTTTATCTACTGAAACCCCATTCATGGCGAGCACTTTGCCTGCTTCTTTGACCGCGGCAGCAATATCCGGGCGGGATTTTACCAGCGCTACTACCCTGTCAAACGCCTGCTTAGCAGTGACCGCAAGCAAATTACTGATACGAGCCAAAGCCCCGCGTGAGGGAATATCCGCCTCACCTTTGGGCTCATGTAAATGGCGTTTCTTGAGCGCTGCCGCAAATTTCTTACGCAGACGATCTTTTGCCGGACCCGAAACGGACAACAACATGAACTCGAGCAGGTGATCAGGATTTTCCCCTTTCGCAACGGCTTCCACTGCCTGTGCGATCATCTGGTCGATTTGCTGCTCTTCCTGTTTTTGCTCTTCATCAGCGTAATTATTAGCCATATGCCCTGCTGCTCATTATGAATTTAGTGCTATTATGCCAGATAACAAAACCCTTTGCCAAGATTTATATGGACAGGTTCCCCGTTGTTTTTAATATGACAGGCAAACCTTACCAGAAAAAATACTCATATGAAAAGCAAGAAAAAACACAAATCAAAGGCGGCTATAAAGCCCCGCTTGGTTGCCAGAAGTAAGAAAGAACGCATATTACCCATTACCATCGGCAAGAAAAAAGAAGCCTTCCGGGACTTGTATGTGAGGTTGCTGGATGTTTCCTGGGTAAATCTGATTATCCTCATCATTATACTTTATTTCGTGACGAATCTTTTATTTGGATTTTTCTATTTGGAGACTGGCGGCATTGAAAATGCCCGCCCAGGCTCATTCATGGACGCCTTCTTTTTTAGTGTGCAAACACTTGCCACTATCGGTTTTGGCAAAATGGCACCTGTTGGGATGGCAGCAAATATGCTGGTGACCTTTGAGGCTTTACTCAGCTTTTGTTTTCTTGCGTTAGTAACCGGCTTAGTGTTTTCCAAATTTTCACGTCCTACTTCACGGGTTATATTCAGCAATGTTGCAGTAATTTGCCCTTATAATGGTGTTCCGCATTTAATGCTTCGGCTTGCCAATGAGCGCGGTAACAGCATAGTCGATGCTAGCGCAAACTTATCACTTTTGCGCATAGAAACCTCCAAGGAAGGCCAGAAAATGCGCCGGTTTCACGATTTAAAAACCGTACGCCATCATGTGCCAATATTGCAATTAACCTGGACGGTGATGCACCCGATAGATGAACATAGCCCCCTATATAATATAAGCCCTGAGAAATTAAGAAAAGACGAAGTGGAGATCATTATTTCTCTTACCGGAATTGACGAAACCCTCTCGCAGACTATTCATGCGCGCTATTCGTATCTCGCCGAAGAAATTATCTGCAATGCTACTTTTGAAGATATTATAAGGCGTACTAAAGAGAACAAAGTAGAAATCAATTATAATCTTTTTCATAAAACCAAACCTATAGATTAACATGACCTCGAATAATTTATGGCTAGCCTTCGCTCTTGGTTCAGCATTCTTTGCTGCACTCACCGCCATTTTTGGCAAGCTTGGTGTAAGTGAAATTAATTCCAATATGGCGACACTCATCCGTGTATTTATTATTCTGGTGATGACAGCAAGCATCATCACTATTCGCAATGAATGGCAGCCTATCAGCCAGATGTCACGTTATGGAATGCTCATGCTTTTGTTCTCCGCAATTGCCACTGGCCTTTCCTGGCTCTGTTATTACCGAGCGTTGCAACTTGGTTTAGTTTCTAAAGTTGCGCCCATCGACAAACTCAGTGTCGTTTTTGTTATTATTTTTTCGATTATTTTTCTGGGCGAATCGCTAACCTGGAAAACACTTACTGGCGGATTACTCATTACTGCGGGCGCCATTTTATTAACTTTTTAGGCTGAGGATATGGCGGATTTAGAAACCAGATTGTTACCCGGCGAAGAGGTGCTCTTTAAAGCCCGCATCAGCTGGATGGCATTTATTATTGCCATAGGCTTGCTGGTGGGGCTCATGGTCACAGGGCAAATGACCGGCCTGATGACTACCAAGCTAATACTTACCAATAAACGATTAATGGGAAAAGTGGGGTTGTTCTGGCGCAGAAATATTTCTGTGGTTCATGCCGATATTGAAGTAGTGAGAGTGAAGTTTGGCCTGTTAGGAAAAATATTTGATTATGGAACCATTATGATTCTGACTAAAAAAGGCGAAAAAATAGCCTTTAAAGGTATTTCTGAACCGCTTTATATTAAGATGCAAATTGAAGAAGCTGTTGAAATTTCAGTGCTGGGGCACACTTTGGAACAATATACTTCGCATAAGTTTTGAGCTAGCGAGTTTTTCCAGTAAATATATCAATTTCTTCCTGCTTAGTAGATTTTTCTTCAGACTTCTTCTTTATAATACTCTGAGCATTCTTTGACAATCGTGCTGCATGGACATTATGAGAATTATCCTTTTTCTGATTGAATGAATTTTGTTCATCGGATTTATCATTTGGCATATAATTCATCCATTAAAAACATCAAAGTCTCGACTGCTATTTCTTCTATATTTTGGTTTTTGGAGTTGACTGAGGCTTTCTATTCATAAGCTCTCTAAATTTATCTTTATCACCACTTTCTATTGCTTTAACAACTGCATTATCTATTACAGGTTTCATCGTATTAACAGTGTCAGTCCACTGAATAGTCTTTTTTTTCAATGCGATCTGCCTCAGCCGCGATTTTATCTATATTTCTTTGGTCATATTTATAGTATTTATAATCATCCATAAAAATTCTTTCTCAAATTATCTTTGATTCTGATTCTTTATATTTTGGAATTTGGCGTTTAAATCAGAGACATTATGATTACTCTGAACTTCCTGCCCGCGGAGGGTCGATATAAATTTTTCTGGTTCATTATGATGAACTGCATTGTGTAACGCTGTGCGGATACGTTCTGGAATCTCTATATTTTGAACAGATTTCTCTATTGTAGCCCAAATCTTGCTAATCTCATCATTCATGACATTCTCCAAATAATAACATTTCCATTGCACATAATACTGCAAAAACATTAAGAAATCCTTAATATCCCACAAATATTAGAAAATACTATTTCAAGAGACTGTTTTTTGGCTTAATTACAGGCGCTTTGTCAGGTCAAACAACACCGTAACGCTATTTTCTGCAGTGCCATCCGTAGCCTGGTGATTAAAGTCTCCACCCAAGCCTGCTTCAAAGCCATCGTTTAAATGCGCGCGCAGCTCATAACGGGCATCAAAGGCAAAGCTTTGGCCATAATTTTCTTGCCAGTAATCGCCCGGTAAAAGTTGTAAACTTTGCAAGTAAACAGTATTGCCATCACGGTAAAGCACCTCAGTTGCTTTTAAACCGGCAGAACCAAGGAAATCAGCTTTTGGATTAAAATATAAACGCTGCTCGTCAAGGCTGTCTTGTGACTCAGTAGCGTTAGCAACAGCATCTAATAAGAATTTTTGTCCTGTATAGAGTCTGTCGGTATAAGCAGCAGCTTCGCTGCCACGTAAATTCTCATCAGAGAAATTCATCATATTCATATCGATACGCAAACTCTGTGTATCATCCTGATGCCAGGTAGCATTCACATTATAGGAATTAGCTGTTACATCGGCATTGAGCGCACGAAGCGGGGTATCCAGTGAGAATATTTGTCCACCGGCACCTACAGTCCAGTGATCATTTATAGTCCATTGACCATCGGTTGTGGCACCAAAACGATCATTGTTATTATAATAATTAAATGTTGGAGCAAAAGTAAGTTTGAACGCACTATCGTGATATTCAACACCCGCAGAAGTCTGCCACAAAGCTATCACCCCTTCGGCAGCCGGCTCATCTTCATGTGCATAATATTCACCGGCAAACAAACGCCAGTTATTATCTATAATGGGAGTATAGATTTTTGTATTTAATCCATAACCTGAACCGCCTTCTACATCAGAAGAGGGGGCTTTAGAATAATAGCCATTTATCTGTAATTCGGAAAGATTAGGAGCAGTTGCGTTGTCATCCGCTATCGCGGGAGCACTATTTGCCACCAGCCACAGAACCAGAAAAATAAACCAGTTTTTATTTTTTAGACTATAGTGATTTTTATTCATGAGCTAGAAATACCAAAAAACTCTTATATTTCAATAATAGAATGCCCCCGATCAGCAAAAAAAGTAACCGGGGGCAATTCAAAAAAGCAAAACGTTTATTATCTTGCTGAAGCGATGTTAATCAAACCAATATTGTCGTTAGCTTGACCTGTAAAGGTAGTACCAGTATTTACATTAAGAATCGCATTACCAATGGTCAGTTGCTGTTGGTCTGCAATTTTTGTCACATTATTCTGATCAGTATATGTTCTATCAGTGACAGAACCATAAGCAGTTGTAGTCTCTGTACCGGCAATCGTGCCAGAATGGGCTACAGTACCGTTAGGCCCCTGAGTGAAAGTACCAGTAATATTAGCACCCGTACTTGTATTAGTAAGGGTTTCATTCGAGTTTGATGAATAGAGCGTATTATTAGAGTTAACATTTATCGAACTACTATCAATGGTGCTTCCGGTGGCAGTGGTCTCATCGGCGTAAACATTTGAGCTTCCATTCGCATAGGTCCTTGTGGTTATGCTGCCAGCAGCATTTGGAACTAATGTATAGGTGAAGGCACCTGCAGATGTATTAATACCAGCATTGGTAATAGGTGCGTTAGTATTTTGAACACTAAGAGAAGCAAAATCTACAGATTTTCCTGAAAAGTTTGTGCCTGTCTCTACCCATGCTGAAGCATTCTGGCTTTTCAAAACATCTATATTTAAGGCCTCAGTGCCAGACTTGGAATTTGTCAAAGTTTCACTGATGTCCTGTCCACCAGTAATATTTGTCTCGGTGCCTTTGAGAGTTTCCACCTGGCCATTTGCGGTAATTACCACTCCGGTAATAGTTTCAGTACCATTTTTAAGTTTATCTATCCTTTCCTTCGTGTCAGTTATCTGACCAGTACCGGATATATTCTCAATATTTTCGGTATAGATACCATTAACAGGTTTGTTAGTGGTAGTGATGGTATCTGTAACAACACCATTATTAAAAGTATCGGTTGTATTAACAACTGTGACTCCATTTTTAGCCGTAACAATTTCCTGCTTATAGGTACCCATGCCATTGACGGTATTGTCAACTACACCGGTTTTAGTGGTTTCTTTTATCAATGGAATATTAGGGCTTGCAAGAGAGTGTAATACAGAAGAGGTTTTTATTAAAGGATGTACTTTTACAGTATTATGGTGCACTGAGGCACTTTTAGCTAGCGTAAGACTTGGGGCAGCAAGCACAAGATCAATGGCAGTGCAGCTAAGTAATTTCGTGGTTTTCATATATGTCTCCATTTATTGATTAAAAAAATATGTCCGATAAGTTGTAAGGTCGGGACCGTAGATAATTTTTTATTAATAAGTAATTCGTTATTAACTGGCAGACATTAACTTTGTATAAGTGCTATATTACCTAATACATTGCCAACCCTTCTTCAAAACATTAACAATTGTTAATATATAAGTACCGTTTCCTATAAGCTATTTAGGGATTTGTAAACAAATTGGTTGTTTTAATTTGCGCAAATACGCTCATTAAATGAGAGATATTCATTTAAATTGGTGCCCACGGTCGGACTTGAACCGACAAGACCTGTTACGGTCAACGGATTTTAAGTCCGTAGTGTTTACCATTTCACCACGTGGGCGGTAGAAATATGAGTTATTTCGTATCAGAGAACGGTTAAAAGACAATAAATAATTGATCTTACCTTTTATCCGCGCCCTTTATAAGGTGCAACGCCCGTATCAGGAACCCATACATCTTTGGGTAAAGTGCCGTATTGATAAAAAATATCGATAGGGATACCGCCTCTTGGGTACCAGTAACCACCGATACGCAGCCATTTGGGTTTCATTTCTTTAATGAGTCGTTTGGCAATGGCTACAGTACAATCTTCGTGAAATGCACCGTGGTTGCGAAATGATCCCATAAATAATTTCAGTGATTTACTTTCGACCAGAGATTTCCCTGGCACATAATCAATGACGATATTCGCAAAATCCGGCTGACCAGTCACCGGGCAAATAGATGTAAATTCCGGGCAGGTAAAGCGCACCACATAGTCGACATCCGTATGCGGGTTTTTTATGACCTCTATGATTGCCTTATCCGGTGAATCATAACCACGGCTTTGTTTGCCTAATAGATTCAGTTTTTTTGTCATATTTTGCCTTTAATTTGCCACATCGATGATTTTATTTTCATGAAAACCCATGGCTCGCAGCAAGCAACTATCGCACTTGCCGCATGGCTTTCCATCTGAGGTCGGATCATAACAGCTTATAGTAAGATCATAATCAACGCCAAGCTCCAATCCTTTTCTGATGATCTGAGCCTTACTCATATTAATTAGTGGTGTGTGAATACTTATTCTCTGTTTTGCATCAATTGCGTAAGCTGTTGCCTTGTTAGCCATCACCTCGAATGCTTCAATAAATTCCGGACGGCAATCAGGATAACCACTGTAATCCAGCGCATTTACACCAATAAAAATATCAAAAGCTCCAAGCACTTCCGCCCAGGCGAGCGCAAAGGAAAGAAAGATGGTATTGCGCGCGGGAACATAAGTAACAGGAATCCCCTCACCTATTTCACTTACCGCATTATGTTTTGGAACATCAATATTGGCAGTTAAGGCTGAGCCACCAAACAACCGTAAATCTATTTCAGCGATTTTATGTTCTTTTGCACCCAATGCTTTTGCCACGTGACTTGCGGCTTCTAATTCTATGGCATGACGCTGACCGTACCTAAAACTCAGCGCATAAATTTCATACCCATGTGCCTTTGCAATGGCAAATACCGTTGCAGAATCAAGGCCGCCGCTTAAAAGTAAGACTGCTTTTTTTGTCATTCGAGGCCTGCTATTTTATGAATTTGCAGCGATAAGCGATAGCCATTATCATTAGCAATATTAGTAGTTAACTTAAGGTTAGCAGCATTCTTATGTGCGTTACCCTCATCCATAGGCTGCACATATACGGGAATAGCACTTCCCTGCCCTACATCAGCAATATTTTTGTAGTCATCATTACCCGCTGAAATAATAAATTTAAATGCATTCACGCGCGGAAGTAAATCACCACGCACAGGAAAATAACCGGCACCATTATTTTTAGGTGAACATATTATATCAACGCCTTCAGGAAGCTCACGATACAATGTTCCGTTAGTTTCAATCTGCACGGTAAATTCTTTTACCAGCAACGCTGCACATAATTTTTCAATTGGCTGACGCAGTGGCTCACCACCCGTGATTACCACGAGGTTACGAATCCGCTTACCGTCATTATTTAGAGAGAGTTTTTTGACGCTATTCAGAATATCCGTTAGCGGTGTGCTCTTAAAACTTTCAAATTCCGTATCACAGAAGGTGCAAGCAAGGTTGCAACCACCCAGCCGTATAAATATAGCAGGCCAACCCGAATAAATGCCTTCGCCTTGCAATGTAGAAAAAATGCTCTGGACGTCAAGTGTCAGGCCATCTCCCTGCACAGGCTCGCGTATGGGGTTTGTTCCATGCATAATAAACGCCAGATTTAATTAATATTGGGGACAAGCAAAAGACTCATCCCCAATATATTATTTAAGCAGCAGTTCCTGCAGCGGCAGCAACTTCAGCAGCAAAATCAGTTTCCTGTTTTTCGATGCCTTCACCTAATTTAAAATGCACGAATGCTTTTAAGGTTACCGGTGCACCGATAGTTTTTGCAGCATCTGCGATGACCTGAGAGATTTTCGTTTTATTGTCGATAACATAAATCTGCTCCAACAATACTACTTCTTCGTAATATTTACGAACACGGCCTTCTACCATCTTTTCAGCGATTTCGGCAGGTTTGCCAGAAGCCATTGCCTGCTCTTTGAACACATTGCGTTCACGTGCAAGTTTCGCTGCATCCACATCAGTAATAGCAAGTGCATCGGGTTTAGCAGCCGCAATATGCATCGCAATCTGTTTGCCAAGCGCTTCCAGCTGGGCTTTGTCACCAGTGGATTCAAGCGCTACCAGAACGCCGATTTTTCCAAGACCCGGAGCAATCGCGCTGTGGATGTAGCTTGCGACCACGCCATTTGCGACTTCGAGCTTGCTGCTTCTGCGCAGGTTCATGTTCTCGCCGATAGTACCAATGAGTGTTGCAACAGACTCAGATACCGTCGCGCCACTCTCAAGCCTCGCCGCTTTCAGTTTTTCCACATCCTGACCATTTTCAAGCGCAGCTTTTGCAATGCTTTTTGCAAGCGCCTGGAATTGATCGTTGCGGGCAACGAAATCGGTTTCGGCATTAAGCTCAATGATTGCACCTTTATTGCCGGATGTGTTAACGGCAACGAGGCCTTCGGCTGCAATACGGCCAGATTTTTTGGCAGCAGAGGCCAAGCCTTTTTTGCGCAGCCAATCCACAGCGTCCTGCATGTTACCTTTGGTTTCGACTAAAGCTTTTTTGCAATCCATCATGCCAGCGCCAGTCGATTCGCGCAGGTCTTTGATCGCAGCAGCGGTTACTTCACTCATATATGTATTCCTTAACTACTATTTTTATTAAACAGCTTTTTTAGCTTTGGCAGGCTTTGCGGCTTTAGCAGGCTTTGCTTTTTCTGCAACTTCCGCTTCAGCTTCTTTTGCTTCAGGAGCTTCGGCTTCGTGCGCTTTTGCTTGCTTTTTTACCACAACCGGGCCGGCTTTTTCAGCAGATTTCTTGCCTTTTTTAGCTACAGGTTTGTCATCTTCTTTTTCTGCCTTTGCTGCTTCTAATGCTTCATCATGCTTGCTATGTTTTGCAGCTTTAGAGAATGGCACTTCAGAAGATGCGCCCATATCCTTGCCGGATTTAGCAAGGCTTTCTTTAAGACCGTCAATCGCAGCGTCAGCAATCAACTGGCAATAAAGCTTGATGGCGCGGGTTGCATCGTCATTTCCCGGAACTGGGTAAGCAATCGAGAATGGTGATGAATTGCTATCCAAGATTCCAACTACAGGAATGTTAAGACGAGCAGCTTCTTTCACTGCCAAATCTTCTTTGTTGGTGTCGATAATGAAAATTAAATCAGGAACGCCACCCATATCCTTGATACCACCGAGTGATTTTTCGAGCTTCTCGTGATCACGGGTAAGGGTCAAAGTTTCTTTTTTGGTAAGGCCGGTTTCTTCCTGACCGAGCAATTCTTCAAGTTTACGAAGGCGTTTGATGGAAGCCTGGATGGTGCCCCAATTGGTAAGCATGCCGCCGAGCCAACGCTGGTTGATGTAATACTGGCCACAGCTTTTTGCTGCTTCTGCAATTGGGTCAGCTGCCTGGCGCTTGGTGCCTACGAAAAGCACGCGGCCGTTTTTAGCAACCACCTCACGCACTGCGGTGAGTGCGCGGTGAAGTAATGGAACGGTCTGCTGTAAATCGATGATGTGGAGACCATTGCGAACACCGAAAAGATATGGTGCCATTTTAGGGTTCCAACGTTTTGTTTTATGTCCGAAGTGAGCGCCAGCTTCGATGAGTTCGCTCATAGTGAATTGTGGCAATGCCATAGTCTTAGTCTCCTGTTTTCCGGTTAAACCTCGGCAAATGAAGCATGTTAAAAACACACCGGATGGGAAATTTTGAACACCAAAGTTTCCCGCATTTGCCTGTGAATTCCTAGCCATTATTGACTAGGGAGCGCGTTATTAGCCGGAAATGCAGGGAAAAGCAAGTAAAATCATGCCATTTTCAGCAAGTTACCTGAATTATGCAAAAAACATTGGTTTTCGTAATAAATTCTTAATGATTATATATTAAAATAATGAAGTATAACAACTTCAGACAATAATACTTACAATGACAAAACATAACGAATTTTCAAAAAAAGATCGTGATACGATCGATTTTTATAAAAATATTATTAAAGACGACATTTTGGAAAGCGGGTTATTTCTCAATAATTACCGTAAATTCTTTGATACTTTGCACGAAAAGCTAAAAAACCGTAATCTCAATCTTGATATAATAAACTATAATCAGGAAGCCTATTTACGGGATCCTCACATGCTTAATGCTTTCGCCAATAGCGAAGCCAACAAAACCAGAGATCCATTATACATTAAGGCAATCGCGGAAGTCGCAATTGAAAATGGGTATTCCAGTGAAGATGTCACTAGCTTCATGAGAGAAGCTTATACAACACAACTTGACTTGGTTAAATGCAAAGAAATTTATCACCTGGAACCGAATGAAATAAAATTTCTTGAATTAAAGAAAAACATTATTACGCACGCAACGAAAAATGGCTATTTCACTCCTTATCCAGAAACACCTAAAAGTTTTCTAAAGCGTGCAATAGATAGAAAATTTGTGACATTACCACCTCACAGAAGCAATTAGCACTACATTCCACGTGTCAGCTCAATATGTTCCTGCGGGAGTTCGCTGATAAAGCGCGAGGGGATATTCGACTGCCACTGATTATAAATGCGTCTGCTTCCAGCAAAACTTATTGTGCACATTTTCTTCGCACGCGTAATGCCCACATAGGCTAAGCGGCGCTCTTCTTCCAATCCACTGCGGCCACTTTCATCAAGTGAGCGCTGATGCGGAAATAACCCTTCTTCCCAGCCTGGCAAAAACACATGGTCAAATTCAAGCCCTTTGGCAGCATGTAACGTCATGATACTAATCATCGCACCTTGCGTGTTTTCCGCCATATCCGTTACCAACCCCACATGCTCTAAAAATGCAGTCAAACTCTCAAACTCACCCATGGCACGCACGAGTTCTTTTAAGTTATCCAAACGGCCTTGCGCATCCGGTGTGGTTTCCATTTTCCACATATTGCGGTAGCCAGATTCATCGAGAATAATGTCGGTAATTTCACCAATATTCTGTACACCAATAAGCCCGCGCCAGCGATCAAAGGAAATCAAAAGCGCATTTAAAGCTGCGGATAATTTACCCTTGAAACTCCCCGCCTCCAGCAGCCTTTTAGTAGCAACCGTCATGGAAATATCATTAGCGCGCGCATAACTGTGAATAGTCTCAAGCGTTGCTGTGCCAATGCCACGCCGCGGGGTATTGATGATACGCTCAAATGCTAGATCATCACTTGGCTGTGAAACCACGCGCAAATAAGCTACCGCATCGCGGATTTCCTGGCGTTCATAAAACCGCAAACCGCCAATTACTTTGTAGCCAATACCGAGCGTTAAAAAACGTTCTTCAAATGCACGTGTCTGAAAACCCGCACGCACCAATACCGCCATTTCATTTAGGCTACTACCACTACGCTGCGCGGTTTCGACTTCATCGCCGACAAATCGCGCCTCTTCATCACCATCCCAAAGCGCGCGCACCTGAACCTTTTCACCTTCCGCGTCTTCGGTCCATAGCGTTTTGCCAAGTCTGCCGTTGTTATGTGCAATGAGCTGCGAAGCCGCGCCAAGAATATTGCCTGTGGAGCGGTAATTACGTTCTAAACGCACAACGGTTGCGCCGGGGAAATCTTTCTCAAATTTTAAAATATTGCCGATTTCCGCGCCGCGCCAGCCATAAATCGATTGATCATCATCGCCCACACAACAGATGTTTTTATGTCCCGAAGCAAGAAGCCTCAGCCACAAATACTGAGCGATGTTGGTGTCCTGATATTCATCCACCAGAATATATTTAAACCGCTCGGAAATCTCTCTGTGAATATCAGGATATTTAGTAAAAAGCGTCAGGTTATGCAAAAGCAAATCGCCGAAATCCATGGAGTTCAGGGTTTTAAGACGCGTCTGATAGGCTTTATAAATGGTAAGCGCTTTCTGCGCTGTACCAAATCCCGCATCAGTTACTTTCTCGGGTATAAGCCCCTGATCTTTCCAGCTTTGGATAATGGAAAGCACCATTTTTGCAGGATTCTGCTTATCGTCAATATTATGTTCACTCATAAGCTGCTTGATAAGGCGCAACTGATCATCAGCATCTAAAATCGTGAAGCTCGACGTAAACCCCAACACTTCTCCGTGGCGGCGAAGAATTTTTGCGCCAATCGAATGAAACGTTCCAAGCCAGCTAAGGGTAGAAATCTGGCGCTGCTCATTTTCATTGGGTTTGTAATTACTGTTAAGCAAACTCTCCACCCGTGCGCCCATTTCACGCGCTGCTTTATTGGTGAATGTCACCGCTAAAATCTGCCCCGGCCATGCCTTGCGGCTCGCTAATATATGAGCAATACGTGTAGTAAGCACACGGGTTTTCCCTGTTCCCGCACCTGCAAGCACCAGCACAGCGCCGTCTACTGCCATAACGGCCGCGCGCTGTTCGGGATTCAATTTTGCGATGGAGGAAAGCTCAGGAGCGTTTTCGTCGTGTATGGAAGCGGTGTTTTGCATTGCGTTATATTAGCACGATAACAACAACACTCAAGGTGAATTGCCAATACCTGCGGCATGAAAAATAACATCGCGGATAAATTCAGTCGGCGCATATATTAAATAGTAGCTGATATTGATACTCGGCAACTCTTCCTGTGTTAAAAGCAGTGGAAGCATAAGCACCACAATAATAATCAGCATGCCAAAGCGCTCGCTTTTAGCATAAGGAATAGCAAATTTACGCGGCAGGATTGCACATAACATACGTCCGCCATCGAGCGGTAATACTGGCAGCATATTAAATACGGCAAGCACCACATTAATAGATACGGAATTATAAAGATTCATGTAGGTCCACGGAGCCTGCTCCTGTGATATAAAATAATCCATATGCAAGGCAAGCGCGCTTAAAAACGCCAGAATTAAATTAATGCCGGGGCCCGCTGCAGCCACCAAAAACATGTCGCGGCGCGGTTTATTTAAATTAGAAAAATTTACCGGAACAGGTTTTGCATAACCAAACAAAAATGGTGAATGGGAAAGCAACAAAACGGCAGGCATAATTAACGTGCCGAATATATCGACATGTTTTAGCGGATCAAAACTCACTCTACCCATGATTCTTGCAGTTCTGTCACCGAGTTTATCGGCAACAAACCCATGTGCCGCCTCGTGAATAGTGATTGCAATAATCAGCGGTATTACAAAAGCCGATATTTCAATAAAACTTTCCATGCTAAGCGCTTATCATTTTTTCAGCGGACTCGTAATCAAATTCCGTTGGCGGTTTTAACTGCATTATTGCGTTTCGTAAGCGTTTTAGCGCTATGTCATTCATGAGTGGTAATGTTTCTGCTATCAGCTCCATCTCAGACATTTTTCCATTGCAATGCAGTATGATGTCGCAACCAGCATCAATGCTCATTTTGGCTAAGTCTCCGATGTGCCCCCTAAGTGCTTTCATCGATAAATCATCCGACATAAGCAACCCATCAAACCCCAATTGATCACGTATGAGTGTGATTACGGTTGGCGAAAGCGTGGCAGGTAGATTCTCATCAATTGCTGTGTATAAAATATGCGCCGTCATGCCGAGCGGCAAATAAGAAAGCGCCTTGAACGGAACAAAATCGGTGTTTTTCATTGTCGCGAGTGTTTCATACACCACTGGCAATTCCTCGTGACTATCGGAATTAGCTCTTCCATGCCCGGGAATATGTTTGAGTACCGGCAAAATACCACCATCAAGTAATCCGCGCGCCATAGCTTCGGCAAGAATACTCACCTGATAGGGATCATCACCATATGCACGATCACCAATAATATCATGTGCGCTTGGCACTGGCACATCGGCAAGCGGTGCGCAATCTACATTGATTCCCAGTTCATAAAGCTCACGCGCAATCAGTCGCGCATTGGCATACACGGCGCGTTGCGCATCTGAAATGGAACCATCGGCAATACTCGCAAAATAACCGGCTGGTGGGACTTTGCGCCAATGCGGTGGTTTAAGACGCGCAACGCGCCCGCCTTCCTGATCTATTAAAATCAACACATCATTGCGTTTGAATAGTTTTTTAAGTTCAGTCGTGAGTGCATTGATTTGTTCAGGGGATTCGCAGTTGCGCGCAAACAAAATAAATCCGAGCGGATTTAACTTAGTAAAGAAACGCTTTTCATCGTCACTGAGCGTCAGCCCTTCAATGCCAAATATGCCAGCTTTGGGGATTGCCAAGACTATTTATCCTTCGCAAGCAAACAGCCCTGATTTGCATTACTCAAAGTTTTACAGAAATCTTCTGCGGCATTCTTTGAATCAAACGGCGCTACCTGCAAACGATAAAAAATACCTTTATCACCTAAATCAACCCGCACGATATAATCCTGCTTGCCAGCAAATTCGTTGGAAAATTTCTTGCTGATTTTAGTCCAGTCTTTCTTGGCATCGGCTTCACTTTTATAGGCAGCAAGCTGTACGCGTATTTTAGGTAATTTTGCAGAAGTGGCAGCAGGAGGCTCTGCAACAGATTTAGTTTCCGCAGGTTTTACGGCTGCTGGCACTGGTGTAGGAGTCGGAGCAGCTTCTTTCACTGCTTCTTTGGTAACTTCCGCAGCAGGAGCTGGTGCTGCAACAGGCGCGGCGAGTGCCGGAGCAGCAGGTGCAGGAGTTGCAGGAACAGGAGCAACTACAGCGCTTGCCACTTCTTTTGCAGGATTGAATTGTTCTTTTTTAGTACCATCTGCATTAAGCTCACTTATCGGAGCAAGCGGTGCATCTGCATCTTTTGCAGGTGCCGGAGATGGTGCGGAAGGAGCAGCATTAGCAGTATCTGCCTCGGCCATAGTTTTATTTTTAAGTTTATCATTCATCCAGGTTTCTGTCTCACCATCACGAGGCATCGGTTCTTCGGTTGCCGGAAGAATACGCTCTACCACAGGTTTGTCAGTTTTGCCGCCATTGATGAGATTATAAACGGTTTTATCCTGGTTAGGAATCTGCATGCCGCCGGGATTAGCCGGAGCTTCTTTTACCGGTGTTGTGTCAGCCTTAATGACTTCAATGGATTTTTCGTCTACTTCTTCGCCGCTTTTATATGCATACCAGGCAAGGCCAAAAAAGCCTGCGAGTGCAAGGAACACTATTCCTACCTGAACCCAACGGAATATACCGCTTTCCTGCTCTTCATCGTCAGCATAATTCAGGTCATCATCTAAATCATTTTCTGCCATTACCGCATCTCCTCTAATGGTTCTACCCCAAGTACCGCAAGTCCGGACGCTATTACCGTAGCACAAGCCCGAACAAGCGCAAGTCTTGCTGCTGTTATATCAACAGAGTCCTTTTGAATAAAGCGCAACGTAACATCCCCATTACCAAGATTCCAGAGACTATGAAATTCCGCTGCAAGTTCATGCAGATAAAATGCAATCCGGTGAGGCTCATAAGCAGTAGCTGCAGCTTCTACAATACGCGGAAAAGATGCCATAAGCCGCAATATATCAAGCTCCGCAGGATGCGTAAGCAATGCAAGCTGCTCATGGGTTGGGCTTTCAGAAAATGCCCAGGCAACTCCCTGCTCTTCATGTGCGGTGCGCAAAACCGATTTTGCACGTGCATGCGCATATTGTACATAAAACACCGGATTATCTTTGGATTGTTCGGTGACTTTTTCGAAATCAAAATCAAGCATCGCATCGTTTTTTCGGGTGAGCATAATAAAGCGAAACACACCGCTCCCCACTTCATCCACCACTTCACGCACCGTAATAATCGTGCCTTTGCGTTTTGACATTTTAACGGGGTCGCCGCCGCGCATCAGATTGACCATCTGGCATAATTTTATTTCGAGCTTTGCGCTACCGTCCGTAAGTGCCTTTACCGCCGCCTGTATGCGTTTGGCATATCCACCGTGATCTGCCCCAAGTACGTCCACCAGTAAATTATGACCGCGTTTTATTTTGTCATAATGATAAGCAATATCGGGTGCAAAATACGTCCAGCTACCATCTGATTTTTTTATTGCACGATCCACATCGTCACCAAATTCAGTGGATTTAAACAACGTTTGCGGACGTGGTTCCCAATCCTCAGGGGCTTTACCTTTGGGCGCCTCAAGAACGCCGGTGTAAATAAGGCCTTTGCGATCTAAAATATCTAACGTTTCCTGAATAGAATTCTGCTCAGTTAATTTGCGTTCAGAGGTAAAAACATCATGCACGATGCCAAGGTGACGCAGATCCTCCTTGATAAGATCCAGCATGCGTTCAATCGTAAACTGACGTATTTGTGGCAGCCATTCTTCTTGAGGCTTTAATTCATATTGGCCTTGCGCATTTTTCTGCGCAAATTTATCGCCGTATTTTACTTTGAGCGCTTCACCGACAGGAATCAAATAATCGCCGGGATAAAATCCTGCGATAGTTTCTTCGGAAACCGCTTCTCCGAGCGCCTGTAAGTAGCGGTAAGCAGCCGCCCACGCAAGTTTATCTACCTGTGCGCCCGCATCATTGATGTAATATTCCTTGGTGACCTGAAACCCGGCTTTACCAAGAAGCAGCGCCAAAGCATCACCATATACTGCACCGCGTCCGTGACCAACATGCATAGGACCAGTGGGATTAGCAGAGACATATTCGACGTTGATTTTTTGATTTTTGCCGACGGAAGAATCGCCGTAATGGGTTTTTTCTTTTAAGATCGCCGGAATAATTTTCTGCCAGAAAGATGTTGAAAAACTCAGGTTAATGAACCCAGGCCCTGCAATTTCAACCGATTTTACGCTCGCTATATTTTTTATACGTTCAACCAATATTTCCGCTAATTCTCTGGGTTTTTTGCCAGTCTTGGCGGCTAGCACCATAGCCGCGTTAGTCGCCATGTCGCCGTGGCCTTTTTCCCGTGCCGGCATCAAGTCAACCGCATCCAAAGAAATACCCGCAGGAAGTAAGCTATCCTCCTGCAATTTCTTGAGAATATCGGTAATTTCTATTTTTACTTCATTAAACAGATTCATAATACCAAAAGCTTCTATGGTTTATCCGGGTTTTTGTAAAGCGCATTTACATCTTTCGAATCATAATTATTATCATACTGTATTATAATGATTATTTATTTACATATAGAAAATTACCCGGTAAAAATATTGCCCTACTTGTTCCGTAAATTTGTCACAAAAGTTTAATATAAAATAGGAGCAAAAAATGGTATATTATTTAATGTCATACCAGATTTATTTGACGTGCCTTTTTAAAATAACAAAATGAGAAAGTTCCACATTGGCTTCAGACCCTACAAAAGAGCTGAATTTGCAAAGCACATCTGCCAAGGTTTCTGACTCGGCGGAATTTGGTTCGTATGGTAAATCGGCTACAAAATCCCTGGCACAAGAAGCGATGGAATCCTTGAAAACTCCTTCACTGGCTGACAGCAAACTCTGGCTCAATGAATATGGCATAACCACGACTGATCCGGTTTACTTCAAACGCATCTGGTCACCTCAGTTCGAACATCACTGGCAAACTAAAAAATGGAGCGAGAGCTATAGTGGCCGCTTGGCAATGCGCTCGGTTTCACGTGGTGTAATCGGCGCGGCGTTTTATGGCGCAGCACAGATTTTTGGTACCACTGCACTTAAAAATTACGACCCTAAAAATCCGCATGGTGTTTTACAATATGTCATTAAGGGCATTGATAGCACTGCCGGTGAAGCAATTAAATTCTTTGTTAGGGCATTTAACCATGGCGACAAAGACAAAGCCATCAGGGCAGTAACTTTCCGTGATACAAAAAGTTACGGCTATAATAAAAATGCTGCCGGTGAAACCATTAAAGGCCGAAGCCTCGGACATGAAGCGGTTTCCGTAACATTCGACTTCGCGGCTATGAGTTTTTCCGATTACATGTCGCGTTATTTTATCGGATTGTTCGATAAAAATGCCGGAAAAACATGGATGAAGAACGGGCATATTGACGTTCCCGGTGGCCTGAAAGATCTGTTCGTAAATATTTTTAAAGGTATCACCTATGCAGCGGGTGAAGATATGGCCGTTGCGATACCTTACAGCTATTACATGAAATGGCAGAGAGGCGCCATTAACAAAATCAGTCCGGGCTTCAAATTTGATTTTGACAATAACGTAATGGGCAGCAGCTTAAAAGTAGATAAGCAAGGTAAAGTCATCGGCGATTACCAGCTTGAAGGTATGCTCGATTTAATGGGGCGTTTCAGTGTGTATAACGTAGGAACCAAAATGTTCCGCGATGCATACAGCAATATAGAAATGAGATTACAGAACTGGTGGCATGGTGATCGTAAGGTAAAACTTATACCGCGTATTGATCCGGAACTTACGATGGGCGGAGCAGCAAAATCCATAGGCAGCAAAATAATAAACAGCATTAATTATGTAGTGCGCACGACTATTAAGGTGATGTTCTACATGATTCCATCATCCTTTATTTTTGCGCTTATTCGCTCTCCACAAGGTAAATCACGCAGCCATGCGATTAATCCGGAAACCGAATCCATACTTGTAGGACAGGCAGATAATGGAAAGTTCTACCCGGTAAAACTAAGTAACAATCCGGAAAAAGCATATTTCACGAAAGATACTGATGTCATCAATCAGAGCAGCGCCAATGAAGTCCCCAATCCGTTTTATAATAAAGAGCGCATTGATTCCTATAATGATAAAACATTTTATCCTAATGGCGGCACGCCCTGGTACACTAGAATCGCCAACAAGGTTGGTCTTGTTTCTTTCAAAGCTGGAACAGGATTGTCTAAAATTACAGGAGCAGATGGTGTAACTCTTGGTAAAGTATTGAATGTAGATCCTAAAAAAGCGGCAAAATTCCCTTATGTCTATGCCAATGCTTCGTTGGCCTATACTCCATACTTCATGGCTAAGACTGATGTCGGCTCCGCATTCCTTGATACTTCAAGAAGTGATATAGCTATTGATCGCTGGTTAGGCGGGTCGGTTAAAATGGTAGGCTCGTTATTTACGTTGAATGGTTCTAAAATAAAAGCGGCATGGAAAGAGCTTTATCAGGGAACAGACGAAGTAGAGCGCGCGCTGCTCAAACAACCATTCAGAGATGAAAAACGCGAAAAACTTGCAGAAGAAAGCATGAAGGTGGATAGAGAAAAATTCTCTAACGAAGCTTATCAGCAAGGTGGTTACACCGGTTATGAGTGGAGTGAGGCTGAAACGCGCAACAGGCGAAAAATGTTTGCAAATGAAGCACTAAAAAGCAATCGTCCCACTTTGGCAGTACTTGGCAAACATACAGTGAAGACAGAAAACCGTCCGAGTATAGCGCCTAGCCACTCCGTGGGCTTGCAGCCACGCAACACAAGCTATGTAACTCAGGAGGCGCTGGATAAATTCCACGCAGCAGAAAGTTCAGAAAGCTTACGCCATTAAAAGCCTTAGCTCTTTCTCGCAATCACGAATTCTGCAAGCGCGCGCAGTTCATCGGCTTTTTTATCAAACACTTCAAGATGGCCTATCGCCTGGTTAGCAAGTATTCTTGCCTGTTCGCGTGCGCGTTCAATACCAAGTACCGAAACAAGGGTCGCCTTCCCTGCCCGTTTATCTTTATTCACTTCCTTGCCTACTTCCGAGCGCGTTCCTTCGGCGTCAAGCAAGTCATCGGTTATCTGGAACGCAAGCCCCATATCATGCGCATAGCCACGCAACGCATTGCGCGGCATTCTTGCGGCTTTGCCAAGAATAGCCCCTGCTTCGCAGGACATGGCAAATAATTCGCCGGTTTTAAGACGCTGCAGACGTATGATTTCATCAATGCTCAGTTTTTTATTTTCTGCTTCTAAGTCCATCATCTGACCGCCGACCATTCCGCGGTAACCTGAAGCAAGAGACAAAGTGCGAATCAGTTCGCAACGCACTGCAGGGTCAGCATGGGTACGCCCATCACATAACACCTGGAATGCAAAGGTAAGCAAAGCATCACCTGCCAAAATCGCAGCCGCTTCGCCAAACACAATGTGACAGCTTGGTTTGCCGCGGCGCATGGCGTCATCATCCATCGCAGGCAAATCGTCATGGATAAGTGAATAGGTGTGAATAAATTCGATGGCAGCAGCTGTATATAAAGAGGTCTCTCTGCCTACGCCGAACAGGTTAGCACACGCAACGGTGAGGAATGGGCGCAAACGTTTACCGCCGGAAAGCGCGGAGTAACGCATGGCTTTGATGACGGTGTCTTCGCCGCCAATCGGTGAGGAGCTGGTTTGCACATTGTCGTTCGTCGGTTTGAATGCAATAACAGTATTGCCACTATCTTCTTCACCATCGGATGGCAAAAGAGAATCCATTTTTTCTTGGAGTGCCTCTGATACTTCTTGCAATGCGATCTGTAATTTATCCATTTCGTCTCCTGTTATTTTTCTTCATCAAAGGCGGCTGTTTTAATCTTGCCATCGGATTGTATGATTATTTTTTCAACCTTCATTTTGGCATCGGCGAGTTTTTTCTGGCAATGTTCTTTAAGTGCTGTGCCGCGCTCATAATCAGCAATTGAGCTTTCGAGCTCACCCTGACCGGCTTCAAGTTTGCGCACAATGGTCTCAAGCTCTTTGAGCGCCTGCTCAAAGCTCATTTTTGCGATATCATTCTCAGTTTTTGCGGTCATGGTAATTTTAATGGGGATGTTCAAAGAAGTGGGATACTAGCAAAATATTGTTTTTCAGCAATAGTTTTAACTCATCGCCCGAGCACTAATTGACAAAAGGGAATATTCCCATATACTATTCGCATGGATATCAGCCACAATAAATATGAAGAAGCCGCCACCAAGCTTGCTTATATTAAGAAGGTAAATGAACTCTTATGCAGCCTACTGTTGCGGCTCGCCCATTATTCCGAAAGCAATATGCTGGTGGGTATGAAAGACTACACCCAGGCTGCTGCTTACATCAAAGATGCGATTGAGGAAATGTTTTACACTGAGTCGCATACGGCACTGCTGATAAAAGAAGAATATGAACGCGGTCGGGAGTTTGAGGAGTATTGATGTACAAAATTCTGAACAAAAAACAACCTCCCCGAATTTATGGTCCGGGAAGGTTGTACAAGGCAAGCAAACTCTGGTTACTTTTGTAGCAAGTGATTTAAGCCGATTTCTTGTCTAATCGCCTTAATCCTTGGGATATAGTAAAGTTTTGCCACTAAAGTAAATGCTACAAGAACAGCAATGATAAACCAGAATGACTGATATATGCCCCCCAGAGTAGCCAATAAGGTGGCTGTACTCATTGCAAGCATACGAAATCTTTCCCAATAAACCAGTGTTTCAATTTGTTCTTTTGTTACTCCTTGTTTGAGCGGTGCTCCATTTGTTGTTTTCATCTTTCTTAAAATTTAAAATGTACTGATTAATACTTAATTAATGTTTATTATTTATATGATAGAGTTGGTAATTTTATAAATAAAAATAACAGATCTACTATAGCATAATATAAACGCGAAATTATTACGGTTTTATGAAGATTTGGTGAATGTTTTGTGACAAAAAACACCCACACCTTCTGCACAAAAAAAGAATCCCTGCCAACTGGCAAGGATTCTAGTCGAGAAAAAACACGATAAAGTTAAAGAATGTCGAGGCGTTTGTAATTGCTGATCTCAATCGCTTTGATAATCCACATAATGGTGAAGCTTATAAAGCCCACAAGCCCCATGCCGCCTACCAAACAAAGAATTACTTTAGAGGAGATCGGAACAAATATCATTACATTCCCTGATAATAAAAATGCGATTGATATCCTACCATAAAGCCGTCCTTTTTTTCGTAACTCTTGTAAATAATTGTCTGTTTTTTCCTCTTCCTTTTTGTTTTTAGCCATAAGCATTGAATTTAAGTTTACTAATAAATTTATATTTATATTTATGTTTATTGTTAATAAGCTAGGTACAAAAATAGTCCGCATAATATACCATACTACACGTCCCAGAATTATTAAGGTTTCATGAAGTTTTAGTGAAAGTTTTGTGACGAAGTAGTAGGAATCACGAAGTCGAGAAATATTCCCGTATTCTCAAACTCTTGATTCCCGAAACCTAAGCCGTTTTTAACCAACGACTACCAGGCTTTACCGCCGGAATATTTTTTAAATGCTCGGGCAGTGCGTCCGGCTGGAAGGCCGGAACATTTAATTTAAGCAGTGAGATGAGCGGAATTGGTAAACCCCTTGCGCCTTCGCCTCTGTCTATCAGGCTTGCTTCAGCAATCACCTCGCCGCCATGCGCTTTAATGCAATCTATCGTTTCGATGGAAGATTTTGCAGTTGTCACCACATCTTCTACCACCAGAATTTTGCTGCCCTTTTCAATCCCGAAGCCGCGACGAAAAGTAAAGGCACCGTTTTCGCGCTCGCAGAATATAGAAGGAACACCTAATTGGCGACCCATTTCATAACCAACCACCACTCCACCCATGGCCGGTGCTACTACCAAATCAAACTTCACATTGGGGAATTGTTGCTTCACTTTTGCGGCGAGTGCGGCGCATAATCTTTCTGCGCGTTTAGCATCCATCAACACCCGTGCACATTGCAAATAGGTGTCACTATGTAAACCCGATGAAAGTATAAAATGGCCTTTTAAAATGGCTTCCGCATCAGTAAATTCCTTGAGTATTTCGGCTTCGTTCATAATGTAATTCCCATATTATCAATGAGTCTGGTTGTACCAATATTGCCGGCCGCAAGCAAGCGTGCTTCGTTTTTTATTTCCGTGACCGGCGCCAATGTCTTGGCATCGCGCAATTCCACATAATCCACTTTGGTAAATCCCGCAGCCAGTAATTTTTCTTTCGCCGCTTCCAAAATTTTCTGGATATTTTTGTCTTTGTGCAATTGCTCAATAGCCTGTTTTAGAATTACGTTCAAAGTAGCTGCAATCTTACGCTCAGACTCGCTTAAATAACGATTGCGTGATGACATCGCCAGCCCGTCTGCCTCACGCATTATCGGCGCGCCAATAATTTTTACCGGAATATCCAAATCGCGCGTAACCTGACGAATTACATAAAGCTGCTGGTAATCTTTCTCGCCAAATATAGCAACGTCGGGTGTGGTTTGCATAAAGAGTTTGGTAACAATAGTCGCAACCCCATCAAAATGCCCAGGCCGCACGGCTCCGCACAATTCACTGCCGATTTTGCCTACATGCACGCTCGTTTGCGCTCCATCCTCATACATCTGCGAAACATCGGGGATATAGGCAATAACAGTACCCGCAGCCCCCAGTTTCTCCACATCTTCTTTTTCGGTGCGCGGATATTTGGAGAAATCTTCATTGGGGCCAAACTGCGTGGGATTCACAAAAATCGTGGCAATCACCACATCAGCGTTTTGCAAACCCAGATCCACAAGCGAAATATGCCCCCCGTGAAGCGCGCCCATGGTCGGCACCAAGGCAATAGTCTTGCCAACAGCGCGCAAAGACCGTATAGCGTCAGTGAGCTTATTTTTTGTCCGTATTATTTCCATATAGTCTTATCGCATATGCTTTTTTCTATTCAACAGCAAACTGATCCTACTCACGTTTACGAACAATATGTAAAAAACGGCAAACTCAGTGACGATGAGGCGCAAAGGCGCGTGGTTGAGCATTTGCAGGAGTTATATGACGAGTTAACC
Organism: Alphaproteobacteria bacterium; assembly: GCA_013288335.1. GTDB lineage: Bacteria > Pseudomonadota > Alphaproteobacteria > Rickettsiales > JABCZZ01 > JABCZZ01. The sequence goes on from JABDCC010000009.1 coordinate 37,717, forward strand.
TCTCAGGAGAAGCGCGGATGGTTTACGCGGCTTTTTAAAAAACCTGAAAATCCGCGTAGTATTTATATCTGGGGTGATGTCGGGCGCGGCAAGTCACTGCTCATGGATACGTTTTTTGATACCGTGCCACTGGACAAGAAAAAACGCATCCATTTTCACGCGCTCATGATTAAGGTACATGCGCAGATTCATGCGTTTCGCAAAATTGAAGATGATACTCCGCTGGAAAGCGCCGCAAAAGAGATCAGCGAAAAAATTGAATTGCTCTGCCTCGATGAATTTCAGGTGACCGACGTTGCCGACGCCATGATCCTCAGCAAATTATTTACCACGCTGCTCGAAGATAACGTGACCTTTGTGATTACCTCTAACCGCAAGCCGGAGGATTTATATCTCGGCGGGTTACAGCGTGAGAAGTTTCTCGACTTTGTAAAACTCATCTATGAGCGCATGGAAGTGGTGGAACTCGCTTCGCCATTTGATTACCGCATGAAACAGATTCAGGCGATGCAATCAGTGTATCTCTGCCCACTTAATGCCGAGAACGAGGCGATTTTGCAAAAAAGTTTTGCGCAGCTTATTCATAGTCGCGAGCCGGAATCGCAGGTGATTGAGGTGCAGGGGCGTGAATTGAAAGTGCGCGAAAGTTACGGCGGCATTGCGAAATTTACCTTTGCCGAACTTTGTGAAAAACCTTTAGGCGCTGCTGATTATCTGGCTATTGCACAAATATTCCATACAGTCCTGCTCAGTGGCATCCCCGAATTATCGCCGGAAAAACGCAACGAAGCGCGCCGGTTTGTGACGTTTATTGATACGATTTACGATCATAATGTAAAACTCATCTGCACCGCGGCCGCATCTCCAGATAAGCTTTATGCCAAAGGCGATGGAAAATTTGAATTCGAACGCACCATCTCACGCCTGAACGAAATGCAGTCAGAGCAATATTTGAAGCGCGGGCATGTTTGATACTTGTCACCCCGCACAAGCATAGCGCGTTGCGGGGTCTAGCCTTATTTTTTACTGGATACCGCAACAAGTGCGGTATGACACAAACCCACCACACCAAATTCCGGGCAAAAAAATGGCCCCTTGCGGAGCCAATCAGTTAGTTAGTCAGTCAGTACGAATTAAGCTGTAAAAAAAAGTGCAACAATTATATAAACTGTGCTCATTACACCGACGAATATACTTGGTATTCGCGGTATTTTATACGTTTTATAAATACACGACGCCACTTTATATATAAGAACAATAGCGGCACCAGCTTGGGCTAGTTTTGCTATAAAAATTAGGGTTCTAAAACCTAATGCAAAACTAATTAAGTTAATTACGAATGCTATAAAAAAAATATATATGGCTATTCGAATTGTTTTGTCTGCGATTTTTATCTGTACTGTCTGTGTCTCCATGATTTTGATTTTAATAAAAGTAAGTAAATAAATAAAAAGTTTGTTTAAAAGGCTGACTAACTAACTGTATTGTGTATTTTTAAAAAATATACAAAAATAGTCCGAGTAGCATACCACATACCTCCTCAGAAATTATTACGGTTTTATGAAGATTTGGTGAAAGTTTTATGACAAAGCAAGAGGAGTCTGGAATTTGAGAATGCGGGAATACGAGAATATTTTCCGACTTCCCGTATTCTTGACTTCTAAATTCCCCAACTTATTCCGCCGAAAGTATTACAAAAGCCTGGGCGAAGGGGTATTCGTCGGTAAGCGACAGCTTTATGCTTGCTTTCATGCCAGCAGGTGTTAGCCGTTTTACATGCTGTTCGGCCTTGCCAGAAATGCGCAAAGTTGGCTCGCCCGAGGGTAAATTCTCGACCGAAATTTCCTGCCAGGAAACACCCTGCCCGAGTCCCGTGCCAATGGCTTTGGCAAATGCTTCTTTGGCAGCAAATCGTTTTGCAAATGTTGCAACCCTTGTTTTGTGCCCTCTGTCACCGCGCGTGTTGGCTTTCGCAATTTCAACTTTCGTAAACACGCGCTTTTCAAAACGCTCGCCAAAACGTGCGAAGGATTTTTCAATCCTGCGTATGTCGATTAAATCACTGCCAATACCAATGATCATGCGCGTGCCGCCTGCATCAGTTTTTTCATTTTGCGAATAGCATCAGCAAGCCCCATAAACACGGCTTCGCCTACCAAAAAATGGCCGATGTTTAATTCAACGATTTCGGGAATATGCGCAATGGAAGAAACCGTATCAAATGTAAGCCCATGTCCCGCATGACATTCCAAACCAAGACTCGTCGCATAAATAGCTGCGTCATGGATTTTTTTGAGCTCTTTGGCTTGCGCGATATTCACTTCCTCGCAATATTTTCCAGTGTGGAGTTCCACAATATCTGCACCCACTTCGCGTGCTGCTTCTATCTGCTCTTTCATCGGATCAATAAACAGCGAAACGCGAATACCCGCATCTTTTAACTGCCGCGCATAATTTTGCAGGAGTTTTTTGTTAGAAAGCACATTTAAGCCGCCCTCGGTTGTTACCTCCTGGCGTTTTTCGGGAACAATGCATACCGCATTGGGTTTTGTCTTCAAAGCAATAGCAAGCATTTCTTTGGTCGCTGCCATTTCTAAATTTAATGGCAATTTACTTTCCTTCATGAGCTGCAAAATGTCATTATCGCGGATGTGCCTGCGGTCTTCACGCAAATGCGCCGTGATGCCATCAGCCCCTGCTTCTGCAGCTAAGAGCGCTGCTTTAATAAGATCGGGGTGCATACCGCCACGCGCATTGCGGATAGTTGCCACATGATCAATATTCACGCCTAAGCGAATAGGATGATTCTCTCTCATGGTTTTGCATTTTCTGCTTTTTTAATCGCCATAGAAAATAAATTCACCGGCTTTCGCATCGCAATATGGTAACGCAATGTCGTCACCTGCTCATCAAGAAATTTTATTCGTTCCGGTGAAATCGTGTGATTTAAAGATTTATATTGTTCTTTATTGAGTCCCAATAAATCCTGCTGGCTTGCCGCCACTGAAAACCACATATAAGCCTGCGCATCACTTTTGGGCGCACCGAGACCATTTAAATACATCACCGCAAGATTTACCTGTGCTAAATAATCATCGTTATAAGCCGCACGTTTATACCATTTAAATGCTTCGTTTATATCTTGAGCTACACCGTCGCCATGTTCATAGGCAAGCCCCACACTATATTGCGCCATAGCGTGATTCTGCTCTGCTGCACGGTAAAACCATTCAAGCGCTGCTGCACTATCCTGTTTAGTGCCAAGCCCATTTGCACAGCTTAAGCCAACTGAGAATTGCGCCGCAAAATAGCCCTGCTCTGCTGCCATAAGTTTCCAGCGAAATGCTTCGGTATAATCCTTATCAATCCCATGACCGATATGATACATAAGCCCGAGGCGAAACCGAGCGCCAGTGTCGGCGTTATTGGCGCCAAGCCGATACCATTTAAGCGCCTCTTCGTAGTTTTGTTTTATTCCCAGGCTGTTGGCATACATATCACCCAAGCGCCGTTGCGCGTATGCATTCCCGGCAATAGCAGCCTTGCGATACCACAAGACCGCTTTAGGAAAATTCTGCTCAAATCCCCTGCCCAGCATATAACAATCTGCAATGGTACATTCCGCGTTCACATTACCATGCTCCGCTTCCTGCAAAGCAGAGATTGCAAAAGCATGGTACATGTCTTTGTTATTAGTCGTCATAGGGGTTTTTTGATTAGCTTGCATAAATTAAGCAATATCATAACCAAAGGGCAATCTCCATAGTATCTTCGAATAACGAAAGATTTATTGCAGAATAACCGGGTGGGATTTAAACAACTGATTTTCAATGTAATCACCGGGTTCAATATCGGAATCTTTTGCCTGACCTGCTTTTAAAAATATAAAAGCGCGCACTGGCTTTTCGCTGTCTATCGGCTCAAGCAGATCGGGAAGCACCAGATCCGGAGCAATTTTTTCGACGATTCCGTCAGGTGAGACAAACAAAACATCTATCTTGCCAATAAGATTTGCCGATTTTAATTGAGCCACTTGCGCAGGTTCAATAAGCATCATCATACCTTCCTTATCCGTAAAAGGCTGATGGGAGATAAAGTCTTTCTGTTCCAGAAAACTAAGCGGGCGCACTTCCACGGTGAATTCTTTAGAGACACGTTTTAAATCGGGAAAAAGGTCGCTGGATTTAGTATTACCCGCATCTTTAATAACATTAGAGGCGGATTTCTTATTGTCATTTTTCTCTGCCTGCTCAGTTGCTTCCGCAGATACACGCGGCCTTGACGGGATTATCTTGATTACGGTTTTGCTATATATAACAGGGGTATCGTCTGCATAAACAGAGGTAAAAACGAGCGAGAGAAAAATGGTGAGTAAAATTTTCATATGTTTTGAGATTTAATAAACAACTTTATCACCCACTTCTATATGATAATGCACGCACGCGCCACCCATAAGCTCAAGCACTGCTTTTGCGTCCTGCCCAGAAGATATGATATCCGTGGATTCGGGCTTGGCATTCTTTACGATTTGTGTTATAATGCCACCATTATTTATGAACACCATATCCAGCGGGATTAAGGTATTTTTCATCCACATGTCAACATGCTGTGGATTTGTGAATTCAAAGATCATTCCATGATCAATTGCCAGGGCTTTTCTAAACATGAGCCCTTGGGTGTGTTGCTCTTCAGTGGTTGCCACTTCAACAGAAAAATCAACTTTACCACTCGCTGTAATAATGGAAAGTGAAGATGAGGGAAAATTAACATCGGCAAAAACTGCTGATGAAAATAAGAGGAAAAGCGAGAAAATTATAAAGCGTTTTAACATGAGATTATCTGCGATACAGGTGAATTTTTAGCGGATACATAGAAATCTTAGGTTTCAGGGTTATATATAAATATTGCATTGTGGCAAAGCGTCAATATAGTGGCGCCATTCATTTATGAAACCTTTATTGCTTAAAATTTTGAATTTATGGAATTTTGATGGCATTTATTGATAAATTAAAACCGGTGGTTATTTCCGGTGTGGAAGTCCTGCCCATTATAGAAGGCGGCAAAGGCATAGCGGCTAGTACCGGAGCAAGCTCCGGCGCATTTGCGGCAGCGGGTGCTATTGGCACATTTTCAGGTGTGAATGCCGATACGTATGACGAAAATGGCAACGCATTACCACAAGTCTATAAAACAAAAACCCGCCGCGAACGCCATGAAGAGCTGGTTGCATTCGGCATCATCGGTGGCATAGAACAAGCACGTATCGCTCATGAAATCTCCGGTGGCAAAGGCCGTATTCACATGAACGTGTTGTGGGAAATGGGCGGCGCGGAAAGTATCCTTCATGGGGTTTTAGAAGGCTCTAAAGGAATGGTACACGGGGTAACTTGTGGCGCAGGCATGCCTTACAAACTAGCAGAGATCGCTGCAAAATATAATATATATTACCACCCGATTATTTCGTCCATGCGTGCGTTTCGTGCGTTATGGATACGCTCTTATAGTAAAGTTCCGCACCTACTTGGTAGTGTTGTCTATGAGGATCCATGGCTTGCCGGTGGGCACAATGGCCTTTCCAACAGTGAAGACCCAAACAAACCGGAAGACCCATATCCGCGTGTTGTAGAACTGCGTAAATTCATGAATGAGTGCGGATTGCAGGATACTGCAATCATCATGGCAGGCGGCGCATGGCACTTAAAAGACTGGGAACATTGGCTAGACAATCCTGAAATCGGAAACATCGCTTTCCAGTTCGGAACACGTCCGCTTCTCACTAAAGAAAGCCCTGTGCCGGAAAGCTGGAAACGCAAATTACTTACGCTTAAAGAAGGCGATGTATATCTGAATCGCTTCAGTCCTACCGGATTTTATTCTTCTGCGGTGCGTAATAATTTTATTATTGAGCTTACCGAACGCAACGAACGACAAGTGGATTACCGCACCGCTGCTGATGCTGAATTCTCTGCTGCATTACCGGTTGGTGCACGCGGAAGGCCTGTATATTTACGACCAGCAGACAAAGAACGTGCGGACAGTTATATTGCCAAAGGTTTTGTGGAAGCCCTTAAGACTCAGGATTCTACGCTGGTATTTGTGACACATGAAAAAGCCGAAGAAATTCTTGTTGATCAGATTGAATGTATGGGCTGCTTGAGCCATTGCAAATTCAGCAACTGGAAAGACAAGGATGACTTTACCACCGGTAAAAAGGCCGACCCGCGCAGTTTCTGCATCCAGAAAACCCTGCAGGCGATTGTGCATGACGGCAATGTTGAAAACCAACTCATGTTCTCCGGTCATAACGCCTATAAATTTGCCGAAGATCCGTTTTATGCCAATGGATTCATCCCAACAGTGAAGCAACTGGTTGATCGGATAATGACGGGGTATTAGTGCTTGTGCGGATGGTGATGCTCATCCCTATCACCATGCAACGGATCCTGATGAATCAGTATTTCGGTATTGGGAAATACGTTCTTTAACGCATCTTCTATTTCATCGGATATCTCATGCGCTTTTTTGAGGCTGATATTCTCATCTACAAACTCCAGATGAAACTGAATAAAACCATGAATACCCGACTTACGGGTTCTAAGGTCGTGAAGCCCTGCAACATTATTATACTGCGCGACTATCGCTTTAATCTTTGCACGATCTTCATCAGAAAACTCGCGATCCATAAGATTCTGGAAAGCACCACAACTCATGTGAAATGCCCCGTAAATAATATAACCAGCAATGATAAGTGCAATAACCGGGTCGGCTATTTTCCATCCTAATACAGATGTTAAAATAATAGCAATTATTACACCCACATTCGTTAAAAAATCAGCGAAGTAATGTAATGCATCTGCCGCAATGGCGGTGGATGACGTTTTGCGCACCACATAATTCTGATAAAGAATCAATCCTACACTCAGCACAATAGAAAGCACCATCACCAAGATACCTATCAGGCTATTATAGACCGGCTCCGGAATGAATATGCGCTTTACGCCTTCTATAATAATGAACAGGCCAGAGCCGCAAATGAAAGTGGACTGGGCAAGGGTGGCAATGTCTTCCGCTTTTCCATGACCGAAGCGGTGCTCCTTGTCCGGCGGCTGTAATGCATAACGCACCGCCACAAAATTAATAGTAGAAGCCATCACATCTAATATAGAATCCACCAGTGATGACATCATACTGAGTGAATCGGTCATCGACCATGCAACCGCTTTAAACGCAACCAGCGTAATACCAACAATGAGCGATAACAGCGAGGCAAGCCGCATCAACCGGCCGGTTTCTCCGTAAGATATATGCGCGTGGTTATGATGTGTATGTGTGTGCAAGATGAATTATTTTTAATAAAGATTTAATGATGAACCTATTGATAACATACCTACAGAGTGATACATAACATTTATTATCACCTTCGTTAATTTACAAGTTTAAGGAAAGATTTATGAAACTCCAGAAATTTATTGCTATCGCTATGGTTACTACCATGCTTGCAGGCTGTAATCCCCCACCTCCGGGAGCCGGACAAGATACAGGCGGAATTTCCAAGCAGGATATCGGCACCGTTCTCGGTGGTGTTGGTGGCGCGGTTATTGGTTCCACCATGGGCGGCGGCAATGGACGCATAGCAACAACAGCAGCCGGTGCAATCATCGGCGGCCTCGCAGGAAGCTCTATCGGCAGATCACTGGATCAAGCGGACGCCGCTTACGCTAACAGAACCGCCCAGAGAGCGTTTGAGACCGCACCAACCGGTCAGGCTGTTGCCTGGCGCAACCCGGATAGCGGCAATTCAGGTACTGTAGTGCCACAAGCTGCGTATCAGACGGCAGATGGTACTTATTGCCGCGAATATCAGCAGACGATCGTGGTCGGTGGACAAAGCCAGAATGCTTACGGCAAAGCTTGCCGCCAGCCGGACGGAACCTGGAAAATTATTCAGTAGTTTGAATTAGTGTTAGCCCTAGACCAGAAAAAAGTGATTGAAGATTTGAAGGCAGGCAACGACAGGTTCCTGCAGGGGAAATCTATTCAATCATCACAATCTTCACTCAAAAAACTCAAAGAGATTGTGAAAACCGGGCAGTTTCCTAAAGCCATTATTTTATGCTGCTCGGATTCGCGCGCACCGGTAGAACTTATTTTCGATCAGGACATCGGCGATTTGTTTGTCATCCGCGTTGCAGGCAATATTATAGCCCCTTCCCTTGTCGGCAGCGTTGAGTTTGCCATCAGCACCTTTGGAACCAATCTGGTGCTGGTGATGGGGCACACGGAATGTGGCGCAGTGACTGCGACACTTGATCACATAGAAGATCCGCAGGCTGTTTCTTCCGAAAATATTCACGATATTCTAAGCCGCATTAAGCCGCATATTTTTTCCATCGCGCAATTGCCAAATATGACGCACGACGAAAAACTTGATCATGCCGTTAAAGCCAATGTGCTCGCATCGGTAAGTCAACTTTCTAATTCCAGCCGTTTGATTGAAAATCTTGTGCATCATGGTAAAGTCAAAATCCTCGGCGCAGTGCTTGATGTCGCCACCGGGCATGTGGATTTTTTAGAGATATAGAACTTTGTTCAGGGGGCAGCGTGCCTGCGCGTACCCATGCTTTAGATTCCCAAAACATCCTTCATTGTATAAAACCCATTGGGCTGATCTTTTGCCCAGAGTGCTGCGCGGATGGCACCGGTGGCATAAATCTCGCGGTTGGAGGATTTATGCGCGAGTTCAATACGCTCACCTGCACAAGCAAATGTCACGGTGTGATCGCCTATCACATCCCCCCCTCTGCGCACAGAAAAACCGATATCGCCGATTTTGCGCGCACCAAGTTTAGATTGCTGATAATCGGTGCGAACATCTGTAAGCTGCACATTGCGTCCACGCGCTGCTGCTGCACCTAATGTTAGAGCGGTACCCGAAGGCGCATCCACTTTAAAACGGTGATGCATCTCATCGATTTCAATGTCGCATTCCTCTGGCGTTAGCACCGAAGACACTTTTTCCACCAAACCCAGAATCAGGTTAAGCCCGATGCTCATGTTCGGTGAGCAGATGATGCGCGCCTTCTTGGAGTGTTTTTTCAAGATAGTAAGACCGCTATCTTTCAATGCGGTTGTTCCACATACGAGAATTTTTCCATGTCTTGCTGCAAATTCAGCTAGCTCTATGCTGTAATCGGGCGTGGTGAAATCAATCACCGCATCGGCCTTGATGAATAACTCTTCGGGGTTTGCGGTAAGAATAACGTCCGGCGTTGCGATTTGCGCAAACACGCCTACTTCCTGCCCCACCATTTTATTGCCAGCACGCACGCTGGCGCTGGCGAGTTCCGCCCCCGGTGTTGCCAGAATCTTGCGGATAAGCACTTGCCCCATCCGCCCTGCGCAACCCGCTATCGCTATTTTCATATATCATCTTTCTTTGAGATTTTTATGAACATAACCATAGTTTTCAATTATTGCAATAATTTGAAAAGGTTGCTTTATAGAGTGGTGAATAAAAACATCATAGTGACAGGCGGCGCAGGTTATATTGGCAGCCATGCCTGCAAGGCTCTGCATCAAGCAGGTTACAACCCTATAACGATTGATAATCTCAGTCACGGCTTTGCGAGTCTGGTAAAATGGGGAGCATTAGAACAAGGTGATATATGTGATAGCGAGTGGGCCGCCAACATATTGCGCGAATATTCCCCGCTTGCGGTTATGCATTTCGCCGGACTCATCAATGTTGCAGAATCGGTAGCAAATCCCAAACTTTATATGCGTAATAATGTTGAAGGTACGCTCAGTCTGCTTGCTGCAATGAAACAGGAAAATATTAATAACCTTATTTTTTCCAGTAGTTGTGCGGTGCATGGAAATATTGCGCAGGCTTCAATTACCGAAGAATCCCCCTGCAATCCCATCAATCCTTATGGCAAAAGTAAGTCACTCGCCGAACAGGCAATAGAAAAATCAGGCTTAAACGCGGTGATACTGCGTTACTTTAATGCAGCCGGAGCTGACGCAGAAGGTGAAACCGGAGAAATGCACAATCCCGAAACACACCTCATACCGCTTGCGATTGATGCTGCAATACACGGAAAATCGTTTTCAGTATTTGGCAATGATTATGACACTGAAGATGGCACAGCGATACGCGATTATATTCATGTGAGCGATATTGCGAGCGCACATCTTCTGGCACTCGCGCATCTTATAAACAATTCTGGATTATACACTGTAAATATCGGTACCGGAAAAGGCATTAGCGTTACTGAAGTCATTTCCGCCATCGAAAAGATTATGGGTTTGCCTATCAATAAAATTTACTGTGAAAGACGCGCTGGTGATCCACCGATACTCATTGCTAATAATGATAGGGCAAAAAAATTATTAGGCTTCACCCCAACACATTCCAGCATAGAAAATATCATCAAAACCGCATGGAAGTGGCAGTTGAAAACTGATTAGTCGGAATTATTTAATTCTCAAACAACGGAATTCTGCACAGCAGATTCCGCAGCAGCACGACGCCGTCCCTCGGTCGCAGTAAAGTTCGTTTTGCTTACTTGCTCAGAAGCACCCGCAGCAACCTGCGGAGATTGTGATTTTTGTATTTCCTGAACAATAGATTTTTGCATTTCGCCTTTTTCTATTTCTCTTGCGCGATCATAATCAGCGCGCATTTCTTGCTTACCGCTGACACCACCATATATAAAACTTCCTACCCCTACTAATAAGGTAAGCCCACTTGCCAAACCAGCGGTCAAAGGTGAGTTAGCAATAAACATATTGGAAGACAAGTAAAGCCCAGCACTTGCTAATGCGCTAAATACCAAACTTTTTCCTAATTTATAATTCCAGAACGTAGGCGTTTTAACTTCCGTTTTTCCGGTAACTTTTGCCTGTTCATCAATACGCTCACCAGAGTTCTTACCAATAAAATAACCGCCCAATGCACCAAGAGCAGTGCCTATATAGCCAATAATTGTTCTGGTCTTAAAATCATTTGTTTTCAGTGAAGCTAAAGCACCTAATACACTACCGCCCCACAATCCCCAATACGCATTTACCCAAGCTTTGCGAGTTGATTGTGGTGTATTTGAAGTTGCTTGCTCCGTTGGTATTTGAATGCCAGCCATAACAATCTCCTCCCATTACTTCATATAACTGCGGGAATTATAACATGTAATAGTTAAATTAGTGTGAACTTTTTGTTACAAATGGCTAACTCGTGGTTTTAAGAAGGATTATAAAAATTATTACTGAAATAAAAAATATCATCAAAACCGCGTGGAAGTGGCAGGTGGACAATAAGTGATTTTATTAATCATTTCTTAAGCTTTGTATGATAACTTCAAGTGAAGTATTCAGATTGAAGATGTAATGTTTGGGATAACAACGAAATGAAAATAAGCAATAATCTTAAAACATTTCTTAATACTAATATTTATCCTAAGACGGCGCTCTGCAAGCTTATTGAGGCAGGGCACGATCTAGGGCAGGATGAGTGGCTGCATGCACTTGTTCTTTTAGGACTCAGATTAAATCAGGATGCTCTTATTTTTCAACCCTACCCGCCGGGAATAGCAGCCATAAAAGATCCGGATGAGTATATGGAACTCCGCGGAACAGGCACGGTGGAAAAACGTTTGCGTACTGCCGATGGCGCAACCATTTCTATATGGGAAAGAAAAGCAGAACCCCATAAACCCCATTTTATCATTTATCACGGGCAAATGGGGCACTGGGGTGACGCAGGTTCTCCTGATTATGACCGTCGTGCCTATCTAAAAATTCTCTCTGAAATTGAAAAAACCGGATCGGGGTTTACTGCTGTGCATTTGCGCGGATACGGCAACAGCATAGGAAAGCCTAAAGAACTATATAATTCCAGTGCAAAAGCATTTTCTCGCGATATAGATGCCGTAATCAAGCACGTAAAAGAGGACTTAAAAATTCCTTCCGGCCAAATTATAAACTGCGGCGTGTCTCTGGGTGCATCACTTGCAGCCGAGACTGCCGACAAAATGACGGCTATAGGCTGCCCTCCTAATCAGCTTGTGATTTGCAACCCCTTTACTAATATGGCTCGCGCAGCTTCGGAATTTGCAAACAAGCATATTAATGACCAAAAACATCAAACCAAACACATAATATCAATTTCTCCGCAAGCGATAGCAACTAAACTGAAACACCCTTTTCAAACCGATGTACACATAGCAAATTTATCTCCTACAACAGGAGTATATATCTTTAATAGTGGTGCAGACGATTTTCTGGACCCATTACACGGCCAAGAACTTGCGGAGATAGCAAAAGCAAAGGGCTTGAAAGTGCAACACCGTATTGAGCCAGGTCTGAACCATAATACAATACCTGCAAAAGAAGTAGTTGAAGATGTGATGAAGTTATACGAAGAAAGCCAAAAGCAGCCGGATAATTCACTTTTAGGCCGTTTGTTAGTGACACGAAAAAACATTTTTAGAACTTTTTATCCCGATAGAGTGAATAAAAGCTCTTCAGCCGAGAGATAAACCTTCAACTTGCAGAGCCCAAAAGCCCAAATAAATAGGATAAAGTCCAGCCTACGCTAAAGCTTCGGCGGACACTCCCACGCCTAAGTACGTCTTCAGGGTGGCTGCGCCACCCGAAGCCCGCAGGGCCTAGGGTGGTGGGCGATACTGGACTCGAACCAGCGACCTCTACCATGTCAAGGTAGCGCTCTAACCAGCTGAGCTAATCGCCCTTTTGTGAGGGAAGCGGGATAATAGCAATCTCTTTTTAGATCGCAACAGTATTTCAGGAGTAGCGTATAGAACTTCTCCACGTCCCACGAAACATTTTCAGTAAGAAAATGATCTTTAGTCGACAAAGTTGTTAGGCTCATTGCGAAAGTCAGCAGGCTTTCGCAGGAGCAATCAAAAAAGGCTTATCTGTTACTTCTGGCGGGAGTTTGAAGCGGGTATTTTCCGTAATCCCTTCAAGCATCACCACCTCTGCCTGACGTAATGACTGCAAGCGTGACATCACCTTATCCACCAGCACTTCCGGCGCGGAAGCTCCAGCGGTTACACCAATGCTTTTTATATTTGCGAGCCACTCAGGCTTGATCGCGGTTTCGTCGTCAATGAGGTATGAAGTAACTCCGGTTTCTTCTCCCAAATCGCGCAGGCGACTAGAGTTTGAACTGTTCACAGAGCCAATCACCAATATCAACTCCACATGTTTGGCAAGCTCACGCACCGCATTCTGGCGGTTTTGCGTCGCATAACATATATCGCGGAGATCAGGCCCTTTGATGGTAGGAAAACGCTCTTTCAGCGCATCAATAATGGAACGCGTATCATCTACACTCAATGTAGTTTGCGTAACGTAGGCAAGATTCTCTGGTGCATCCGGTGCGAGCGATGCAACATCTTCCACATTCGCGATGATATGCACCTTTTGCTTTACCCGTCCCATCGTGCCTTCCACTTCCGGGTGTCCGGCATGACCAATAAGCACAAGTTCGCGGCCTTCTGCCTCATAGCGTTGGGCTTCCTTGTGAACTTTGGTTACCAGCGGGCATGTTGCATCAATAACCGGCAAATCACGCAGCTTTGCTGAATTTTCCACTTTTTCTGAAATGCCATGCGCGCTAAAAACGGTAATGGCACCATCGGGAATCGCGCTGACTTCATCGACGAACACCACGCCTTTGGCGCGTAAATCCTCTACCACCCATTTATTATGGACGATTTCATGGCGCACATAAATCGGCGGGCCGTAGATGGTGAGCGCCTTTTCGACGATCTCGATGGCGCGCTCCACCCCTGCGCAAAATCCGCGCGGCTTGGCAAGTATGATGGTTAATGTGTCTGACATAAACACACCTATGGCTTAATTTTATGCGGCAAGGCAAGTGTTTTTATTGACGTAATTTGAAATTTAGCGTATGGCTACGCACCTAAAAATGCGTTTTTGGGCGGAATACACTCTGAAACCATTGTATATATTCAATAAAATAGCAGAAGAAAGAATCTGTCATGGCAGTACCTAAAGCGAAAACCAGCAAATCATGCCGCGGAATGCGTCGTTCACACAATGCGCTGAAATCCGTGAGCGTTGTGGAAGATAAGACATCCGGCGAATTAAAACGCCCGCACCATGTCTCACCCGATGGCAACTATAACGGCCGTCAGGTGACCAAATCCAAGGTTAATAAATAACCCTTAAACTCAATAATTAGGGGTTCCATTGTCACATATATTTACTATTGCATTGGATGCTATGGGGGGTGATAACGCCCCAGCCTGCGTTGTAGAAGGCGCAGACATTGCGCTCAGGCGTTACGATAACGTCCGTTTTATTTTTTTCGGCGATCAGGTAAAGATTGAATCCCTGTTCAAGTTATATCCGGCAGTGATTCCGGTTTCACAAATTGTCCATACCGACATATTAGTAGCTCCCCACGACAAACCCTCAGTGGCGCTGCGCCGTGGCAAAGAATCCAGCATGCGCCTT
>JABDCC010000010.1:0-1712 GCA_013288335.1 Alphaproteobacteria bacterium
CCGCGCAAAATATTTAAAATCCATCGAAACTGGCAACCTTTCCGAACTTCCAGGAAGCGCTTATACGCGAGGGTATATAAGAAGGTACTCGGAGTATCTGCAGATAAATTCTGATGAGGTCATCGAGGCGTTCGATAAACTTTCTGCAGGGAATGATAACAAATATTTTGTGCCGGAAAATTCATTAAAGAAGAATATTCCTTCCCGGAAAATTTTGTGGATTTCGATTGTCGGCGTCATGATTTTATATGGGTACTGGTATTTTGGAGTGTATGATCGCGAGCCTGTTCCGGAAAATGTCATAGAATCACCGGAAGTATTAAATCGTTCGTCCATGGATAAGGACTGGGAAAGTTGTTTGAATAACGGAAACTTAAAATGTTTTGTTGAACTGGAACAAAATAAGAAATTATATTCAAATACGCCTTATTTTGCCCCTGTATTGAAATTAAATCAGCCCAGATAAATTAAACCTATGCGTAATATATTTATCGCGCTTATACTTACTGCTATTCCCTTAGGTGCAATAGCACAGGGCGCAGACC
The DNA here is from genome assembly GCA_013288335.1 of Alphaproteobacteria bacterium. GTDB lineage: Bacteria > Pseudomonadota > Alphaproteobacteria > Rickettsiales > JABCZZ01 > JABCZZ01. The sequence goes on from JABDCC010000010.1 coordinate 546, forward strand.
AGCAACTCCTCAAGGTTTTTTACCGCTCAGACTGCCCGCCCTGCGTCCGTGAGATGGAGATAATTCCTGAAATTTCCAGAGAAAACAATGAATTAACTATTGAAGTGATCTCTTTTGATGAAAACTTGACTGCCGGGCCTCTTCCCGCCACATTGCCGCTTAATGTTCACATCATCACAATGAAGGGCAAAGAGAAGGAAGTTTTTGATAAATACGGTAATGAGAGCATGGCGTTGCCCTTTAGTGTGATGCTGAATGAAGACGGTGTATGCAAGAGACATTACGGGATACTTGGAACCAGGCTTATTAAAAGATGGATGGAAGCGTGCTAGAAGTTGAAGACATAACGATGGGGTATGAAGGCAAGCCGGTTATTAACCTCGATAAGCTTTCACTCAAAAAAGGGGGGCAGTGTTTGATTACCGGTGCATCTGGTGGTGGAAAAACTACATTGCTCTATGCCATCTCCGGAATTATGCCGGTTTTTAGTGGTAAAATAATCATCAATGGCACCGACATTACCAAACTTAGCGAAGCGCAGCGCGACCATTTTCGTGGCCAGAATATCGGCGTAATTTTCCAGACATTGCACCTGATGAATTCTCTAACGGTGATGGAAAATCTTATGCTTGCTTCATTTGCTGCTAATATAAAACAAAAATCCATCTGGGCAGAACATTTGCTTGGCCTTTTAGGCATTGCTGAAATCAAAGATGTGCTTCCCCATAAAATCAGCCAAGGACAGGCACAACGTGTCGCTATTGCACGTGCGGTGTTGCACAGTCCGCCGCTTATTATTGCTGATGAGCCAACATCGAGCTTAGATGATAAAAGCTGTGAATCGGTGATTTCTATTATCAAAGAAGTAGCCGAAGAAACCGGCGCAGCACTACTAATTGCCACGCATGACAGCCGCGTGAAAGCCCATTTCAAAAACGTTATTCATTTTGAGAGAATGTAATGAATATTTTTTCACTGAGCTTTGCAAATCTGCGCTATCACGGAATCAGTAATTTATTTAACGTGCTCATTCTTGCGCTTGGCATTGCGATTATTATCACACTTTTGCATGTAAGCGAACAGGTGGAGCGCCGCTTTGAAGGTGATTTAGCGGGCATTGATTTGGTGGTGGGTGCCAAAGGTAGCCCGATACAGCTTATTCTTTCC
>JABDCC010000010.1:1722-50900 GCA_013288335.1 Alphaproteobacteria bacterium
GAAATATACCGTTGCCAGAAGCGCAGAAACTCGAAAAAAATCCCATGGTTAAATCAGCAATTCCGTTGGCGCTCGGTGATAATTATAACGGTCACAGAATCATTGGAACGAATGAAGATTACATCACCCATTATAACGGACGAATCACACAGGGCAGGGCGTTCTCAGCGTCAATGGAAGCAGTGCTTGGCAGTGAAGTAGCAAGAATTAATAAACTGAAATTAGGCGATAAAATCGTCGGTGCACATGGGCTGGTAAATAGTGACGATTTGCATACTGCGTTTCCGTATACGGTGGTGGGAATATTGGCGCCCATGGGCACAGTGCTTGACCGGCTTGTGCTCACACCGGTGGAAAGTGTTTGGCACGTGCATGAAGTTCCCGATGCGGATAACCCGGAAGAGGTAGAATATAAAAAAGAACATCCCGGCAAAGAAATAACCGCGCTGCTCATCAGCTACAAATCTCCGCTTGCGGCAGCGAGCTTACCCCGTCTGGTGAATAAAAGTAGCTCCATGCAGGCAGCAAGCCCAGCCTTTGAAATGGCGCGTTTAGTACATATTTTAGGCGTGGGCGGTGATACGATTCAGCTTTTTGGAGCGATGCTTATACTCATTGCCGCTGCAGGATTTTTTATCACGTTATTTAATGTGGTAAACGAGCGGCGTTACGATATTGCGCTGCTCAGGAGCTTAGGCGCAACACGCACAAAGATATTTGCGTTTGTGATGACCGAAGGCATGACTTTTGGCATTATTGGCACCGTTCTCGGAGTGTTTTTAGGTCACGTTTTTGCGTATGGTGTGCAAAAATGGATTGAGACGACCAAACATATTTCACTCGCCGGTATTGTGATTCACCCATACGAAATTTGTGTTATACTGGGCGCACTTGCCATCAGCGTAATTGCTGCGATTCTGCCTGCTTTTATGGCGTACCGTGTGAATGTGGCACAAGTCATTTCCAAAGGCGCATGAAGATAAAACATGAAGATAAAAACCACTTTTTTGTTGATTTCATTTCTTCTCATTTGCGGGTTCTCCACTCAGCCGCTGGATGAACGCAAAGCGCAGGATGCTTTGCCTATGTCCAAGGATCCCATATGGCATACATTGCTCAAAACTAAAATTACGGTCGATAAAAAAGACGGGTATTATGGTGCAAAATTCACGCCAGAAGTAAAAGCATTAGTGGGTAAAACATTAACGGTGAGCGGGTTCATCATGCCGCTTGAGTCCAAAGATAAATTCCAGCATTTCCTGCTTGCCAAACGTACGCCTACCTGCCCATTCTGCCCGCCGGGTGAGCCCAATGAAATCATTGATGTATGGACAGTTAAAGCTATAGAATATACCGACGATATGGTCACGGTAAAAGGTAAGTTCGAGTTGATGAATGACAAAGATATGGGCTTATTCTTCAAATTGAAAGACGCCAATCTGGAAGCAAGATAATGGTTACACGTCATAAAACACATAAGGTGCAGATTGGAAATGTCTCCGTAGGTGGTGATGCACCGATTGTGGTGCAATCGATGACCAATACCGACACCGCCGACAGAGAAGGTACCATAAAACAAATTCTGGAGCTGGCAAATGCAGGTTCCGAAATTGTGCGTATCACAGTGAATAACGAGGATTCTGCGCGCGAGGTGCCGTTTATTGTTGAGGCGCTTCATAAGCAAAATTGTTTCGCGCCGATTGTTGGTGATTTTCATTATAACGGTCATAGGTTGCTGAATGATTTTCCGGATTGTGCGAAGGCGCTTTCCAAATACCGTATTAACCCTGGCAATGTAGGTTTTGCCGATAAGCGTGATGCGCAATTCTCGCAGATGGTAGAATGTGCCATTAAAAATAATAAACCCGTGCGCATTGGGGTGAATTGGGGCAGTCTCGATTCTCAAGTAGTTGCCAGAATGATGGATGAAAATGGCAAATTGAAAAACCCCAAAAGCGCCGAAGAAGTTTCACGCGAAGCATTGGTGGTTTCTGCACTTTCAAGCGCAAAAATGGCAGAAGAAATTGGCTTGGCTTCCGACCGCATCGTGATTTCCTGCAAAGTAAGCCGCGTGCAGGATTTGATTCATGTCTACCGCGATTTGGCAAAGCGTTCCAGCTATGCACTGCATTTAGGCCTCACCGAAGCGGGCATGGGCAGCAAGGGTATTGTGGCGTCTACCGCTGCAATGGCAAGTTTACTCATGGAAGGAATTGGTGATACGATTCGTGTATCACTGACACCAGAGCCAAATGGTGACCGCACACAAGAAGTGATAGTCGCGCAGGAGATTTTGCAAACTACAGGACTGCGTTCTTTTACGCCGATGGTGACTTCATGCCCTGGTTGCGGACGCACCACGAGCACCTATTTTCAGGAGCTGGCCGAGAATATTCAATCCTTCCTGCGTAACAGCATGCCAATCTGGAAAACCAAATATAATGGTGTTGAAAATATGAATGTGGCGGTGATGGGCTGCATTGTAAACGGCCCGGGCGAGAGCAAACACGCTAATATTGGCATTAGCCTGCCGGGCACCGGAGAATCGCCGGTGGCGCCGGTGTTTGTTGATGGCAAAAAAACCGCGACTCTGCGCGGTGAGCATATCACACAGGAATTTCAGCAGATGGTGACTGAATATATTGAAAAGACTTACGAAAAAGTCTAAGCATTGATTTAGCAATATTTAAGTAGCCCTAATATGTCACAGAAACTCCAACCCGTCCGCGGTACTCACGATTTACTTCCGGAAGACTCACGCAAATTCCGCTTTATCATTGAGCAGGCGCTCTCCGTTGCTGCGCGCTATGGTTACGGCGAAATCAACACCCCGATTTTTGAATTCAGCGATGTGTTTCACCGCACACTCGGCGATACATCCGATGTGGTCACTAAAGAAACCTACAGTTTTGAAGATAGAGGCGGCGAGAAATTAACCCTGCGCCCGGAATTCACTGCAAGCATTGCTCGGTCTTTTATTTCCAATAGTCTGCAGGATAGTTTGCCGCTCAAGTTTTTCTATTCCGGCCCGGCATTTCGCTATGAACGCCCGCAAAAAGGCCGCCAACGTCAATTTCACCAGATAGGCGCTGAACTGCTCGGCGTTGCAGAACCGCTTGGCGACATAGAAACTATCGCGCTTGGTGCGCAGATTTTAAAAGTGCTTGGGCTCGGCAATGATAAAGTGAAATTGGAAATAAATACGTTGGGCGATACGGAAAGCCGCAATAATTATCGCGATGCATTGGTAAAATATTTCCGCGCTCATGAGACAGAATTATCGGAAGACAGCAAAACGCGCCTCGCAAAAAATCCTCTGCGAATTCTAGATTCCAAAGATGAGGGTGATCGCAATATCATCGTGAATGCACCTCGCATGATGGATCATTTAACGCCAAATGCTTCAAGCTATTTTTCCAAAGTGAAAGAAGGCCTTGAAGATTTGGGTATTTTATATGAGCACAATGAGCGCATCGTGCGCGGTCTTGATTATTACAATCACACGGTGTTTGAATTCACGACAGAGTTACTGGGTGCGCAAGGGACAGTGCTTGCCGGTGGACGCTATGATGGTCTCATTGAAATGATGGGTGGCGCGCCAACGGCGGGTATTGGCTGGGCAGCGGGAATTGAACGTCTTGCCTCACTCATTGATTTTACCGGAAAAATAAAAATACCTCGGCCAATTGCCATGATACCGCTCGGTTGTCCCGCTGAAAAAGAAGCGCTTAAATCTACACAGTGGCTTCGCAATGAAGGTTTTACGGTGGACCTCGGTTATAAGGGCAATCTCGGCAATCGCATGAAGAAAGCAAATAAGGCGAATGCTGTAGTTGCTGTTATTTTTGGGGATGCTGAACTTGAAAAGCAAGCAGTGCTGCTTAAAGATTTAGACAAAGGCACCCAGGAAGAAATTGCTTTGAGCAATTTAATATCAGCGCTTGCACCTTACAAAGATAGCCATTAAGAAATCATAATGAACCTTGAAGATAAACTAGAGATGCTGATAAAGCGTCACGACGAATTACGTGATGCGATGGCGCGCCCGGATGCCGGCTCGGATTATGCCAAACATTCCAAGGAATTCTCTGATTTAACGCCGATCGTGGATTCCATCAATTTGCTCAAGAAAGCCAATGCTGATCGTCGTGAAATGCAAGGATTGCTTGCCGATCCCGCTTGCGATCCGGAAATGAAAAAAATGGCGGAGGAGGAGCTACGTGGACTTGATAAACAGGTTCCTGATTTGACCCGCCAGGTGCAGTTAGCGCTTTTGCCGAAAGATGAAGCCGATGAGAAAAACGCAATTATCGAAGTGCGTGCGGGCACAGGTGGCGATGAGGCAGGGCTATTTGCTGCGCAATTATTCCGCATGTATCAGCGTTACGCTGAAAATCAGCGCTGGAAATTCGAGGTGCTTTCGCTCTCCGATACCGGCATTGGCGGGGTAAAAGAAGCAAGCGCATCCATCACCGGCCGCGGCGTGTTTGCCAAATTAAAATTTGAATCCGGCGTGCATCGCGTGCAGCGTGTGCCGGTCACGGAAGCGGGCGGTCGAATCCATACCTCTGCCGCCACGGTTGCGGTGCTTCCTGAAGCGGAAGAAGTGGATATCGTCATCAACGACAAAGATTTGCGCATAGATGTGTTTCGTGCAAGTGGCCCCGGCGGGCAGTCGGTAAACACGACCGATAGCGCCGTGCGCATTGTGCATATTCCAACCGGTGTTACGGTACAACAGCAGGACGAAAAATCACAGCATAAGAACAAAGAGAAGGCGATGAAAATTCTGCGCTCACGGCTTTATGAGGCAGAACGCGCACGCGTAGATGCCGAACGCTCTGCATCGCGCAAAGGGCAGGTGGGTAGTGGTGATCGCTCCGAGCGCATCCGCACCTATAACTTTCCCCAAGGCCGCGTCACTGACCACCGCATTAACCTGACGCTCTATAAAATTGAAGACGTCATGAACGGCGGCAATGGCCTGCAGGAGCTCATCGACGCGCTGGTGAGCCACGATCAGGCAGATAGACTGGCCGAATACGCTTAAAACTGGCTGCTTAAGACAAAATTAACCTATTTGGTGATATACTTACAGCAATTGAGAATGTCATTTATGGGCGAAAGATCAGAGTTATGAGTTTTGACAGTAAAAGAGATGAATTGCTTGATCTTGCCAAAGAAGCGGGAAGTATTCAAGATGATGACACCGGGTACGAAAACCTGCTCACTAAGAATCTAATATCCATAGTGTCTCATACATTCGATGACGCTCCGGATACGCAAAAGAATGACGTATATGAAGAAATCAAGAACAAATTAAATAACTATATTAAACAATCCAGAGTATTTGCATCACACACCACACCAGATATGGAATATGACCAGATTTCGGTGTTTAGTAATCTCAGGGCGGATATACAAGATCAGCATGGGCAGATGATCTTAAAGAATCATAAAGATTTTTCTCCTAATGGCATATTCAAACAAATGCTGGTGATGATAGAAGGGAAAAGACCGGAGCGCGATTCGGCAATTAGTACATATAATAAAGCTACGGGTAAGTTGAATAAGGACGAAAAAGCGGTTTTTGACCATTTGTTACATGGCACGATACAATCGCAGCTATGGCGTATGCCTGATTATAATAAGACGCGCATTCTGCTTTCCAATAATCAGTTGGAATTTGAACAGCAATTTGGAGAGCTTGGTAGAATGTTGAATACATCGTTTATTGAGAAATATATAGGTATTGAAGATGGCAATCATTCTAAATTTGTGACATCCAAACTGGCCAAAGCAGCGAATCAGTCCTCTCAAGGCAAATCCTAACAAAATTACTGAAGAGCCGACTATTAAGCTTTTTATTGCATTTTACTGTCAAATAACTAAAAGAAGCCAATTACTATAATTTTGGGGTGCCAGCACATGTCCGCTATTTCAAACTTTATTGACAAAAATTACCGTCATTTTAACGCGGCGACGCTCCGCGAAGCTGCCGTTGCTTACCGCAAGCATTTAGCCGATGGCGGGATAATGTTTATGACGCTTGCCGGTGCCATGAGCACGGCGGAGCTTGGTATATCGCTGGCGGAAATGATACGCAAAGGCAAAGTGGCTGCGATTTCTTGCACGGGTGCTAACCTCGAGGAAGATTTATTCAATGCGGTGGCGCATAATTTCTATCACCGCATTCCCAATTACCGCGATTTGACTCCGCAGGATGAAAAAAATCTCTGCGACAATAACATGAACCGCGTGACCGATACTTGTATCCCTGAAGAAGAAGCGATGCGCCTGGTGGGCGGATTTGTGATTGCTGAATGGGAAAAGGCACAGGCGGCAAAAGAGTCATATTTCCCGCATGAATATCTTTATAAAGTAATTTTAAATCCTGAGTTCCAGAAACTCTTCCAGATTCCCAAAGAACATAGCTGGATGCTCGCTGCGGCGGAAAAAAACATCCCGATTTACGTTCCCGGCTGGGAAGATTCAACGCTTGGTAACTTCTTTGTCGCGCACCGCCTTAAAACCGGCCTCGAATTCAGCGTAATGAAATCGGGCCTTGCGTACATGGAGCATCTTTCTTTCTGGTACAGCAAGCAGACCGAAAAGCGCAAAGTAGGCTTCTTCCAGATTGGCGGTGGTATTGCCGGTGACTTCCCGATTTGTGTGGTGCCGATGCTCAATAAAGATTTGGAACGCGGCGTTCCTGCCTGGGGCTATTTCTGCCAGATTACTGATGCGCAGGAAAGCTACGGCGGTTATTCGGGTGCATTGCCCAACGAAAAGATTACCTGGTGGAAATTGGAAATCGATACGCCAAAATACGTAATCCACAGTGATGCAACCATCATCGCGCCGCTCATTTTTGCGTATGTGTTGGAGCAGTAACTAGGCGGCTAACAGCGTTGGAAAATATTCCTGCGTGATAGATTGCTTCAAGTCTTCGCATAACTCGCTGTCGCAGACATATTCCGGCGCTTCGGGGCGCGGTGAAGTGTTAAAGAATGTCTGATTATCAGCAAATACCGCATCGCTTAATGCCAGATAAAGTCTGCTGTTGAATTTTACATCTGCGCAAGCTTCGTCGATTTCTTCTTTGTTGAAGTTCGCAATGATATGAGTTTTTTGCTCATATAAGGATTTGCGCATTTGCTCTACAGCTTCCACAATCATCTCGCCATTATCTGTATCGCCGGCTTTGATTTTTTCTAAGCCTACATGATGCAGCACCATGCAGGTGATTTGCAGCTCCAGATATTTTTCCATAATGGAACCAATATTTTGCTGATAAACCGATTTTTCTTTTTGCGCTTGGGTCATAAAAATTTCCTTATCCTACCTGATTCTGGTTGGGGCCTTTGGGCACAGCAGTAGTTATCTGCTTGGCTACATCGCTTATAGACTGACCACCGGTAATGGTGTCCTTGCCATGCTTCTGCAGGCCTTTTAGCGCAAGCTCAATGTCACCCTGAAGATAATCGAGTTTCCTGTTGTTTTTATTAACGAGTTTATCGATTTCTTTCTCGTCTTTTTTGAGATGATTAATCTCTTTATCATATTCTTTTGCAACTTTTTCCTGCTTTTTCTCGGTTTTAGCATTTATGCTTGCCAAATCCTGCTCGGCTTTATTGGCTTTGTCTGCCTTTTGCATCATCTCGATTCTTGCTTGCTCTGTTTTATTCTGAGCATCCACTACTTCTTGCACCTTAGCAATGTTGGCTTCGATAGCGGCTAATGATTCAGGGGGTACTCCACCTCCAACTTTTGCCATGCCTTCCAGCATATGTTTGGTGGATTGTAAGTTAGCGAGTTTTTCGCCCATGCTGGTGCCGTCATCCTTAAATAATGGCACGTCATTTCCATCAACGTCTTTGGTTTTGAGTGCGTAAAGCGCAGCAATTTTCGTATTTGCGTCCGTAGAAACGGTTTTGAAATTAGCCTCAGCTTTAGTAGCTTCGCTGCGTTGTAAAGTTGCAATTTCCTGTGCAATGCTTGCGGTTTTACCAATACCAGCTTTAGCCAGATCGCGATTGGTTTCCGCTGTTTTAATTCTGTCAGTTATATTCTGCTTATCTGCAGCGGCCTGAGCGTTCTGAGCTAAAAGTTCTCCTGCCAGTGCTTTGTCTTCTTGGAATCTGTTTTCCAGAGAACTTGCGCGGCCATACTGAAGAGTGGCAACGAGGCTGGTAAATTTGTCCTCAAGCGTTTGTATGATTCTATGATACAAATCATCGGCTTTATATTTAAAGCGGTCAACGGCATTACCGAGCATTTCTTCTCTTTGCGCAGCCTTAAGTTTGGCCTGAAGCATTGCTAATTTGTCTTCCGGACTCATGTCATCTGGAATGGATGCTTCCTGAGCTTTTTCTGTAGTTTTTTCTTTGCCCTTATTCTGTGTTTTTTCATGATGCTCCATGATACCGTTTGCTTCAGTACCTGTTAAGCCTGCAATAGCAAACCACTCTTTGCCATTAGCAGCGTCCCTTACTTTTATCACTTCCAGTTTATGTTCTGGTGGAAAATAAGATTGTAATGCTGCCATTTGTTTTTCAACATCTTCGACAGTACTGCCTGCGGGGGCTATGGCGATGTCTTTACCTTTTGGGAGTCTCTCCAGATATTCATTATCCAGTACTATAATATCGGCAGGTTTTGTATTGGTGATTACATTAGCCAATGCTTTATCAGCGTATTTGTCTTCCGGAAATTCGGTAGGCAGTATAATTGGTGCATCTGAAAACAAAGCTACAGAAGGTTTTTCTTCTTCCTCAACTGCAACTGAACTGAAAAACAAATCAGAAGGTCCAACCAGAGGTTCTTTTTCTTCACCAGCCATAAAATTCTCCCTAACAAGTAAATTCTTTAAGTAATCTTCTCTACCAATATATCGTGATATAGTTAAAGAAGTGTTAAATTATTGTGAATATTTCATGAACCATTTATGACAATGCATTATCATACGCTTGCAAACCATTAAACCTGCTTCATTTCATGAATAATTTACCTAATATCAAGTCTATCTTGAAGGCTGCCACAGTCAAACTAGAGGCTTCCGGCATTGAATCTGCGCGACTGGATGCCAGCATTTTACTTGCGCATGTATTAGGTATATCTCGAGAAATGCTGCTAATTACCCCAGAAAAATTATTAAATAACATTGAAATACAGCAATTTAATGAACTTATTGTGCGTAGAGTTGCAAAAGAGCCAGTTGCCTACATAATTGGAGAAAAAGAGTTTTGGAGCCTTGATTTTATCGTAACACCTGATACATTGATTCCCAGACCTGATAGCGAAAAGCTTGTTGAAGCTGCTCTTAAAAGAGCAAAAATAATTACAGCTCAACAACATTTTAGGGAAAATGGGCGGGTCAAGCCTTTAACTTTACTTGATATAGGAACCGGCACAGCGTGTTTGCTTGTCGCTCTGTTGAAAGAATTGCCATCGGCACTGGGTATTGGTGTTGATATTAGTCAACTTGCATTGCAAGTGGCGGAAGAAAATGCAAAACGGCACAATGTTATAAGCCGCGCGCAATTTTTTCGAAGCCTCTGGTGCGATGCCGTAAATGGGACATTTGATCTGGTTATTTCTAATCCACCGTATATTGCTACTGCCGAGGCAGCTTCCCTTATGGAGGATGTCGTGAAGTATGAACCGCATTCCGCATTATTTGCAGGCAATGACGGGCTTGATGCGTATCGTGCTATTTCTGCGCAGGTAAGCAGTAAGCTCAATCGCGGCGGCTACGTTTTGTTAGAAGTAGGGCAAGGTCAAGCGGGTGCGGTTGCGGGATTATTGCAAAACGCAGGCCTTGCTATAGACGGAATAGAAAAAGACTTAGCAGGAATAGAGCGCTGCGTAATCGCTCAGAAAATTAATTAAAACAAAAAATCAACAAAGTAGGGACTAAAATTTTATGCATACCAACAAACGCAGGCCTAACAATAATATGAACGGTGGAAGCAATGGCGGTGGCCAGCATCGCAATAACAATAACCGCCCGCGCCGGTTTGGTAGCACTAACAATAACAGATCGCAGGGTGGTGATGATTCTGCAAATGTAGCGCGCTCACGCCGTAACGCGATGCAAAATCGTGAAAAATATCAGGCGATGGCGCGTGATGCCATGTCTATGGGCGATCGTGTGCTTGCTGAAAATTACTTGCAGCATGCCGATCATTATTATCGCGTTCTGGCGGCATTGCCACCGGAAGAAATCAGACCGCAATATATACGTCAGGAAAACGGTGCCCAGACAGGTGCTGAGCAGCAAGCAGAGGGCAATTCAAATCAAGGGTATGATAATAATACTTCTGAAAATATTCCGCCGGAAACCATGCTGCCATCTTTCATCACCCAGCCCGTTACCCCGCAAGTGATGCAAGAAAATCCTGAAGAATAGAATTTTCACCTTGTGACGCGGGCGTACACACGTTATCACTGCTTTATCCATTGTGCCCGTAGCTCAGCTGGATAGAGCAACAGCCTTCTAAGCTTAGGGTACATGGATGTTAACGTATTCAAGCTACGAATTTATTTCTGTTAATATTGTAATAAATTTTATAAAAGTAAGGCCATAGTAAGGTCTAGCTTACTCTGTGTGCCCATAGCTCAGCTGGATAGAGCAACAGCCTTCTAAGCTGTAGGTCGTGGGTTCGAATCCCGCTGGGCACACCATTCATCACTTTCGGGCAATTTTGCCAGTATATCGAATGGTTTTCTCAAGGAATAACACAGAGTTTTCCTGTATATGATTTGAATGGAAAATCATTGGTAAATTTTACAGGGTCGGGGGTTTTTTGTAAGCATTGATATCTGCCTCACCTGCTGGAATTGGCAGGTTATAGGCAATTGGCTGACGAATATCGTCATGTTCATCATATACATGCAGGAGTTCAAATTAAGATTATATATCGCGCGCGATATTAGTCGTAATTTTAGTGGCTGCATTCATGAAATTTGCACTGGTATCCATTGCAATATCTCCCATATGTTCAAACATAGCATTATTAAAGAGATTACGAATGGTAACAGTGCTAAATTTTTGCCGTGTTTTACGCGCCGTTTGCTTGTCTACAATAGTACGATTTCCATAGGCATCTTTTAGAAAATTTTGTATAGAAGCGTTCATTCTTGCTACTTTTTCCTTAATGTTATCCACATCATGAAGACTGCATTCAAAGGTTTTAGAAATAGGACGACCACTCACATCATTAAAAATACATAAATCATTCTCGGCTTTGCTTCCACGCTGCATTTGGATGGTAACGGATACGCGATTATTCTCTTTAAGTGTTTCCACTAATGCGATATGAAAATTTTGTTTAGGGTTAGGCATATCATCTAAAAAATCGGCTAAATTCTGAGGATCAGGATTGCGTGGAATAATCTCTCCGCCAATTTCTTGTAGCTTGAGCTCGCTATTGTTAAATCCATCCCATTTCCATTCCATATTTTTAAAATAATGGCTAAAATATTTAAAATCTTCCATTAATGCTTTTATTGCTTCACCGCCGCGCGCTTGGGCGGCAGTTTCATCAGCCGTATGCAAATTAAGACTCGCCTGATAAAACATAGGTTCCGAAGGATGCAAAGGATCTAATCCTGTCACGCCTAAACGTAGCATTAATCGCCAAGTGGGATTTGCAGTTTTTCCACCTTCTTCTAGACGCAAAGATGCCGTTCTTAAAAAGGTGGATTGGTGAGCTTTTGCTGGAAATTCAAATAATATATCTTCATTCGAGTTCTGCTTCTTTAAATCATCGACATAATGCAATGGCATAGACTCAGTTGTGCGCCAGCCTTGGCTAAAGAGGGGGAGCTTTCCATCAGATGTTTGTGTATTTTCAATCACCGCACGTTTTAAATGTTGTGCAACTTCGCCTAAGGTTTCCCAATTATCCAGGATGAATAGATCATCCACATATTCATGCAAGAATGTTAAACGAGTTTGTGCTTCTTTTTCTGCCAGGTCACGTAATTCACGATAGGATTCATCTGATAATCTGGCTGTTTTTTTGATTTCATACCGAAGTCCTAAAGGAATCACAATGCGCTGTGCTTCTTCATTATCGGTTTTGGAAAACACAAAATTTGCTGCATAACAGCCGCCATACTCAATAAGTTCAACGGCTTCGGCAGGGCGATTTGGCATGATAGTATCTACACCATTATCCGGTCTTTCAGGCTCATCAAGCCGGTGAAGACGCAAAGGAATAAAAGAAGGGTGGCTGAGTATATGGCTTTGAATGGCTTTTTTAAGTGAAATCGCATCATCCAAACTAGTCGTGCTGGTGCTAACCATACATTCAATGGTTTTGCCATCGGCATTACGAAACGTTAAACGAATGGGAAAGTTGGTTCCGGTGTTATCGCTTAAAACTAAGGAACATTTAAATTGATTATGGGGCGGTTCATTATCTAATGCTTCATTTAAGAATGGTACTACCGCTTGTAATAACCGCACTTCAGCAGCGTGATTAGTAATCAGTTTTGGTTTATAAGCCCAATTTGTAATATCAATAGGGGTAGGAGTCGTAATAATGGGTTCTACTGGTTTTTTAACAGCAGCAGGAGGTTTGATGGTTTGGGGCTTCTCAGAGTCAGATTTAGGAGTAATACGGTTAATAACAGGTTCTAGAGATGGCTCTGCAGGGAATTGTTCTGTAGTGGTAGCTATTTCACCCGTATTTTTTAGCTTAGCTTCTGCTTCCATTTGAAGAAGTGCCGCCATATCGGCTTTATATTCTGCTATTTTTGCCATTAATGTGTCGTGTTTGATCCGCGAGCCGGATAATTCAAACTCATATTCACTTGCAAGTTTTGAGCACACATCAAAGAGATGAGGATATTTTTCACTGTCTTCCACTATTTGCGACAAACTTGATTTGCGATGGCTAAAATTAAAGGCTTCCACAATAGCTATAAGCCCCTTATTATCGTAATAAGAGCGTGTGACTTCATCTAGATTTTGATAATTTACAAATTCTTGACCTTCTTTGAAGAACTCGGCCACATCAGATTGATTGCTTAAACCAAACTGTTCAAGGTTTCTTGCATTTTTAATCAATATTAAGAGTGTCACTTCTCCTAATAAATAACTTTCCATTCGAGCACGCTTTAGTTCATTGTCGCCACATAACTCATTGACAAATGTTTCAGTCAAAATAAGCCCAGAACCCAGAGTTAGAAAACAAGGCGTATTGTTATATGCATGTGGGTTTGTTTTTAAGATGCTAATAGGAATATTTTCACGTGCTAAAAATCCAGATGCCTCACGAAAATCTTCTATTGTTAGCAAATTTTGTTGTGCCTGGGTAAAGCCATCGTCATCAAGCACCGAAGACTGCCATAGCCCCAATGCTTTTTGGATTTTATCGGCAGGTCTTATTTTATTATGTTTAAGATTATGTTCGGTATGTTTGACAAAATTTTCAAAAAATAAATGGGATACGGGCTTACCATAGCGATATTCATTCAGGGTATCTGAGCCCAGCAAACCTTTATGTGTTCTGCTAATGGCAAATGCTGCTTCAAATTGACGTGTATTTTTTGAAAGTGTGCTTACCGTAACCGCACGATATGATTTGTCATTGTTTAACCGCTGAATCTGTTTTTCTAAAGAAATGATGTCACTATAAGGTGCATAGCCTGCTGCCAAGCGCAAGGGTACGGTGGTTTCATTAGGTTTTGTACGATAAGTTTTATCAGCATTGAGATACCATTCGGGTTTATAATCTGCTCTTGCCACCATTTCGTCACCGCGCAAGAACGTAGCCGCAGTAAGATGGCTTACATCAGGCATTGAGAAAATAACGGGTGGTTCTGGAATAGTTGGTTCTGTATTTGTAATAATGACTTCAGAAGTCTTGTTAGGCAGTGGCGTTATTACAGTAGTTGCAGCCACAGGTGGTTCAGTAATAATCGTCCCTACGGCTGGCTCCAGGCTTTGTTTATATGCATCAAGATTTTTGTGTAAATCAGGAAGAAGATTTTTATCTAACGTACCAAGTACTTGCCAGCAAAAATGAGTCAGTCTTGGATATTGCTGATTTAATTCATAAAGTTTTGCAATTTCTTCTACTTGGTGAGTGAGCAGAAAGTCAGCAATCATACCTGAAACACCATAAATTTCGTGCATTTCTTTCGTGCTTTTTGACCAACTCTCTTTCTCATTCCATAGTTGAAATTCATTTTGCAGAGCAATAGCATCTTCAGCAGTTTCTAAGCCAAATTTCTTAAGTGTTCTTGTGCCTTTTATTACTTCTGTATTGCTGATAAGTACTAATATTGCTAGCTCTCCAACTAATTGAGCTATCGCAAAATCTTTTTTAGCAATATCTTCACCGCAAAAATCATTTACAAAGTTTTCCGTTAAAACCAAGCCTTGTCTTGTAGTAAGAAAACATGGAATCTCGGATTTACCCGTTTGTAAAATACTGATGGGTAAAATACTAATAGGGATATTTTCGCGTACTAATAAAGGGATATGTATAGCGAAATTCTTGTTTGCCAGTAATTTGGCTTTAGCATTTGTATATGCCTCATCGTCAAGCAATCGATTTTGAATTTGTGCTTCAAGCGCTTGCTTATCTGCTATTTTAGGCCTTGCTATGCCTTTTTTAAGTGACTCATTATTGCTTTTAATCAAGCTATCCTGTAAAGATTTAGGAACATGTTCGCCAAATCGTAGCATATTTAATTTTTCGGAACCGAGCAGGCCATCATAATTAACGGCGATCTCATTTGCTATATGGGACTGACGCGCTGCTTTGGTAATTCTATTGATAACCGCTTCGCGCGCACTTGGGTCTTTTGCTAATTTTGCAATTCTATTATCTAATATATCGGTTTTTTTAGTTTCATCTTTAGCGGATGCCACTAACTGCTGATAGGAAACATATAGGGGGGACAAACGCATAGGCACATTGCTATTTTCCAAGTAATAGCGCAAAGTATAATCTTTAGAGATGCTTATCTCGTCGCCACGCAAAAATTCTGCCACAGGTTGGTCAGGTGCCCCAGCTTTTTCCGATGTTATTTCAGGAAGCTTCGCAGGATGTAAAGTTGCCTTATGTTGTTTTATTTTTTCTAAAATCTCGGTAGTCTTTTTGCGTTTTCCGGTGCGGGCAAATTCCAGTTCGCCTTCCATCTTCCAATAAAAATCAGTAAATTTAGGATGATTTTCGGCAAGTTCGTTGAGTGCAGGAATGTCTAAATTTTTTTGATATATAGTTGCTGAAGAAATGACAGCACTAATGCCATAATTAGTAAAGAAATTTTGTATATCATTTTTTCCATCACTAAAATGAAGCATAGCATCTGCTTCAGCAAACAATGCTTTGCTGTCTTCGGAAGTGATTAAACCAAACTTAGCTAAATTAAGTGCGTTTTTTATCAAAATTGCTACCACCATTTCTGATTTCAACGTAGCTTCAGCATAAAAACGCGTATCTTCTTTTGTACTGATTAAATCATCAACAAAAGCTTCTTCAAGCATAAGTCCATGTTCAAAACTAAGTACGCAGGAAGCTTTCCAATGGTTATTTCTTTCAAGAATGCTGACAGGGATATTTTCTTGTATAAGCAGGGATGAAAACTGATTAAAAGCAGGTGATGCGAGTAGCTTTTCTTTTTTTTCTGCAAATCTTCTATCATTCATGATCATGACAGAGTTTGTTATTTTTAAAAACTCCTCGCCACTGTCTATATCTGGTTTTTTTATGCCATGACGCAATTCTTTATCGGTACGGTTTTTATAATCTTCAAAAAACCGTTTAGTAGTGGATTTGCCAAAACGAAATTCATTGAGTTCAATAGAGCCAAGCAAACCTTCGTGATTTGCAGCAATCTCATAACCATTGGTAAGCTGTCGTGCTGCAGCTGAAATTTTATTAATTGCTGCTGCGCGTATTTTGCCATTTTCCGTTAATTGTGCTATTTCTTTATTTAAATTAGCGCGGTATTTAAAGGAAATATATAAGGGTGATAAGCGTAAAGGAATGCTCAACTGATGTTTAAGGGTTAAATACCAACGCATAGTATGATTATCATCTGCCGTAAGCTCATCGCCACGCAGAATTTCTACGGCAGGTTGGCTTTTTTGATTTGCATTATTGGCCATTTTTAATAACTATACTGTTAACGTAAACAGCTAATAATACCGAAAATGGATTAAAATAGTGTTAAGATTTTGTGACAATTACATACTTTATTCAGTTTAAAATTACGCTCGATTGATTACTAATTTAATGGGTTTTCTCAGATAGATATATGCTAATTATATTTGAGATAATACTCTGTAGAAAATTCATAAGCTGCTATAATACATGACATACCAACAATTTCTTGATAATAATCCGTTCGCAACGTATCCATTATCCCACACCAATTATCAATCTCGCCGGAAAACCATCTGCTATTGTTATGAGTAACGCGGCCTTAAGACAATAGAGTATTAAGCCCATAGGCTTCGCGTGGGTAAACCGATATATAGTCACTCTTCTGATTAAAAGATTGTTGAATCTATATAGCGCGCACTTCTGTTCCGTCATTTCCTCGTTTGCGGAGCAACTTGTCGTTTTTAACAACACTCCATGCTTTCTTACTCTTTGCCTCTTGTATCACCTGAGCAGCCACCTCTTTACCCGAACGAAATGCCCCTGCCATCGATGCAGGAAATTCCGTATCGAATGTATCGCCTGCAATATAAATTTTATCTTGGTGCAATGGGCCCGTGCGTTTTCCACCCGGTGCACAGGCGGTATAGACACCAAGAGCATAAGGATTGCTATTCCACTCAGTAATAATAGGAGGAGCTGTGATATAATTTTCGTAACCCTCGATTTCTTTCACCTGCTTCAGGTTCTGGTGAAAGAAATCTAAAGCTTCTAAGGATGACATTTTTTCTATTTCAATGGCTTTGGAGCCACCAATCAGCATAGTTATAGTTGGCTTGCCCCCACTATGCAAATGACAGAAAAGCGGGGGGTTGGAATCCAGAAGGTCTAAATGCTGATCAACTGGAATTTTTTTATTGATAAAGAATTTATGATCAAGTTCCACTATAATTTTAGTCATTTGTCCTACCAGAATTTCATCAAATCCATCACGTATTTCCTGGCTTAATGGTGGATCAAATTCAATTCCACCACTTTTAAGTACGCTAATGGGAACGGTGACAATGGCTCGTTTGCCTTTAAATACTTCCCCGGCTTGTGTTTCCACCTGCACGCCTTTGGAGGTACTGGATATTTTTTTGACGGGAGTATTAAAAAGGGTGTTTTCGTCAAGTTTTGCATCTCTGCCCATGGCATCAATCAGTGTCTTGATACCACCTTTGAGCTGAAATCCTCCGGGATTAGCTTTATCCGTGAGATATTCAAGCGCGGAAGGGTGTTGATTTGGATCCAATCCATACCATGTAGAGTATTTTCGGCAAAAATTCTTACGTGCCTCTTCATCTTTTAATAAATCTGCTAGGGGACAATCCGGTTCAAGTCCATTTATAATTCGCTGAGCTTTTTCGTTGTCGATATTATTGCCTGCGAGTTGACGCAATGTTTTTCCATGCGCAATACCACCTCTATAAGAAATTACATTGCTCACAGTATCTATGCTGTAAGACAGCCCATGCTTGTCGAGCTGTTTAGTGAGGGGGTTTTCTTCGCTGTTATGACCCCAGTGCGCGCCAGTATCTATGGCAATCCCGGAGTAAGTAGAGACGGTTTTTGCTCTTCCGCCTGCTTCACTCGTGGCCTCTAATATTCGGTAAGTAATATCGGCTTTGTTCAGTTTCTCTGCTGCTTTTAAACCTGTTATTCCGGCACCGATGATTAGTACATCCGGATCTTCTCGAGTATGTTTAGGAGGATTATTGATAACGTCTTTATATTTTCTAATAGACTTTGGGGGTTCATAAAATTGCCCTGCTGCCGCACCAAATATCTTTCCAAGAGGAGTATGTCTTTTTGTTTCAGGTAATTGAATAGTTGCGCCTAATGTTGTTAAGATTCCAGCCTGTTTTGCAAAGGTCGTAAACTTTCCGGGTTTGAAGAGTACAAAATTACGCTCCAGATTATCGTCGAGATCCTTCTTCATGGCCACTAGGGTAGGATGAGAAAACGTTATATCATCAGGAAAAGAAAGAGCAAAGTAACGCTTCAGATGTTCTTTCACAACGGAAACAGGGAGGGAATCTTTGGAGGCGCCTTTAACACAAAGATCGAGCACATTAGAAGGCTCATCTCCTTGCTTCATAGGCGGCTGAATATAGCGCATATTAATGGTCTTAAAGCCGTGTTTTTCATAAAGATTTCGGCGATAAATCTGATCTATGGAAGCTTCGGAATCCTGTTTGTATTCTTCAGGAGTCATCAAAAGGGGAGAATGTTGTTCTACAAAAGTAAGCAAGGTAGGGTGGTCGGGCGCATCAGCGTTTGTTTCACGTATAAAATTCTTTGCGGCCTCTTCACGCAGTTGGAATAATTTTTCACGTATACCTTGCCCCTGAAAAGATGGATTTACAAAAATGAAAATGCCTTGCAAGGTTCCATCTATTCCTTTTGCAGAACTTCCGGCAAATATATCAAAATTAGTTGCACCGACGAGTTTTCCGTTTGCAGTTTTGAGGCATATCCACATTTCTTTACATGGACCATATTTTTTCTGGAATGCTACATCACTATTGCGTCCAAGATTACGTGCCAAAGCGGCTAACATTTCCTCATCAGATGCATATTCTCCCGGCAAGGTAAATACTTTTTTGCTATCCTCAAAAATCTGAGGGAGATCAGGATGAGTAATTGAATCAATATTAAATTCAATAAAGTCAGTGTGTTGAGTATATTGCATCAATATTTACCTTCATATTAAGATCAGGCGTTGCAACAAAGATCTACTTCTGCATTCTAACCATCAATAGGTTTAAAAAGTGTTAAGATTTTGTGAAATTTCTTTATATTTGGAAAACTAATATTGGAGATGCTGTTAATTGCTACTTTTCCTGGTTGTAACCATAACGATTATAAGCAGTATTAGTAAGGCCGTAGTAAGGTAGCTGTATAAAATGGGATAGGGCAGTATAAAACGAAATTGTATTATTTTTGCTTCGGAATGCCTGAAATAGAGCCAGTTTAAAAAGGTTAATGCCTAGTGTAAAAGCGCATTTGCCTAACTTCTAAGCTGTAGGTCGTGGGTTCGAATCCCGCCGGGCACACCAACAAAATCAATGGGTTAGTATTTATAAATAATTGGAATTGAGTTTATTTTATCTATATAAGCTCAGTCGCTTTTACGGAATTTTTACGTGCATCCTTCTAATATTTACACCAACCATACAGGAGGTTGATTACGATCAATCCTCTGTTTTCCGTAGTTATGTGTTTTATACGTTGGGGTGTCTTATGGATGATGCAATTTTCATTCTCTTCGCTGCCGGATTTTTTGCCGTGTCAGTTGGACTGGTGCTACTCAGCGACAAACTGATGAGGTCATAATATGCTTACCCTCTATATAATCGCGGGTGTGGTGGCATTTCTGCTGCTTATCTATCTCTTCGTGGCGCTTTTAAAACCGGAGATATTTCCATGAATATTACGATTCTTTCCGGCAATGATTGGGTGCAGTTGTTGCTGTATTTTGCTGTTTTATTTGCTTGTGTGAAGCCGCTGGGAAGCTACATGGCGCGGGTTTATGGCGGTGAGCAGACGTTTGCATCAAAGGCACTTAGCTGGCTTGAGCGCGGTATTTATAAAGTTTCCGGCATTGACGCAGAAGAAGAGATGAACTGGAAACAATATTCGCTGGCCATGCTTGGTTTTACTATTGTTAGCTTTATAGGTCTTTATCTTATATTGCGTGTGCAGGCTATGTTGCCGTTAAATCCGGCTAGCATGATTGCGGTAACTCCTGATCTGGCATTTAATACGGCTGTAAGTTTTATTACCAATACTAACTGGCAGTCTTATGGTGGCGAATCCACGATGAGTTATTTAAGCCAGATGGCGGGGCTTACCGTGCAGAATTTCCTCTCCGCTGCTGTTGGCATGGCGGTACTCATCGCAATGATTCGTGGGTTTACACATAAAAAAACTGAAAATATCGGGAATTTCTGGGTCGATCTGGTTCGCGGTAATTTATATATTTTACTACCACTCGCGCTACTTTGGACGGTTTTGCTTGGCTCACAAGGAATGGTGCAGACTTTTTCCAGCTACATTGATGCACCGCTCATGGAGAACATAAAGCTCGATGAGAAAAAAGATGACAAAGGCGTTGTCACTCAGAAAGCAGATACCATTACAACGCAATCCATTGCGGTGGGGCCGGTAGCATCACAGGTGGCAATCAAACAGCTTGGTACCAATGGCGGCGGATTTTTTAATGCAAACTCTGCACATCCGTTTGAAAATCCCACCCCGTTTTCCAATTTCATTGAGATGTTGGCAATTTTAATGATTCCCGCTTCTTTGTGTTATACGTTTGGAAAAATGGTGGGTGATACGAAACAAGGTTGGGCGATTCTTGCAGCCATGACCATCATATTTGTACCGTTGGTATTATTTTGCACTGTGCAGGAGGAATCCGGCAATCCAAAGTTCACCACGCTTAATATAGAGCAATCCGCTGGTAATATGGAAGGTAAGGAAGCCCGTTTTGGTGTTATCAATTCAACGCTTTGGGCGACGGCGACCACTGCAGCATCCAATGGCTCTGTCAATTCCATGCATGATTCATTTACACCGCTTGGCGGGTTTGTGCCACTCTTGTTTATTCAGTTTGGCGAAGTGATTTACGGCGGTGTGGGTTCCGGTCTTTACGGGATGCTGATATTTGTAATTGTTACCGTATTCATTGCTGGGCTTATGGTCGGGCGTACGCCGGAATATCTGGGCAAAAAAATCGGGGCGTTTGAGATAAAAATGGCATCGATTGCCGTACTTGCTCCCCATCTTGGTACACTGATTGGCACTGCTATTGCGGTGATGTGTGAAGCGGGAAAAGTGGGTGTTTCAAATCCGGGCGCACAAGGATTTAGTGAAATACTCTATGCGTTTTCATCGGCTGCCAATAATAACGGCAGCGCCTTTGCCGGAATTTCTGCCAATACGCCGTTTTATAATGGCGCACTTGGCATGGTGATGTTGTTTGGCCGGTATTTTGTGATGCTTCCGGTTTTGGCAATCGCTGGGAGCCTTGCGCGCAAAAATACCGTGCCGGTATCTGCGGGCACATTGCCTACAACGACGCCATTATTTGTTTTATTCCTCGCAAGCATTGTGGTGGTGGTCGGGTTTCTTTCCTTCGTGCCATCGCTTGCGCTCGGCCCGGTCGCAGAACATTTCAATTTAATGAAATAGGCTATTTATGACTATGTCCTCAGCTATCATATCACGCGAAAGTTTTGCTGAGGCAGTAAAGCTTTCATTTTGCCGCCTTACGTTCCGCTACCAGGCGCGTAACCCGGTTATGTTTGTAGTGTTTATTGGTGCGATACTTACGCTCATGCTCTGCATTTATAATATCTCTAACCCCAGCGCTGAGCCCACTTGGTTTATCGGCGCAATTTCTTTCTGGCTGTGGTTTACAGTGATATTTGCCAATTTTGCTGAAGCAGTGGCTGAAGGCAGGGGCAGAGCGCAAGCAGCTTCGCTTAAAAAAGCGCGGCGCGATATTATGGCAAAAAAAATTGTCGATATTAAAAAGAGAAATGTTTTCCGATCAGTTGCGGCAAGTGAGTTGCGTTTAAATGATCTGGTAGTGGTAGAAGCGGGTGATTTTATACCGGGTGACGGGCAGGTCATGGAGGGAATTGCCTCGGTAGATGAAAGTGCCATCACAGGGGAAAGTGCTCCGGTCATTCGTGAATCCGGCGGGGATCGCGATGCGGTGACGGGTGGCACTCGTGTGTTGTCAGATTGGCTGGTGATACGCATAACCTCTAACCCCGGTGAGAGTTTCTTAGATAAAATGATAGCGCTCGTCGAAGGCGCAAAACGGCAAAAAACACCGAATGAAATCGCGTTGGGAATTTTGCTTGCTGCCATGACGATTATATTTTTGCTTGCGACTGCTACGCTTCTACCTTTCTCCCTTTACAGTGTAGAAAAAGCTGGTCAGGGGACGGCAGTAAGCATTACCGTGCTCATCGCGCTATTGGTCTGCCTTGCACCCACCACCATTGGCGGGTTGCTTTCTGCCATCGGCATTGCGGGCATGAGTAGGCTTATTAAAGCCAATGTAATCGCAACATCGGGGCGTGCGGTAGAAGCTGCGGGTGATGTCAACATATTGTTGTTGGATAAAACCGGAACCATCACTCACGGAAACCGCCAAGCCGTTGGATTTTTTCCTGCTGATGGAGTCACCATGTTTCAGCTAGCTGAAGCGGCGGAATTATCCTCACTTGCCGATGAAACCCCGGAAGGAAAAAGCATCGTGGCGCTTGCACATAGCAAATATAATGTGCAGCCAAAAGAGATGCAGGGATTAGGTGCGACATTCATTAAATTCAGCGCCGAAACCCGTGTGAGCGGTGTTACATTTGGTGATCGCCAGATATTAAAAGGTGCAGGCGACGCTATTGCAAAGCACGTGAAATCATTGGGTAGTTCGGTGCCGGATAGTTTAAACAAGCAGGTTGAAACCATTGCCCGCCAAGGCGGAACGCCGCTTATGGTGGCAGAAGGTGCGAAAGTGTTCGGCGTTATTCAGCTTAAGGATATTGTAAAAGGCGGCATCAAACAGCGTTTAGCAGAGCTGCGAGCTATGGGTATTAAAAGCGTGATGGTAACCGGTGATAATCCGCTCACTGCCGCAGCCATTGCCTCTGAAGCGGGAGTCGACGATTTTCTCGCTGAAGCAACACCCGAAGCAAAGCTTAAATATATTCGTAAAATGCAGGAAGGCGGCGAATTGGTGGCGATGGTCGGTGATGGCACGAATGACGCTCCGGCGCTGGCTCAGGCCGATGTTGCGGTGGCTATGAATACCGGCACACAAGCTGCCAAAGAAGCGGGCAATATGGTGGATTTGGATTCCAACCCCACCAAGCTCATTGAGATAGTGGAAATAGGCAAGCAATTGCTCATGACGCGTGGATCGCTTACTACCTTTTCGATTGCCAATGACATTGCTAAATATTTTGCCATTATTCCAGCCGCATTTGTAAGTACGTACCCGATGATGAAAGTGCTGAATATCATGGGGCTTGCTTCGCCACTTAGCGCCATTCTCTCGGCAGTTATTTTTAATGCTTTGATTATTGTTTTCCTGATTCCGCTTGCCTTAAAAGGGGTTAAATATCGCCCAATTGGTGCCTCACGATTACTACGCTATAATATTTTTGTTTACGGGCTGGGCGGCGTGATCGTTCCGTTTATCGGTATAAAAATCATTGATGTCATGCTGCAATTTATGGGGATTGTATGAGTCTGTATCTTCGTCCAAACCTGATTATTTTTCTACTCTTCACTGTCATATTCGGCTTCGCATATCCCGGTGTAGTGACGCTGGTTAACCAGTCTTTGTTTCCTGCTCAATCGCAGGGCAGCTTGATTGAGAGCAAAGATGGCAAGGTTCTCGGCTCGACTTTAATCGGACAGAATTTCAGCGATCCTAAATATTTCTGGAGCAGGCTTTCCGCTACTTCACCGCAGGCCTATAATGCAGCGAATTCCAGCGGCAGTAATTTAGGCGCGGCAAACCCGGCGTTGCTTGATGCAGTCAAAGGCAGAATATCGGATTTGCAAAAAGCCGATCCCGGCAACACCAAACCTATTCCGGTTGTTCTGGTCACAGCTTCGGCTAGTGGGCTTGATCCGCATATCAGCCCTGCAGCAGCGGAATATCAAGTTGCAAGAGTGGCAAGAGCGCGTGGTATGAGCGAGGATAATGTACGCTCTATTGTCAGAAAATACGCGCAAGACCGCCAGTTTGGAGTGTTAGGTGAGCCTACCGTAAATGTTTTGATGCTTAATCTGGCGTTGGATGGTAAATTATAGAGCGTGAACATACCAGAAAACAGACCCAACCCTGATCAGCTACTCGACAAGATAAGAGACGAGGAGCGTAGAGCTGCGCGCGGAGCGCTGAAAATATTCTTTGGTAGTTGTGCGGGAGTTGGTAAAACCTACGCCATGCTTTCCGCCGGTCACCAGCGATTACTCGAAGGTGTGGACGTTGTTGCCGGTGTGGTTGAAACGCATGGGCGCGCGGAGACGAAGAAACTACTGGAAGGAATGCCGATAGTTCCACTCACCGAATTCAATCACCGCGGAATTGCGCTCAAAGAATTTAATATTGATGCAGCAATTTCCCGTCGTCCCAAAATTATTTTAATTGATGAACTCGCTCATACTAATGCTCCGGGATCACGCCATTTGAAACGCTGGCAAGATGTTGATGAATTGCTGAATTTAGGAATTGATGTGTACACCACCGTCAATGTACAGCATCTGGAAAGTTTAAGTGACTTAGTAGTCGGCACCACAGGCGTGTGGGTGAAGGAAACCGTGCCGGATTCGGTTTTTGACAGCGCCGATGACATTGTACTGGTCGACATAAACGCTGATGAATTACTCAAGCGTCTGCATGATGGCAAGGTTTATATAGCAGAATCTGCGCGCGCGAATGCTGCCGATAATTTCTTCAAGAAAAGTAACCTCATAGCCCTGCGCGAACTGGCGCTGCGCCGCACTACAGAGCGTGTTGACGCGCAAATGGATGCGTATAACACTCACGAAGGCAAACGCGGATTTGTGCCGATTGCCGACAAGGTTTTGGTATGTATCGGACCGGATAGGTTGTCTGAAAAACTGGTGCGCACCGCCAAGCGTATGGCTGCTTCGCTCAAAGCCCCATGGACGGCGATATATATAGAAAATGCGCGCCATTATCGCTTAAGCGAAGAAGGCAAGAAAGCCGTCGAGTCACATGTAAGCATGGTAGAGCGTTTGGGTGGTAAAGCACTCATTCTACAGGGCACAAACGCGGTGGATGAAATTATAGAATATGCGCTTACCAATGGCGTCACTAAAATTGTGTTAGGAAAACCGGAGCGCCCGCACTGGAAGGATGTTTTATTTGGCTCGCTTGCCAATAAAATTATTCACAGAAGCAATTACATGGATGTGTATGTCGTAACCGGTGAGCCATCTGTAAAAGGGCCGCTAAAACTTACCAGTGAATTATTTGTTTTTAAGCCCCGACTTTACCTCCGAAGTCTCGCAATTATTATAATATGCACGCTCATCGGCATTTCGTTGCGCCCCATTTTAAAGCCTGCCGACCAAATGCTAATTTACCTGATTGGCAATGTAATTGTCTCAGCGAGTCTCGGCAGCGCGCCGTCTTTCATGTATGCGATTTTAAGTGCCGCGTGCCTTAATTTCTTTTTTATTGAGCCGCTATACACGCTGGAAATATATGATCGTTCCTACTGGATGACCTTGATTGTGATGCTGTCGACAAGTTTGGTGATCAACTCTTATGCTTCCAAGCTACGGCTGCAGGCAATATTCTCACGCAAACGCGAGCGCGAAACCCAAACGCTATATGCTTTCACAAGAGAGATCGCTGCTATCCGCGGACACAAAAAAATTGTCGAAGTGGCGGCACAGCATATCAAGGACGCAACCGGCTCCGATATCGTTGTATATCTGCCCGATAAATCAGGAGATTTACATGCGCTTGCAGGAGAGTTTCCGTACCGTGATATTATCAAAGAAAACGGGTTAATGCAGTGGTGTTATGATCATGTAAAACCAGCTGGCATCGGCACGGACACTATGCCAAGTGCTGAGACATTCTATATTCCACTGGTTGCTGCGGATTATAAACTTGGTGTCCTCGGGGTCATTCCACAGAATGAAGATAAGAAATTTTCTGGCGAACAGATTCACCTTATCGAAACATTCGCAAGCCTGCTTTCCTCCGCCATTGAGCGAGCGAATTCAGCAGAGACAACGGAGCAACTTAGTGTGGATGCAGAAAGCGAGAAACTGCGCAATGTTCTGCTTAGCTCCATCTCACATGATCTTCGAACCCCGCTTGCTTCAATAACCGGCGCGTCGAGCAGTATCGTTATGGATGGCGAAAGTTTGCCGCGTGAAACTATACGCGATTTAGGGCGTTCGATTAATGAAGAAGCATCGCGGCTTTCGCGGATCGTAACGAATATGCTTGATGTCATGAGTCTGGAGTCTGGAACGGTAAACCCCAATACACAGCCTTACTATATAGAAGAAATCATCGGCTCTGCATTGCTTCGAATGGAGCCTCATATGGCTGGTCATACGATAATCACCAAAGCAATGCCAGATTTACCAGTGCTTATGATTGATGGCGTATTGATAGAGCAGCTTATAAGTAATTTGCTTGAGAATGCCGTGAAATATACTCCCAGCGACAGCATAATTACTATAGAAGCAAAAAGAGATTCCTCAAATATTCTGGTGAATGTCTCTGATAATGGCCCGGGAATAAAGCCTGGAGATGAGAAAAAGATTTTTGATAAATTTTATGTTGGCGGAAAAAATATAGGCAGAAAAGGCACTGGCCTGGGACTCGCTATTTGCCAAGGCATAATAACTGCGCATAATGGCACTATATGGGTAGAAAATCTTCCAGAAGGCGGGGCTTCCTTTAACTTTACATTACCATTAACCGTATGAGCGACACAGCACAAACATCTATAGTTGTTATTGAAGATGAGCCGGAAATTCGCAAGTTTCTGAAGGCGATTCTTACCAGTCATGATTATAATCCCACGTTTGCCGAGACTGCCAAAGAGGGGATAAAACTTATCTCTGCCCATCCGCCGGAGATAATCATACTCGATCTTGGCCTCCCCGATATGGACGGAATTGATGTTATAAAAAACCTTCGTGAATGGAGTACTGTTCCGATCATTGTGCTCTCTGCAAGAGGTCAGGAAAAAGACAAAGTGACCGCGCTTGAGTTGGGTGCGGACGATTATCTTACTAAACCGTTTAGTTCAGCGGAACTTCTTGCCCGCCTGAAAGTGGCGCTTCGTCACGCGCAAAACCATTCACAGCAATCAAGTGTTTTTGAAATAGGCGATATAAAAGTGGATTTGGAAAGACGTCAAGTATTGATGAAGGGTCAGGAAATTCATCTCACTCCTACGGAATATAAGCTGTTTACCACACTTGTTAAGCATGCTGGAAAAGTAGTAACCCACACACAATTGCTTAAAGAGGTATGGGGCAAGAACTCAAATGAAAACAGCCATTATCTGCGCATTTACACGCAGCACCTGCGCCAGAAACTCGGTGATAATCCCATGCAACCGAAATATATTTTTACCGAAGCGGGAATTGGTTACCGGTTAAAACTGTGATTATGCCGCCCAAAGTTGCTGCATAGTCTTAATGTTAGCTGACATACCAACAATTTGCCGACAATATTCAGTTCGCAACGTATCTATTATCCCACACCATGAATAAGAGTAAAATTTTGCTCTTAGATAAAATGGGGTGCCGAAGGCGTCCGCAAGGGCGAGCGGCATTAAAACGCCACGAATTAATCCCACCGCATCAATCCCACTGGCAGCCTTACATTATGTAAAAATTATTTTTTTGCAGCTAACTTGTCATGGTTTCATTATTTTTCCTCTCTTAGGGTGCTCTCAAGTTATTTTAATATAATAGAGGAAATCATTATGAGAAAGTTCGCTTTAGTCACAGTAGCATTGATTGCACTGCAACTTCCTATGTCAGTTTTGGCTGACGATGCGCCTAGCAGTCCCATGGAACAGGCCATATCAACGTTGCCTCAAGATAAAGCGCAAGGTTTTCGTGATTCTTTGCAATCAGCCCATGAGGAAAATGCACCCCTTTATCAGAAAGCACAGCATTTACATGCGCAACTACATGATATTTTAGCGGCCGATAATTTTGATAGAAATGCATTTACTGCAAAAAACAAAGAATTGCGTAAGGTGCATGATAAAATTCATGCCAATCTTGATGATGCCTTTGCTGACGGGCTTTCCAATCTTTCTACAAGCGACCGCCAGAAACTCTTAGCTGCTTTAGAGCAACAGCACACAGCGAATAAGGCAACGAAAGAAGCGGAGTAAATATATGTTTTTTTTAAAACAACACAGAATGATTTCAATCGCACTTGCGGTTGCCGGTTTGCTTACAAGCTCCGCAGCTATCGCAAGGATAGACATAGGTTTAAATATAGGTGTCCCGGGTCCAGTATACGCTGAGCCAACCTATGTGGCACCCGAGCCAGTATATGCCGCCCCTACCTATGTAGTGCCTGTTGGTGGTCCCGCTTATTATCATGGCCGGCATTATTATCATGGCCGGCGGGATTACCATCATCGCTAGCAATACGTGCAATCTGCGCACCAGTAGAAGATTTATTGAAGACTGCTTTGCCTCATCGATCCTAATATATTGAATAATATAAAGTGGCGGGTTCCTGATAATAACCGGTTCACCACTTGTCTAATATCTCACACTATTTTCATAATTAAATATTTCTTAATCATTTATATGTTATGATGGGCATATAGCATGTGTAAGGGATATGAATGGAAACTCGTGTAAAGACTACAGCAGATTTTCTGATTATCGGTGCTGGCATCATTGGGCTTAATGTTGCTCGTACTTTGCATGCACAACATCCATCCGCTTCCATTATTGTCATCGATAAAGAAAGTGATGTGGCGCAACATGCAAGCGGTCGTAATAGCGGCGTATTGCATGCCGGGTTCTATTACAGCCCCAATTCACTCAAAGCGCAATTCTGTCGCGATGGCAACACCGCCATGCGTGCATTCGTGCGTGAGAATAAACTGAGGATAAATGATTGCGGCAAGGTAGTGGTTGCTAGAAACGAAATGGAATTACCCGAATTGGAAAGACTCTACGAACGCGGTAAAGAAAATGGCGTGAAACTCCAACTAGTCGATGAAAAGGAATTGGTCGAAATCGAACCCAATGCCAAAACCACCGGCAAGGCCATTTATTCACCCACTACCGCCATTATAGACCCTATTGAAGTTTGCCAGACGATGCGCAAGGAATTGCAGTCGCAAGGCATTCAAGTGCTAACCAACACTCCTTATGAGCATCGCATTGGCGGCAACACCATTGTAGCCGGTGGTAAAACTTTTGAAGCCGGACGCATCATCAATTGCGCTGGGTTATATGCTGACCGCATCGCAAAAGATTTTGGTTTCTGCGAGCAGTATTCCATCGTGCCCTTTAAAGGCGTATACCGTGAATATACCGGAGCAGATAAACCCATCAGCAAGTGCGTATACGGCGTGCCTAATCCTCATAATCCATTTTTGGGCGTGCATTACAGCGTAACGGTAGATGGTCGCGTAAAAATTGGTCCGACTGCTATTCCTATTCCCGGCCGGGAAAATTATCACGGCATGGAAGGGGTGAATATACATGACGCACTGCAAATCATGAAATGCGACGCGGTCATGTTCGCTACCGATCCGGATTTCCGCTCCCATGCGTTTCGTGAGATACGCAAATATTATGGGCCGTATATGATTTCTCAGGCAGCGCAAATGGTAAAGCATCTTGATAAAGACAAGTTCACGTCCTGGGGGCGCCCTGGCATCCGCGCTCAACTGATGGATGACCAGAGCTATAAACTGCTGCATGATTTCAAAGTGGAGGGTGATAATGAAAGCACCCATGTGCTAAACGCCGTGTCGCCCGCATTCACCTCAAGCATTCCTTTTGCGAAGTATATTGTAGAGAATTATATCGAAAAGACTCCGCCTTCGCCGGTACTTTCAGAGGCCTTTCTGCATTCGCAGAAAGGAAAACATAGAGGTTGAAATTTTTCTTACTTCACCGTAATGCTGCTAAACCGCACATAAATTTAAGCACTGCCCCGGAGACGGTGTAGAATCCTCCCAAATAATCGTGGTGTCATGCGCAACAGAATATCATCACGTTCAATAAAATGATGCTTCATGGCCGCACCGGCATGCAAACCAACAAAGGCGACAATTACCCAGGCTAATAACCAGTGAATATTTTCCAGAACTTCGCGGATGTCTTTTTTATTGGGCAGGTCGTGCAAAACCGGAAGATTCGGAATTGGGAAAAGCCCAAAAAATAATGCATTATGCGACATTGTCGAAATAATCATCCAGCCGACAAGTGGCATTATCAGTATCAGGCTGTACAAAATCCAGTGTACTGCCTGCGCTGCAACTTTTTCCCAACGTGGCATAAAGGCAGGGAGTTGTGGCGGCGGATTTAGCAACCGCCACACCAATCGCAATAGGCCGAGAGTAAGCACTATCATGCCAATGGATATATGTGCCTGCATTGCGACGGATTTTCCGTGACCATCTAAAATATCCCCGGCTGTCATAAGCCAACCCAGCACCAGCATTACGACTAACACTAACGCTATCAGCCAGTGCAATATTTTGGCTGTGCCATTATATTCAGGGGATTGTGCTTGCATAGACATCTTGTCCTGTTTTGAGTTAATGATTATTTCTCCGTCACGATAATATTACCAGCCATATGCGAATGTAACCGGCAGCCATACTGGTACGTTCCGGGTGTAGTGAAGGTGTAGGAATACGACTCGTCGGTATCGAGAGCAGGTGAGCGGAATAGTTTGTTGCTGTCATCGATGGTGTGCGGTATTTCATCGCGATTCACCCAAGTGACTTTTGTGCCCACCGGTATAGTCAAACTCGCTGGAATAAAATTATACTCCTTTATTTCGATTTTTTGCTCATCTGCCCATGCCGATGTTCCAATCAACATAAGACCAATAGTAAAAGCACCAAGATATCTTTTCATAAGTAATCCTTTTACAGAGTTGAATTCACGAGTGCCAATGGATGATTGCCCTGCACGGTCACTACATCGGTAATCCCAAGATAGCTGCGTAACTGATCAGCGGGTACTTTCATCGGGCCGGGTGAAGGTGCGGCTCCCGGCGCTGGCTGTGGATAAGCCGTGCCACGTGCAGTATGGAAGGTGATGTTGCCTTCCACTTTTTGAATCACCTGGTGTATGTGACCGTTTAATATCGTCACCGAGCCGTATTTTCTGAGCATGGAAATAGCCTGATCCGCATCCCCTGTTGACCATCCCCATGGATCATAAATGCTCCAAAGTGGCATATGCGCAAACACGACAACAGGCGTACTTGTAGAAACTGCACTCAAATCGTCCGCCAGCCATTTTAATTGATCGGCTCCAAGCGTTGCGGGTTTGCCTGGCTGAAAATTAAAGACATTGATGAGTGCGATGAAATGCACGCCATGATTATCAAAACTATACCAGCCATTGCCTTTGGTGCCCTTGCCGTAACGTTCCAGATATAATTTGCCGCCACCTTCATCCAGCGTGTCATGTTCGCCTGGCACGTAATGCACCGGTGCTGGCAATGTCCCCAGAACTTGCGCGGCAGTATCGAATTCAGATGCTTTGGAAAGATGCGTAATGTCGCCGGTATGCAGAATGAGCGATGGTTTTTTAGGGAAAGCATTGATCTTGCCAATGGCCTCCTGCAAAGTCTTAAGTGGTTCAGGATTCGCTTCTTTATTAAACCCTATATGACTGTCGCTTATCTGCACAAAATGGAAATTGCTGTCCAGCGCTGCGCTATCACTCACGCTACCAGTAGCATCCAGCGCAAAAGCTTTTGGTATGCCGCCTACCAGTGCCCATAGCACCCCGGTACCTGCCCAGGCGGAGCATTTGAGGAACGATCTGCGATCTAATTCTTGCGAATTGTCTGAAAAATCAAAAGTCATAAAATTACCGTAGTTTAAGGGTTAGGTTAAGGGTTTACAGAAATGGCTTTCACGATGTATAACCACCGCAGGTTCGGTTTTATTCCCGCTTATTAAAAATATTTATCTCAAAGGGAATAAAACGGCTCTAAACACAGTTACGTATGATGGGATAAATGAGTCATAAGGCCGATGTGAAGCGTTTTAACGAGTTATTCGTACCTCATATGAATGCGGCATATAATCTTGCGCGCTGGCTTACCGGCAACGACAATGCCGCGCATGATGTGGTACAGGAAAGTGCGCTTCGTGCATTCCGGTTCATGGATCGGTTTGCTGGTGGAAATGCGCGCGCATGGCTTCTCGCTATTGTACGCAACCAGAGTTACACATGGCTTAAACAATCTGGTAATAATCGGTGGATAAATATTGGTGATGAAATAGCGGAAGATGACATTGCGCTTTCACACACTGAAACACCGGAGTCACATAGTATACGCAGTCAGGATACTGCCCTTTTGCATAAAGCACTTCAGGAATTGCCACCACAGTTTCGTGAAGTTATTATTCTAAAAGAGCTAGAAGAAATGGCTTACAAGGATATTGCGATAGTTGCAGATATTCCACTCGGTACAGTAATGTCGCGCTTGGCACGCGCGCGGGGTATGCTTAAAACAGAATTAGTAAAGTTGTACGCTCATGAATGAAATGCATTGTGATAATTGCCAGAAATGGCTGCATGGGTATCTGGATAACGAACTGGATACGACCACGGCAACGAGCATTGCCGAGCATCTGAAATCATGTCCGAAGTGTAATCAGGTTTACGAAGGAATGAGGGTACTCAAGGCGGGTATCAGGGAACATATACCTACTTATGAAATGCCATCATCCCTTAGCAGAAGCGTGTTTGCCAAAATTGAAGCCGAAGCTCATTCAACTATGTGGGATGGTTTGCAAAACATGACAAAGCATTGGGGTGCGCCATTATTTTCAGCAGCAGCCGTTGCGGCGGCATTCCTCCTTTATATAGCTACTCCATCTACTCAGGATGAGTGGGTAGATGAAGCTGTTTCTGATCATGTGCGCTCACTTATGGTTGGGCATTTAAATGATGTGATTTCTTCTGATCGCCATACGGTCAAACCGTGGTTTAGCGGCAAGCTTGATTTTTCACCACCCGTATATGATTTCACCGCACAAGGTTATCCGCTTGTGGGTGGACGGCTGGATTACCTGCAGCATCAGAATGTAGCCGCGATTTCATACATGCATAACAAACATGTCATCAATGTGTTTATTGCTCCGGTTGCGAGTACAGATAGCGTGCCAAAAAATTCGTCTGAGCGGGGCTATAATGTAATATACTGGCAACAGAATCGCATGCGTTATGTGGTGGTTTCTGATTTGAATACCGGTGACTTAAGAATCTTTACTGAGCTATTGCAAAAAGGAATGTAATTACTGCTATTGCCAGTGACAAAGCTTCTATTCTTTGATATGCAGCAGTCTCTTCATTAATCTATAGGAATAATATGCCGCTACTCTGGAATCATTTTGTTTTAGCGTTCAGCGCATTGCTGCCTTTAATAAACCCGTTTGGTTTATCCATCATCTTTATTGGTCTGGTAGGTATTGCACCGGTCGAGTTATATAAACATCTTGCCCGCAGGATTGCGATAAACACCATCATTTTTATGGCCGCGGTTGAGCTGATTGGCTCTGCAGTACTTAATTTCTTTGGTATTTCACTCCCTATAGTACAGTTAGCGGGTGGGTTTGCTGTTGCTGCTATGGGTTGGACGTTGCTTAATGAAAAAGATTCAAAACGCACTGTCAATACGAAGCAGGAGCAAATTGAAGCGCAGAATATCACTGGCGATCTTGAGCAGAAAACTTTTTACCCGTTTACGTTTCCACTTACTGTCGGGCCGGGTTGCACTGTCGTAATGTTGACTCTCAGCGCCCACGCATCACAGAATAATATGGTTGATAGTGTTTTAGCACATATGGGATTATTGCTTGCAGTGGTTGTGCTAAGTATCCTTGTGTATTGCAGTTGTGCTTACGCGCCAAGAATCACCAAAGCCATTTCACAACAAACTGCACACGGGATGCTGCGAGTCATAGCATTTATATTGTTGTGTATCGGCGTGCAGATTGCCTGGAACGGGCTTTCGGTATTGATACCAACGATACACCATTAATTATAGTCACAGACAAAACGATGAGATACTGGCTTTGCATATTATTACTGATTTTTCTACCATCACTGACAATGGCGCAGACTCCGGGCATGCTGGGATTTACGTCTCTTAAACAGTGTGTCATGCATAATGACATACCCTTTTGCCGTTCAAATATGACACAAGCTTCTTTTGAATTTTTTGATCGCTTTGTATCTTATAAACTCATGCCATGCCTGCCTACTGACTTTGTTTATGCCGGCGAGCAATCGGTGAATGGCTATACTATTGTGAAATCCACTATGCCTGCGGGTGGTGGCAGAGATTATATATTTCGGCTGGTGTTTGTGAATACTCCCGGGGGAATGAAAATAGACATTCCCGCAACATTCCAGGTTGGTTTTGGAGAAAAATGGCGCGATAAAATTGCACTAAGCGAACAATTGTTTCTGATGATGCGTCAGAATATGGGGAATAAGCTTACTTGCGATATGATAAACGATCTTATTAAGCCTCAGAATGCAAAAAATTAATTGTTTGTTATATACTAAGCGGATGATATAATTGCCCTCATGAAAATTCTTGTCCCCGTCAAACGCGTTATTGATTACAATGTCAAAATCCGTGTTAAGGCTGATTCCACCGGTGTGGAAACCGCCAACGTCAAAATGTCGATGAATCCATTTGACGAAATCGCGGTGGAAGAAGCAGTAAGACTCAAGGAAAAGAATATCGCGACCGAAGTGGTAGTGGTTTCCATGGGTAATGATTCCGTACAGGAAACTATACGCGCAGCGCTTGCTGTAGGTGCCGATCGCGGCATTCATATTTCGCTCGATGACAATATAAATTCCCTACAGGCAGCAAAATTACTTAAAAAAATCGTCGAAGAAGAAAAACCTGATTTGGTAATTACCGGAAAGCAGGCGATTGACGATGATGCCAACCAGACCGGTCAGATGCTTGCGGCACTGCTTGGATGGGGGCAGGGTACATTTGCGTCAAAGTTAGAAATAGCAGACGGACATGCAACCATTATCCGTGAAGTGGATGGTGGTCATATGACGGTAAAATTAAAACTTCCTGCTGTTGTCACCACGGATTTGCGCTTGAATGAACCGCGGTATCCGGCTTTGCCAAACATCATGAAAGCGCGCAGTAAGCCGATTACAAAGAAAATGGCAACTGAGCTTGGTGTGGATTTGGCAAAACGTGTGGAAGTGTTGAAAGTGGAAGAGCCTGCCAAACGTTCTGCTGGTGTGCGTATAAAAACTGTGGTTGAGCTGGTAGATAAACTAAAAAATGAGGCCAAAGTCATATGAGTATTTTGGTAGTTGCCGATCATGATAATGCAAAACTTTCCAAGGCAACTTTGAATGTGGTTTCTGCTGCTGCGCAAATTGGCGGTGGCACGACTATTTTGGTTGCTGGCAAAAACTGTGCAGCAGTTGCCAAAGAAGCGGCACAGGTGCAGGGCGTAGAAAAAGTTTTGCTTGCTGATAATGAAGTTTACGAAAATTTTCTTGCAGAAAATATGGCCGCGTTGGTCGCGGATTTAGGAAAAAACTATTCGCATATTGCAACTGCGGCAACTTCAACTGGCAAGGATTTCATGCCGCGAGTCGCGGCATTACTCGATGTTTCTCAAGTTTCAGAAATCATAACAGTTATTTCTCCTGATATCTTCCGACGACCAATCTATGCAGGCAATGCGATTGAAACGGTGCAGGCAAAAGATGCGATAAAAGTATTAACGGTACGCCAAACCGCATTTGATGCGGCGACTGCAACCGGTGGCAATGCAACAATTGAGAATGTGAGCGGCAAAGGCGATAGCGGCCTCTCGCAATTTGTTTCAAAAGATGCAGCAAAAGCCGACAAAGTGGAATTGACCTCAGCACGTGTTGTAGTTTCCGGTGGTCGTGGGCTTGGCTCCAAAGAAAATTTTGCGCTTATTGAAAAATTGGCCGCAAAACTCGGTGCAGCCATTGGTGCATCACGCGCGGCAGTCGATGCTGGGTACATTTCCAATGATGCGCAAGTGGGCCAAACCGGAAAAATAGTAGCGCCAGAACTCTACATTGCAGTGGGTATATCCGGTGCGATTCAGCATCTGGCGGGCATGAAAGACAGCAAGGTAATTGTTGCCATAAACAAGGATGAGAATTCACCGATATTTGAAATTGCCAATTACTGGCTGGTGGGTGATTTGTTTGAGATCTTGCCTGAGTTAACTTCTCTGGTGTAAGTTAATCGCATGATAACCATAGCGCTTGCACAATCCAATTTTATCGTGGGTGATATCGCGGGCAATGTTGCAAAGATCATCAATTTGCACATAAAAGCCAGCGAACAAAATGCCGATCTCATTGTTTTTTCAGAAATGGCTATCACCGGCTATCCGCCGGAGGATTTAGTCTTACGCAAGCGCTTCCAGGAGGCCGCAATGCAGGCAGTGAGCCAGCTTGCAAAAATTACCAGCACCGGCGCAGCAATGCTTGTTGGTGGATTATGGTGCGAAGATAATCGATTATTTAACACGGCTTTTTTACTCGATGGCGGAAATATTATCCACCGCCAGTACAAACATAATCTGCCGAATTATGGTGTTTTTGATGAAAAACGGGTTTTCCAGGAAGGTGACATTGCAGAGCCAGTTTTGTGGCGAGGCGTGAAACTTGGTGTGTTGATTTGTGAAGATATGTGGGCTTCAAGCGTTGCAGATAGCTTAAAGAAGAATGATGCAGAATTGCTGGTTGTCATCAATGCATCGCCATATGAAATGGCAAAGGCAAAAAAGCGTATGGAAACTGCAAGTGCGCGAGTTTCTGAAACTGGATTGCCGCTCGTATATGTAAACCAAATTGGCGGACAGGATGAGCTGGTGTTTGATGGTCGCTCATTTGTGATGTCAGCAGATGCTCAAATAAAATTGCGCCTGCAACATTTTGCTGAAGATTTTGAAATGGTGAAATGGCAGAAAGAATCCGGCACATGGGATTGTGAAGCGGGAAGGGTAGAACAATCGCTTGGTGATGAAGAAACTATTTACCGGGCAATGGCTTTGGGCCTGCGTGACTATGTAGAAAAAAATAAATTTCCGGGTGTGGTACTTGGGCTTTCCGGTGGTGTAGACTCCGCACTCACCGCAGCAGTGGCGGTGGACGCACTCGGTGGGGCACGCGTGCAGGCGATAATGATGCCGTCGCTCTATACTTCCAAAGATAGTTTAGAAGATGCTGAAAAAGTTGCGCGTATGCTTGGCATCAGGCTTGATACTATCGCGATTTCCGGCGGCATGAATGCGTTTGATAATATGCTCGCTCCCGTGTTTGCGGGTGCAATTCCTGATACCACCGAAGAAAATATCCAGTCGCGTTTGCGCGGAAATATTTTAATGTCAGTGAGTAATAAGAAAGGCTCACTGGTGCTTACCACCGGTAATAAATCAGAAATGTCGGTGGGGTATGCTACGTTGTATGGCGATATGTGTGGCGGCTATAGTGTGCTCAAAGATGTCTATAAAACGACCGTGTATAAACTCTCCAAATGGCGCAATCAACAATCACCGGTGATGCCGGAGCGTGTCATCACCAAAGCGCCTTCTGCCGAGCTGAAGCCGAATCAAACTGATCAGGATAGTTTGCCACCTTACGATGTGTTGGACGCAGTTTTACTACGCCTGATTGAACAACAATTATCGGTTGCTGAAATAGCAGGGCAAGGGTACAACAAGGAGACCGTAGAACGAGTTGCCAAGATGCTCTACCGCGCAGAATATAAACGCCGCCAAGCGCCTCCTGGAGTAAAAATAACCGGCATGTCTTTTGGCCGCGACCGGCGTTATCCGATTACTAATGGATGGGTTGGATGAAATGATAAAGATGGTGAATGATAAATCAGGCTTCACCCTTATAGAACTATCCATAGTTTTAGTCATTATTGGTCTGATTATCGGCGGTGTTCTGGTGGGGCAGGACTTGATTCAGTCCGCGGCTATAAGATCCACTATAGCGCAGATAGGAAAATATAATACTGCGGTGCGTGCGTTCCAGAACAAATACGGATACTACCCCGGCGATATCCCTGATCCACTTGCATCCAATTCGGGCCTTTCGGCAAGAGGCGTATATTCCGGAGAAGGTGATGGGGATGGTGTTATAAAGGGAACAAGTGCAGGTGGTGCTAATAATAATTGTGGTTTCTGCGTGCAAAGCGGCGAAACCGTCATGGTATGGGTGGATCTTGCCACGGCGGGACTCATTGATGGAGGATTTAATACCGCAACACTGCAATCGGGACAGTATTTTCCTTCTCAAATCAATCCCGCCCTATATTTTCCTGCCGCAAAGATTGGCAATAATAATTATATATATATTTTTTCCGGCGGGCTTACCGGCAATGGAAATGCATTAATAAGTGATGATAGTGTGTGGTTCGGGATGTCTGCTACCACAGCGATTGTTACCGGAAGCTGGCAGTTTTCTTCATCTCCGGGGCTCACTGTAGCCCAAGCGTATAATATAGATCAGAAAATTGACGATGGTTTGCCACAATCCGGCAGAGTGCTTGCGATCTATTATAATAATGCGGCGACATACGGCAGTAACTATCAGTATCACCCCACCTGGGCAGCAAGTGGTGCTGCCGGTGCGGATGTTTGGGGAGGAGGTGGCGTGGGATATATAGCCACCACCACTGCAACTGCCTATGCCAGCACTAATTGTTATGATAATAATGGTGTTGCCGGAACCCAACAATATTCAACAGCTAAGAATGCAACTTCTGTTAACTGTGCATTGTCGTTTAAAATGCAGTAAGGGTTACGCCACCAATTCGCGTTTGAACTTTTCTGCGTCGCCATTCATGAAATGTTTTATGTTGCGGATTGCCTGACGTAAACGCTGGCGATTTTCCACGAGTGCAATGCGCACATGCCCGTCACCATATTCACCAAAACCAATGCCGGGTGCAACAGCAACTTCGGCATGTTTTAGTAGCAGCTTAGAGAAAGCAAGCGATCCCATGTCGCGGTATGCAGGTGGAATCGGTGCCCATGCAAACATGGAGGCTTTCGGACTTGGTACATCCCAGCCAGCATCATGCAAACCATCAATCAAAACATCACGGCGTTGTTTATATAAATTGCGCACTTCAGTCACGCAATCCTGCGGGCCATTAATTGCAGCAGTTGCAGCAACCTGAATGGGAGTGAATGCGCCGTAATCCAAATAAGATTTAATGCGGGTAAGCGCGTTGATAAGACGTTTATTTCCCACCGCAAAGCCAATGCGCCAACCAGCCATGGAGTAGGTTTTGCTCATGGTGGTAAATTCTATGGCGATGTCTTTAGCGTTTTTAACCTGCAAAATCGAAGGCGGCGGATTGCCGTCAAAATAAATCTCGCAGTACGCCAGATCCGATAAAATATAAATTCCGTGTTTACGGCAAATCTCCACAATAGGCTCATAAAATGCCAAATCTACTGTTTCCGCCGTAGGGTTACATGGGTAATTGAGCACCAGCGCAATCGGTTTTGGTGTGCAATGTTTTATCGCATGTTCCAGCTGTTTTATAAAATCATGTCCCGGCGTTTTTGGCAGGTTCCAGATAGAAGCGCCAGCAATCACAAACCCAAACGGATGAATCGGATAGCTGGGGTTTGGCACCAATATTACGTCACCAGGACTACTGATGGCTTGTGCTAAATTGGCAAGGCCTTCTTTAGAGCCGATAGTGACTACGATTTCAGAATTGGGATCAATATCGACATCAAAACGGCGGTTGTAATAGGCGGCTTGTGCCTTTCGCAAGCCTGCGATACCCTTGGATTGCGAATAGCCGTGGGTAGTTCCATCCAGTATGACTTCGCGCAGTTTTTCAACAATATGCGGAGGTGTTGGAGAATCGGGATTACCCATTCCGAGGTCAATAATGTCGCGGCCTTCGCTGCGCAATTTGGCTTTTGCGCCGTTTACTTCAGCAAAAACATAAGGAGGGAGCCGCTTTATACGGTAAAAATCTTCTTCTGCCATGGTGATTATTCGGCATTTGAGCGCATTGCTGCATAACGCGAATCAGCAATATAGCGTGTATTGGAATAGGTTCCGGTGCCTGATGGCGGAACAAGGTTTATTGGTGGGTCCTGCAATGCAGAGGTACTAGGTAAAGGTTCGTTGCTCGTAGCTCCAGATCCATAAGATGTAGGTTCATGCAGCACTACCGGCGGTTCCGATAATTGAGCAGTAGAAGGTAGCGCCGCAGGAGTAGTATTCTGCGCAACAGGTGCAGTTGCGGTAACAGATGGAGCTGCAGGCGCGACAGAAGTTGGCGCGGCAAATGGTAGCGGTTCCGACGAAGCGGTTACGGGCTGAGATATTGGTTGAACAGCTGGTTGTTGTGCTACGGGCTGCGGAGCGGAAACGGTGATAGGAGCGTTTTCAGCTTCTATGTTTTCAACCGGAGTTTTTCTCACAGCGTTTTCACTTGCCATTTCACTTGGTTTTTTATCTGGAGAGCCAAATATACTATGCAGCCAGCCATTGAATCCCGTATCGCTGGATTCTTTTGTTACAACGGGCGCAGGTGCGGCGGGTGGTGGTGTTACATCAGCAACTACCGGCTGAGCAGGAACAACAGGCTGAGGAGTGGCGGTTTCTGCATTAGTCACCAACTGACCGGTTTGTGGAGAAGTCATGACGGTTGCGTTTGTATCGTTCATCAGATTTTTACTTTCTGAATTGGTCGCATCCCTGTCAGCCATCATCGTATTAAAATCACTCTTATTTTGTGCCTGCGTTGGATGCGGTGGCACAGGAGGAACACTGGCAAGCGTCGGATAAGTGGAATTATCAGGGGTGCTTGCTGTAGGCATTGGAGCTATATTTGCCGTTTGAACGGGTGCTACTGTATCATTCATACTGGTGGGTGAAATTGGTGCAGGAGCTGGATTGTTGGAATTATTTTCAATTGGCACATGCCTTCCTGGAGCGCCGCTCATGGGATCCACGGCATTTCCACCGGGATTTAACTCAGGCGGATGCCTCTGCTCAAAAGTAACTTGCGAACCCTCGGGTATCGTACGTTCACTTGCAAACATATCGTTCATTTTCTGAGTCGAGCAGCTGGAAGTCGCGCATAGCGCGAGCAAAGTTCCCGATAAAATAAGTATTTTATTTTTATATTTCATAACATTTTCCTTATTGTCTCACAATTCCATGACCATTACCTGTCATTATCTTACCCATAAAAACTTTCATTGCGCTATATGAAACCGGCTAGTATAAGCAATCCCACAGATATACAACTGAATTATCACCATAGCGTATATAATATAGCGATCAATAGTATATACCAAAACAATTGTAAGAATACTATCCAGGTAAATTATGTCTGAAAATCATCCGGATGCTGCAACTTTTGCTGCCAATTTTGCTAAAATTGCTGAACAATCTCAATTGATTATCCAAGAATTTCTCACACGCAATACCCAATCTCAATCTGTTGGTACTACCGGGGATCCCCTGCATATTGGTAGCGCTTTTGCCGAATGGTTTGCACGTATCATGAGCGATCCGCAAAAAGTTGCCGAGCTGCAAATGGAGTGGTGGCAGGAAAATATGGAGCTCTGGCAGGCTACCGCACAAAAATTCATGGGCGAGAAAACGGAGCCGGTCATTAAGCCCGATAGCAAAGATCGGCGTTTTAAAGATACGGCCTGGCAGGAAAGCCTGATATTTGATTTTATTAAACAGTCTTATTTGTTATCGGCGCGTTGGATGCAGCAGGGTGTGCATAAAATCGATGAAATGGACCCCCAAACTATTCGCAAGATTGATTTCTATACCCGCCAGTTTGTCGATGCCATGGCGCCGTCGAATTTTCTGTTTACGAATCCGGAAGTATTAAAAGCAACCCTTGATTCCGGTGGTGAAAATATCGTGCGCGGCCTCAAAAACATGCTGGAAGATTTGGAGCATAGCAAAGGCGCGCTGCGCGTCAGCATGACGGATAACGAAGCGTTTGAAGTGGGCAAGAATCTTGCCATTACCAAAGGAAAAGTCATTTTCCAGACCGACCTGATGCAGCTTATTCAGTATGAGCCACTGACTGAGAAAGTACATAAAACACCAATGCTTATTGTACCGCCCTGGATCAATAAATATTACATTCTCGATCTGCAGCCGGAAAACTCCATGGTGCGCTGGCTAGTAAGCAAGGGTTACACGGTATT
Organism: Alphaproteobacteria bacterium; assembly: GCA_013288335.1. GTDB lineage: Bacteria > Pseudomonadota > Alphaproteobacteria > Rickettsiales > JABCZZ01 > JABCZZ01. The sequence continues at coordinate 43,919 of JABDCC010000010.1, forward strand.
CGTCATTTCATGGGTGAACCCTGATAAAAAACTCGGCAGCAAGAGTTTTGACGATTATCTGCTCGAAGGCCCGCTTGCGGCGCTTGATGCAATTGAGAAGGTTACTGGCGAGAAGGAAATTAACGCGACCGGATATTGCTTGGGCGGCACGCTGATGGCGATTGCGCTTTCATATTTGAAAACCAAAAAGCAGGAAAAACGTATTAAGTCGATCACCTATCTCACCACGATGATTGATTTTAAAGAGGCTGGCGAGCTTTCAGTATTTATTGATGAAGAACAGCTGCGCTCGCTGGAAGCGCGCATGTCTGATAAAGGATATCTTGACGGTGACGACATGGCGGGTACGTTCAATATGCTACGCGCCAATGATTTAATATGGTCGTTTGTGGTGAATAACTACCTGCTTGGCAAAGATCCGTTCCCGTTTGACTTGCTCTATTGGAATGGCGATTCCACACGTATGCCGGCGGTGATGCATAGTTTTTATCTGCGCAATATGTATCAGAAAAATTTACTACGTAAACCCGGTGGTATTACGATTGCTGGCGTTCCCATCCATCTGGAGAAGCTCAATTTGCCCACTTATATGTTATCGACGCGCGAAGACCATATCGCTCCGTGGAAATCGACTTATGCCGCAACGCAGATCTACAAAGGTCATGTGCGCTTTGTGTTGGCGGCAAGTGGTCATATTGCGGGTGTAGTGAATCCCCCGGTGAAGAATAAGTATAATTACTGGGTAGGCGAGGCGGTAGAAGCTACGCCGGAAGAATGGTTTGAAAAATCCAAAGAAGTCCCTGGTTCCTGGTGGACGGATTGGGAAAAATGGCTAGCGCCCTTTAGCGGAGCTAAAATTCCTGCGCGCAAAGTAGGCAAAAGCAAGCTCAAACCCATTGAAGATGCACCGGGAAGCTTTGTGAAGGTGAAGGGTTAGGGTGTTGCAAGACTCATCTGCTGAGTCTTGCTGTTTAAAATATTATCAGGCTTTATCGAATTCATTTTTAATCTCTCCGCAGCGAGTGCGCCTGGGTCGAATGCTTTGGGAGCTATAGTTTCTTGAGGCTCAGTCATTGCCATTAACGCATCCTGATTCTCCGGCACGGCACATTCCACTTTGGATTTATTAAACCCGAGTTTTTTGTAGGCATTCTGAGCGCAGAATTTTACTTTCTCGCCAACATCTGCCGCTTTTTCTTTTATCTGCGCACTTAATTCGCCAACCTTCTTCTGCGCTGCCTGTAATTTTGCATTAGCAATTTCGAGTGCGGTCAGTTCAGGCGCATCGAGCTTGCCAACACCGGATTGCTGATTATTCACGATAAATGCCAGCTCCTGCGCACGTATCAGGCGATTATTTAAATCGGCGGTAATTTGTTCCACATTAAACTCAGCGCCGAATTGCGTTGCTGCCAGTAATCTTTTATCATTCGGTAATTCTGCATAAGGCGCGCCAAATTCCGCGGTAACTTTTTCCGCAAGCGTGGGGTTGGCTGTCACAAATACGCTAAACACCTGCTCAGGCTGAATCAAAGTTCTGGGATCACGCGGATTGATATTTTGCTGCAAGCTAGCCAGGTATTTTACCTGACTCGGTAGCGATAACTCTGGCTGAAGTTCCGGTTGTAACTTTACATTATCGATAGAGGGTTCACTGATGCCCAGTATTTTTCTGCCAATCGGTTCGAGAATTTTTTCTGCAATCATGAATATCGAAAGCCCAAGTGCACCACCCGCAAGTATCATGAGCCCACCTGTAAGAGCCGTAAGCGCAAGTATCGCTGCCGTTGCAACTACAGCGACGGTGATGGCAATGGAACTTACAGTGAAACTAAGTGTACGTTTTTTCTTATTGCGGCTAAGCGCATCTTCCAGCGCAGGATTATTTTTTGCTACTTCATCCAGATCGTCATCGGTTAAATCCTGCGGACGCTTGCCAAGCTTTGCTGCAATTTCGGGCTCGTAAAAACGCCTGATGCGCGATTTTTCATGTTTATATTCATTCTGGCTGATCCACAAATTTATTGCATAGCTTGGCACCAGACCCCAGAAATGCAGTGCTTTACGCGCTACCGTTCCGCCCAAGCCAATGGTGCCGTTTTTGATCGTAACGGCGGCTTTTTGAACTTTATCTGCTAAACTACCATCCATGTATCTTCGCCCAAAAGGGATTTATCCATGTTCCAGAATACCATATAATTATTACAAAATGATGAATGTAAGGTTGTTTTATGGGCTAAAAGCACATAATATTGCATTTGCAAAACAATATTTATCAGTATGTTAGATAATTATGCCAAAAAATAAATTGATACCTCACAAACATTTGCTGATCATCGTCCTGTTTTCATGTGTGATGCTGGCGCCTGCATTTATTCTTGGAGCGGGTGGGGGCGATCTGCATTGCCAGAGTTTATGGGTGAAGTTTTTTAACGAGCAGTTTTGGAATGGTGATCTTTATCCGCGTTGGCTTCAGGGGATGTATGTCGGTGATGGTAGTCCGGTGTTTTTCTACTATCCACCGTTACCCTATTTCATCACCGCGTTTTTTACTTTTCTGTCATCGTTTGATGCATTTAATTATTACCCGATAGCCGCTTCCGCGTGTCTTGCCGCAATCATTTCCGGCATCACGTTTTACATTTGGCTGAAGGATGAGGATATTTCTGGGGAAGCTGCATTAATCGGAAGTTTGCTGTATATCGCGGCACCGTTTCACATTGCGCAGAATTTTTATTACACATTACTTTTTAGCTCTGTCTGGTCTTACGCATGGATTCCACTTTTGCTGCTATTTGCCAAAAGAATGACGTTCGGCAAACCTTACTCCATTGCCGGTTTTGCGGTAGCGCTGTGCATGCTGGTAATGACAAATTTACCGATGACCTTGATTTTTGGACCAATAGCGGTGGCCTATGCGGCTGCAAATTTTCACAAAGAGCATTTTTCTAAGCAGTCGCTGAAATTGGGAATTGCTGTGATATTAGGGTTTGCGCTTTCAGCGGTTTATTTACTGCCGAGTCTACTTTACATGGATTATGCCAATGTTGATATTCACTGGAAAATGCCTGGCCATAAAGGTGGTTACAGCAGCTATTTCCTGCCGCTCGGATTTAGCACAATCAGTCAGATATTATTTACGTGCTTGTGGCTTATATCGGCAACTCTACCATTTATGTATTTTAAATCTGTGAAGCCAAAACGCAGAGAAATATTTTTCTTCCTCGTGCTTGCTGCGTCGCTTTTTATGATATTACCCATAAGTCAATTTGTCTGGAAAATGCTGCCGATAGTGCAGATATTGCAGAATCCACTCCGCTTCTTTGCTGTTCCTGCATTATGCCTTGCACTATTTGCCGCTATCGTTTTTCCACGATTTAAAATACTCGCTTATGGGTTACTTGTCATTTATGTGGGCATAACATTTGCCATTGCGGGCACGACGCGTGTTTCGGTGGAATCATTCAGCAAAAGCGAGCCGGAGCGGTATGAGCAATATATGCTCGGTATTGATCAATATGCTAATTACCTCACCACGCCCAATTTGATTTTGCGTTACTACATGCCGGAAGGATTTGCCGATGTAAAAACTCACCGCGAAAAAGTTGAAGTCGTAAACGGCGATGCAAAAATAGATGCGATTGAGTGGAAACCGCGTAATATAGTTTTGCACTATAATGCTTCGCGTGACTCGACTTTACGGGTACGGCAATTTGATTTCCCGGGATGGCAAGTGCTTTATAACGGACGTGAGCTGGACAAGAAGCGTGATGAAAATACCGGAGAAATAATGTTTGATGTAGCGGAAGGTGAGGGGAATATCACCTTACAACTGACAAAGTTATTGCCTGAAATTGCCGGAAAAATGATTTCTATTTTGAGCGCTGCAATACTTGTGCTGATGTTTTTAATTGAACTCAGAAACACGAAAGGAGTGATTGTTGAAAAAAAGCGCAAATGGAAAAAAGCTTAAATATAATCTCTCGCCAGCTCCACATAGTTATTGCTGGAGATTGGAATAAAGGCAGTTTCTTCCGGCTTTAAATCGCGGAAATATTTGGCGGGGTTTCCTGCCCATATCTGCCCCTTAGGAATGCGCTTTCCCGGTGTAACTATCGCGCCTGCGGCAACCCATGCGCCGCTTTCAACCACGGCACCGTCCATGATGGTTGAATGCATGCCAATGAAGCAATCGTCTTCCAATGTGCAGGCATGAAGCAGAACACTATGACCGATGGTGACGCCACTGCCGATGATGGTCGGACCGGTTTTGCGGGTTACATGGATAACCGTTCCATCCTGGATATTGGTGCGTTCGCCAATGCGGATGCAATTGACATCGCCGCGAATAATGCAGCCAAACCAGACGTTACTTTGCGCGCCTATATGGACGTCACCAATCACCACTGCGCCGCCAGCAATAAACGCATCTTTGGCAATGGTAGGCGTAATATTTTTATAGGGCATTATTACCGGGCTCATATTATCCTCACGGAAAAATGGCGGTTTGGGTAAGCGCAGTATTTTCAGCAAATCCACACATGATGTTCATATTTTGTATCGCCTGACCTGATGCGCCTTTTACAAGATTGTCGATTACGGAAACAATAATCGCGCGCCCTTCTAGCCTGTCGGCAAAGACTCCAAGGAGGCAAAAATTTGTGCCCCGCACCATGTGGGTAGTCGGAGTGATACCTTGCGCAGCGATTTTCACAAAATATTCCTTCGCGTATGCTTTATTCAGTGAATTTTTTAAATCATCAACGGTTTTACCCTTAGTTAGCTTTACATAAATAGTCGATAATATTCCGCGATTCATTGGCATCAGGTGCGGTGTAAAATTCACGGTGATATTTTTGCCAGCGGCTTCACTGAGGCCCTGTTCAATTTCAGGCGCATGGCGGTGTGCGCCGATTCCGTAAGCGCCAACGCCTTCATTGACTTCTGTATGAAGCATTGCTTGTTTTGCTGCTCTTCCTGCGCCAGTTACGCCGGATTTTGCATCAATGATGATATTATCTGACTCAATCAATTTATCTTTGAGCAAAGGCATAAGTGGCAATTGTGCGGAAGTTGGGTAGCAACCGGGATTTGCAACGAGACGCGCCTTTTTAATTGCTTCACGGTGCAATTCCGTAAGTCCGTATACTGCTTCTTTCTGCAGATCTTTTGCGAGATGTTCATGCCCGTACCATTTTGCGTATGTATCTACATTCGCAAGCCGGAAGTCAGCAGAGAGATCAATTATTTTTACGTGTTTTGGCAATGCTGCAATTACTTCTTGAGTAGTTCCATGCGGCAAGCAGCAGAATACAATATCAATCAGGCTGTAATCGACTGCGGACAGCGGAATCAGATCGGGAAGTCCTGCAAAATCCAGATGTGGATATACTTCGCGCATTTTTTTACCGGCCTGGCTATCGGCGGTAAGCGCTTTTATTTCAATTTCGGGATGCAACAGCAAAAGCCGGATAAGCTCCGCGCCTGTGTAACCGCTTGCGCCCAGTATTGCGATTCTTTTTTTCATGGGATTAAGTTACTACTTACTTTTTGTAATCGCGCAATAATTAAATAGTGGTGATGTGCTAGCTTTTCCAGCCGCCGCCCAGTGCCTCAATCAGAATAACAGCGGAATTGAGACGTTCTTTATCTATATTAAGCGCGGTTAATCTATTGCTGAGTTCCGTGTTCTGCGCAGTAATTACGCTCAAATAACTTACTGTTCCTGCCTTATACTGGTTAAGAGAAACAGTGGCGGATAACGTTGCATCGTCCACCGCTTTTTGCTCCATGTCTGCTTCTTGCTCAAGAATTCTGAGGCTTGCGAGATTATCTTCCACTTCCTGAAAAGCGCCGAGCACCGTCTGGCGGTAAGTTGCAACGGTCTGATCATATACAGCGGTAGCTGCTTTTGTTTGTGCTTCGGTAAGCCCGCCATCAAACAACGCTCCGGCGAGGTTTGGGCCTAGTGACCAGATGCGATTTGGCATGCTAAACCAGTTAGCGAGTGTCGAGCTTTGGTACCCACCTGATGCCGCTAAGGTTAAATTCGGGTAATAAGCCGCTTCGGCAACCCCGATGAGTGCGTTAGCCGCTTTCATGCGGCGTTCTGCGCCTGCGATATCTGGCCGACGTTCTAGCACTTCAGCAGGAACGCCAAGCGGAATGGAAGGAATAGCCGGGACCGAATCTATTGCCGCAATGGAGAAATCTGCTGGTGCTTTACCAACAAGAATGGCAATCGCATGTTCAAAAGTTGCGCGTTGTACACCTACATCAATTGCTTGTGCCTGTGCAGTTTCCAGCTGGGTTTTTGCCTGCAGGACATCGGAGCGTGCATCGACACCGGAATTATAGAGATTCTGTGTCAATTGCAGTGTTTTTTCATAATTTTTTACGGTGTCATCAAGCAGGCGTTTTTGCTTATCAGCAATGCGTAAATCCAGATAATCCATTGCAAGTTCAGCGTCAGCACTGAGTTTGGCATTTGCCAAATCTGCGGCGCTTGCCTGCGCTGATGCTGTATTTGATTCAACTTGCCGTCTGATGCCGCCCCATAAATCCGGCACCCAGCTTGCCTCAAGCGCAGCTGCGTATTGATTGCCGACTGTTCCGCTTCCAGTAGCGCTGGCTCCTGAACCTGTGCCGCTTCTGGTCATGCCTATATTGCCGGAGACCGTCGGAAAGTAAGCAGCACGAGCTTCAGAAATCAGTGCACGCGCTTGGCGGTACTGAGCTTCTGCAAGTTTTACGTTTTGGTTATTGATTGCAATTTGTTCTTCAAGCTTATTAAGTTCCGTGTCGCCAAATATCTCCCACCAATTGCCGCGAATGACATCATCTTTGGGTTGCGCTTGTTTCCAGTCTTTTGCTTCCTTAAATGCAGCAGGTTTCTCTGCACTCGGTTTAACGTAATCAGGGCCTACTTTGCAGGACGCCATTGCAAGGCATAGAAGAATTAGTAAGAATTTAGAATGGCTGG
>JABDCC010000011.1:0-48544 GCA_013288335.1 Alphaproteobacteria bacterium
ATTGCATGCGCCATATCTTTCTGAGTTTTATTGCGGCTAAGACGTAAAAATGCTAATGTCTTGCAGAATATTGGCAGTTCTTGTGACTCAGATTTTCCGTAATGTTCTAAAAATTTAATAATCTCTTGATCGGAAACAGTGATTTCTTGGTTTTTTAATAATGTTGAAATAACGTGAAGAGTAGTTAATGGGGATTCTGCATAATGTTCGGTTACCATCTCGATAAATTCTTCGGTTATTTTGTTAGTATCATTAGCTAATATTTCGAAAGCATTAAAAATTTGATTATGAATAAAAGAATTATTTTCCGGCTTGGCGATTTTAGCACTAAATGATGTAGTGCTTTTAATTTTATCAAGTTGTTGTAGGCAAAAAAACTCAAAATTTGAATCAGTAACATCTGCAACAGGAAGTTTCGCATGCGTATTGCGCCAATAATCAGCACTGCGTCTTAATCTATAGAGTCCAACCCCGGGGACTGGTAATTCAGAAGGACGCATAAATTGTCCTGGAATTGCCAGAGAAAGAATTGTGGCAATGCGCATACTAGGTGCTTGCTCACCAACATATAAAGCATACAATTCTTCTTGTTTAATAAATTGACTAAGACCCGTTTTGTTCAAAAAAGCTTCTATAGAAGTCCCGCAGCCTTCTTGATTCATCCATTTTCCAAGTAACTCAGGAAAACTCTGTAAATCCGTTTCTAAGAGCCAGTTGGCATTTTTAGCAAAGCTGCCAAAATATTCGATGATTGTTGAAACATTGGTCGTTTTTTTCATTTTCTGATTATATCATCAAACCGTTAATGATTTATTACGATTTTAGTTAATATCTATTAAAGTTAGTCGAATAACGTGCACAGTCAATATATTGATAAAGAACAATTAACTTGACTTACTCTGGACTTCGAGCGATGATATCAGCAAAATGGGGAAGTCTCTGGAGGTCGAAAGTTCGACTCTATTATGCCCCACCAATTTTATTGTTGTTTTACAGTATATTAGATAATTTTCAGCTGAGCGGCGCTGTGTGGGCGACTCATTTTTTAATGCAGACCAGAGATATCAAATAACATAGGGAATAAGCCATTTCTATACTATACACGACCTGAATTGTTTCACATATGGTGTCACTTTCAATTGCCGAATGCATACGCATCCATTGCCAATACGCCAAGCGCGGTATCTTCATGCAGATGTCTTGCCTGAAGTGGAGTGCCAGCAGCGCCTAATGCGACAAAGAAAGGGAGAAAATGTTCTGGCGTTGGATGATTCTCGCGTGCGTGTGGAGCTAAGGTTTGCCAATTGAGTAAATCAGCGATGTTGCTTTTTGCCGCATGTTCTGCCACCCACTCGGCGAATGCAGTCACCCATAAAGGTGTTTCTGAATGATGCCCACGAAAAGCTTCGCGTAGGTTATGTGTCAGATTGCCAGTTCCGATAATCAGAATATTTTCTTTCCTAAGCGGTGCCAATGCTTGACCGATTTTGCAATGCCAACTTGCATCGTGCTTTGGCTGCACCGATAACTCAATCACGGGAATATCGGCGCGGGGGTACATCAGCAGGAGGGGATTCCATGCACCATGATCCATGCCGCGAACAGGATCAATACCTGTTTTAAAACCTGAAGCAGTGAGTAAAGATTGTACACGGTTAGCGAGTTCTGGATTGCCATGAGCAGGATAACGCAACGCATAAAGTTCTTTAGGAAACCCCTGAAAGTCATGGATGGTTTCAAGCTGTACTGCGCCCGTCAGCATCGGTTCGTCTGTCTCCCAATGGGCAGATGCGATAATAATGGCGCTTGGTTTTGGCAATTGCGCAGCAAGTCCACGTAAGAATTTTGTTGTCGGTGCGTCCTCCAGTGCCAGCATTGGTGAGCCATGTGAGATAAAGAGAGTGGGGATAGTTGAATTAAGCTGCGGCATAATCCTATGCCTTCTTTTTTGCTGAGTGGTATTTTTTGCGGATTTGCTCGATATTCACAGAAGGTGGCGGACACTTCATGTGCAATGCTTCAAGATATTCTACCATAATCTGCGATATCGCCAAATCGCGAAACCATTTATAGTTAGCTGGTATAACGAACCATGGGGCGTGCTTAGTGCTGCATTCTGAAAGCATGTCGTCGAATGCAGTTATATAGTCATCCCAGCGTGTACGATCAGTATAATCAGTCGCGCTAATCTTCCAGTGCTTTGTTGGATCATCCAGCCTTTCTTTGAAACGCCTAAGTTGCTCATCCTTACTAATATGAAGAAAGAATTTTATGATGTGAGTATTATTCTCGGACAGATTCTTTTCAAAATCATTAATCTGGTTGTAATGCTTCAACCAGGTGGCTTTGGGAGCAAGGTTATGTATTCGCACCACCAGTACATCTTCGTAATGCGAACGATTAAAGATGGTGACTTCGCCTTTGGCCGGAACATCACGATGAGCGCGCCAAAGGAAGTCATGGTCACGTTCTAGACTAGTGGGTTGCCGAAAAGAGGCAACACGGCAGCCTTGAGGATTCATAGCGCCGAGCACATGACTGATCGTACCGTCCTTGCCGCCCGTATCTATGGCTTGCAAACAGATAAGCAGTGATCGTTTATGTTCCGCATAGAGAAGCTCCTGTAGTTCGCGTAGCCGTAAGTTATTGCGCTCAATGATTTTGAGGGCATCTTTTTTGCTTTCGTGTCCGTTTCTGAAGTCGGGGTCGATGTCACTTAGTTGTACTTTAGATCCAGGTTTGATCAAAAACCGCTGAAAATAATTCATAGTGTCTCACCTGTTTTTGCAAACTGATTTATGATCGCCATAATCTCTGCCTGCACATGAGGTGACTGCTGAGTAATAGCTTGAGTGATATGCTTCATGTGCGCCCGTAATCCATATAACTGGTCAAGCAGTGAAAGCACTACATCCATACCCTCATCATTGACCTGAATGTCTTGTGTGAGATGGCATACCAGCTGCAATCTTGCGATATCAATTTCTTCAAAATACCAATCTTCCTCACCAGAAACAGGCCGCAGCCACTCGTGCGCAATATATTCTTCAATCGTTTGCCGATCAACACGGGCTTGTAATATTTCAACCACTTCATCTAATGTTTTCATTTTACATTCTCCATAGATTTTCGCGGATTATATGCATGTGTTTCAGACCATTTGCGAATTGCCTGTTCTAAATCCGCGTCAATTTCTTTTGGCATAACGAGTTTTAATTTTACGTACTGACTACCGCTTTTTATACCTTTGCCCCTCAGTACGAGTGTGGCATCTGAGCTTTGTGCCTTTGGCAGAGTCATTTCAACAGGTCCATGAATTGTCGGCACTTGAATTTTTCCGCCCAGCACACTTTCCTGAAGTGTGATAGGGACTTCGATATTAATATCATTGCCTTTGCGGATAAAAAACGGGTGCGGCTTGATATGCACTTCCACATAAGCATCACCAGACGCTTTTGTACCCTGACCTTTTAGGCGCAGTTTCTGACCCTCTTCGATGCCTTCAGGGATAGAAATATTGAGATTTTTGCCATCGGGCATAGTCACATTCTTTTTAGCACCACGTGCTGCTTCCAGAAAATCCACTTCAATTCTGTAATGAGCGTCCGCAGATTGCTGGCCAAATCCCATGCCACCGGCTCTACCACCTAATCCACCGAAAAGGCCTTCCAGATCCGATAAATCAAAATCGCCGCCATTGAAATTATATCTATTGCCCTGCGGTTGCTCGGCATAATCGCGATATGTGCGCTGCTGTTGCTGATAGCGCGGCTGACCTTCCATATCAATGGCTCCATTATCAAACGCCGCACGTTTATCCTTATCGGAAAGCAGATCATTCGCCGCATTTAATTCTTTGAATTTTTCATCTGCATTTTTATTGCCGGGATTCAGATCAGGATGATGTTTTTTGGCAAGTTTGCGATATGCCAATTTGATATCGGCTTCGCTTGCATCTTTACTCACGCCCAGTATTTCGTAAGGGTTTTTTGCCATATGACCAGCTTCAGAGCCTAATCCTTACATGGTGTTTCGGCAAGTTGTAATCATCGGATATAAAACAGTCGTGTATAATAAATTCACGCAGAATTATTTCTCCGATTTCTCATGCTCAATTTTGCGATGACGATCAGCGTCCTGGCTATGGGTTTGTGTTGCAGCAATTTCTGCTTCTATTGCATTTAGTTCTTTAATTTTAGCAAAATCACTATGGTGCTTATATTTATGTTTTTCTTTATGTTCTGACATAGGAGTTTCCTTTTTAAATATCTTTACGAGGTGTTGAGCCATTCGTATGTTCTTGGCGCACAACTTTTCTTTTATCTTCGATAGGAAAATGCTGCTGCTCAGATTTTTGGTAAGCGGACTGCTTCTCGGAAAGGAAATCTGACATTTCTGAACTCATCTGTTCTCCACCTTTATGAGGGTGAATCTCTTTTTTGTTGGTCATTAGAACCTCCTGTTATTAGTAATCAGTTATCAGCAAGCCCTGGATTCTCATCTTCAATTGAATCTTCTGCTTGTGATGGATTGCTATCATCACCTTTTTCAGGATGTTTAACGCGACCATCCGTTTCCGCCGTTCCTCCGCGTACGCCGCTACTTGCAGCAAACCCCTCCTCATATGCACGTTGCAGATTACCAAATTTCTTATCAATGGCCTCATCGGTGGCAACATGGGTTTCGGTACTGCCGGTATTTTTGTCTTTTTCATTATATTCAATGGTGCGCATGATCTATCACTCCTAAATGTTTTAGCTAATAAGTTGCTGATATAACTTAGTTATGCAGCGGCAGACTTTGAATCCATATGTTTATCTGAGCAATGTTGAGCGCAGAGACGGCAAGCCTCAGCACAACGAAGCATTTCTGCTCCTCCAATGAGTTCGCAGGATTCTGCACATGCCTTACATATCTTTGCACAAGCACTACAAATTGCATCATACATTGATGAACGACGTGTCATAAAATCCGCTGCCATTTGACATATAGCAATACAGTCTGTCATTAGTTTTACATGCCGTTCTTCCACATGCCTTCCGCCCATATCAAGACAGATATTAAATAAGGTGTCCTGGCATACGTTACGACAATTCCAACAGGCTTGTATGGATTCTTTTCTTTGTTCATTATCATGGTACATATATTATCCTTTTTATATTTTGGGGATGAATTAACCCAACGGTAGAATGAAAGAAATCTTTTATCCATGTGGTTTAGTCTGCACGGTGCCATCAGGTTTTAGGCTGCCATCTTCGGGTTTCACATTCCACCACCCACCACCGAGCGCTGCAAATAGTGCTGCTGTATCGGCCAGGCGCGCAGCTTGCGCTTGGGCAAGATCAAGGCGTGTCTGCTGATACTGACGTTCAGCATCCAGCAATGCCAGATGGCTTATACCTCCCAGCCTATATTGTTGCTCAGTTATCTCCAATGCTGCCTTCGCCTGCACATTGGCATTGGCGTACGCTTTAAGTGTTTTGGCATCAGCATCTAAGGCTTTCAGGGTATCAGCAACGTTCTGAAATGCTATGAGTACGACTTGGCGGTAATTGGCTGCTGCTTCATCATAGGCAGCTTTAGAGGCTCGGCGTCGGGCCATAAGTTCGCCACCATGAAAGAGGGGTTGCGTCAGCGATCCACCGAGCGACCATATCATGGAATTTTTGTTAAAAAACTCACTGGCCTCGGTTACCTCCGGTCCATAGCTTGCCGAAAGTTTGAATTGCGGAAATAGATTGGCGGTAGCGACACCTACGTTAGCGCTGGCTTCGTGCAACCTTGCTTCGGCAGCACGTATGTCAGGACGCTGGCGCACCAGCGCTGAAGGAAGGCTCACCGGAAGTTCCTGTGGCAGCGTGAAGACCTCCAGATGAAATTCAGGCAAATTACTTTCGCTTGGCAACTTGCCCGCATACACGGCAAGTTGATTGCGCGTCTGTTCCAATTCTTTTTCAAGCGGAGACAAAGTGGCTTCCGTTTGTTCCACCTGCCTGCTCTCAGTTATCACATCCGCCTGTGCCACACCACCGAGTACCAATTGCTTTTTCATTATAGTGAGCTGTTCTGCCTGCGCCTTAATCATATCCCTGGTTGCGTCCAGCTGCGCGCGCAGTGCAGCTTCTTTAAACGCTGTTGTCGTCAGATTGGAAACCAGCGCAAGATGTGCGGCTTTAAGCTCATAGGCCTGATATTCTGCTTCTGCTTTTGCTCCTTCGACTTGACGCCGTACACTGCCGAACAGATCAAAATCATAGGAGACATTTACCGAGGCGTTGTAGAGATTAAAGATACTTGATGGAATGGAAGGTTCTCCAAACCCCGCAGCCGAGAATTTCTCGCGTGTAGCGCCACCACTAAGATCAACCCGTGGGTAAAACCCGCCTTTCTGCGCCTCCAGATTTTCCTGCGCCTGGCGTAACGTTGCCTCAGCTGCGGCAATGGTCGGGCTGTCGGTTAGTGCTTGTTGGATCATTTTGTTCAGTGCTTCAGAGTGGAACAACTTCCACCAATCGACAGGGATAAGCTGTTCGGAAACAAAATGCTGTGCCTCGCCCGTCACAGCATTTGCGGCTTCTGTTTTTTCAGGCAATGGCGTCGTTGTGTAATGGTCGGTCTTAGGTGCATTAGGCTGCAGAAAATTAGGCCCAACAGCGCAAGCATTAAGGAGGGCGCCAAGAAGAAGTGCAATAATCCCAATCGTTATTTTGTTTTGCATAATTTTAATCCAGTGTTTTGCGATAGAATTTTATGCCAACCGTCAGCACCACTACATTGAAAAGTAAAAGCGGCCAAACATTTGGCCAAAGTTCTGCCCAGCCACTTCCTTTAAGCATGATGCCGCGCACCACGCGTGTGAAATAGGTAAGCGGAATTACACTACCGATGGTTTGAGCCCACACGGGCATGCCCTTAAAGGGAAACAAAAAGCCGGAAAGCAGGAAGGACGGCATAATCGTGAACATCGTCATCTGCATTGCCTGCATCTGGTTATTCGCAAAGGAAGACAAGGTAATGCCGAGTGCGAGGTTTCCGGAAATGAACAACAGGATCATGGTGAATAGCACGGTAACGTTGCCGAGAAATGGTATATGAAACAAAAATCTCGCGGCGACCATGATAATGGTAGACTGAATCAGCCCGATAAAAATATAAGGAACCAGTTTACCACTGATGACTTCAAAGGGCTTTACTGGCATAGCGAGAAGATTTTCCATCGTACCACGTTCGCGTTCACGGGTAATGGCGACCGCCGTCATCATGACGAGTGTCATAGTAAGGATGATGCCCATCAAGCCGGGGATGATATTGTAGGATGTAATGCCTTCAGGGTTATAAAGCTTGTGCAGCACAACACTGTAGGGAGGGGGATTGGTAGCAGAAAGTAAAGGCGCTGCACCCTCAAAATCCCGCTGTATCACCGAACCGGCCAATGCTATTACTGCTGCCGCAGCATTCCCTATTGCCGTTGGATCGGTAGCATCGGCTTCTATCAGCATCTCCGGATGTTCACCGCGTAAAAGCTGCCTAGTAAAGTCCACCGGGATAGTGATGACGAATTGTACAAGGCCTGTGGTAAGTGCCTCTTTTGCACTGTGTTCATCCCGTACTTTATCCTCGAACTTGAAATATTCCGTGTTTTTCATCGCCGAGATAAAACTGCGGGTAAATATGCTTTGATCGGCGGAAACGATGGCAATCGGCAGGTGTTTGGGATCGGTGTTGATGGCGTAGCCGAACAAAAACAGCTGCATGATCGGAATGCCAACGATCATGCCGAGCGTAGCCCGGTCGCGTTTGAGCTGAATAAATTCCTTCAGCACGATTGCCCACCAGCGCGAAAAAGAAAAACCCTGTGTATGTTTTTCTTTGCTCTTCATGCCTTTTCCTTATCACCTTGCTCCCTGGTGCTCACCAGATGAATAAACACATCATCCAGACTAGTATTGATTGGCTGCACTGTGTAGCTGGAGTGCTTCAGGGTATCCGATAGCGTCGCCTTTAGCGCTTCTTCATCCTCGCCACTCACATGCAGTATGTCACCGAAGGTAATGGTCTGATCGACACCCGGCTTGTCCTTCAGTGCCTGCGACAATGCCGCAAGATCTCCGCCAGCAACGGCAAACGTGCTGATATGCTGGCTCTCGATTACCTCAGCAGAAGTGCCCTGTGCAATCAGCTGCCCATTAAAAATATACGCCAGCTTGTTACAACGCTCGGCCTCATCCATGTAATGCGTGCTGACCAGCACGGAGATGCCCGTTGCTGCCAACTGCTGCAGTTCCTCCCAGAAATCACGCCGCGCCATGGGATCAACTCCCGCCGTCGGCTCATCAAGCAGTAACACTTCCGGTGCATGCAGCATGCAAGCGGCAAGCGCCATGCGCTGCTTCCAGCCACCCGACAACGCACTCGCCAGTTGCGACGCACGTTGTTCAAGGCCAAGTTGTTTCAGCGTTTTATCGACACATTGCTTACGGTCTGGCATTTCATACATGCGAGCAACAAAATCAAGATTTTCGCGGATGGTTAAATCCTCCCACATGGAAAAGCGTTGAGTCATATATCCGACATGGCGCTTGATCTCTTCACTTTGCTTAATGATATCGTAGCCCAGGCAAGTGCCTTCGCCTGAATCAGGCGTAAGCAGGCCGCACATCATACGAATTGAAGTAGTCTTGCCGCTGCCGTTTGGTCCAAGGAACCCAAAAATCTCCCCACGTGCGATTTGCAACGACACGTCGCGTACTACATGCTTATCGCCAAAACTTTTGTTAAGATTGCGGACGTCTATGGCAAGATCACTATTCATTCACATGCACCTCTACCGGCTGGCCAGGATGCAAGAAGGTTGCATCCTCTAGCTTGGGTCTGGCTTCGATCATGAATACCAGCTTGGAACGTGTTTCATTACTATAGATGACCGGTGGCGTAAATTCTGGTTCAGGCGAAATATACGTGATCTGCACAGGAACATCTTTCCCACAGCCATCACAGTGTACCGTTGCGTTCTGTCCTGCCTTCAGTTTCCCCACGGTTTCTTCTGGTACGAAGAAACGTACTTTAATATTTCCCGGTGGCAGGAGTGATACGACAGGGGTGCCCGCAGGCACCCATTCACCTTCCACGAACAGTGTGTCGAATACCAACGCAGCCTGTGCAGTGCTTGCCGACTTTTGTGCGAGCTTCCATTCGGCTTGTGCCAGCGCCGCAACCGCCGCACGAATCTGTTCCTTACGGCCTGGAAGCTCACCTGTCTTTAATTGATTTCGAAGTTCAACAACATGGGACCGAGCGCCCATGTGTGCGGAGCGACTGGCATCAAGCTGAGCCTTGGAGATAGCCCCGATCTTATATTGCTTCTCATCTCGCGCCACTTGCGTAGCAGATAAATTCTCAGTGGTTATTGCCTGTTCGAGCTGAGCGCTCAGTACATCGATTTCTGGCTTGCGCTTGCCGGTTTCTAAATCGCCAAGCTGTGCCTTGGCCTGCTGCACTTCGGCAGCTTCATTTTCATGTTCCAGTTCGAATAGCGGCGCATTTGCCTCCACTGTCTGGCCCCGGCTTACCATAAGCTTATCGAGCCTACCTGCTGCCGAGGTGGCTACATATACATATTCACCTTCAGCATAACCCTGGAAACGATTTTTGTTATCGTCATCACATGACGTAAACGATAGTGCCAGAAGAAATGCCAAAGCGACTTTGCAAGAGCAGCCATAAAAGAGGCCATTTGTCATGTATTCGTTCCCTTTACGGTGCCATCATGGAAAAACCAGCATAAGTAACCCATATGGGGTTAGAGTGTGGCTTAGCGTTTCGTCGGAAATTAAGTAATAAGAATCCCCATATCTTTTATCCATATGGTTAAAGACTATAGAAATTTAATATCCAATCATTTGACTGAGATCAAAAAGCAGTGGAATACTGGCATTTTTTGAAACCACATGGATAAAAGATATTCATGTGGTTAGATATTCCTGGAGCCCACATAACGAAAAGGAATTATTGTATGGTTAAGAAAGCAACTAAACATTCAAAAACAGTATCGGCTAAAAAAGATAACCCAACGGTCGGGTTTTTAAGCGCGGTTCAAAAGGAACAAAAAAAACTGTTCAGTGCGGAGTGCGATAATGTAAAAAATATCATGAACGTTGCACAGGATTTTGACAATAAAGCCGTAAAATATGTAGCTATGGAATCAAAGAACATTAAGGCATTTGCTAAATCCGATAATGTGGCTGCGAATAATTTATTAAATATCCGAAACGAAATATTAGAAAGCTGTAATCGCAATATTTTGAATTTAACAAATTTTTCTCAAGAAGTTTTTGCCGTAAGAAATATTAAGGATCTGGCTGAATTAAAGAACAAATCGCTACAGCTAGCCTATAACAATTATTTAGATACAACCGGCAAGTTGTGCGGCATGATTTTTAATTCCTGTGTTGGAACAATAGCGCCTATTAATGAATAGGCAGCTATAGCTTCTGAACAAATATGAAAAATGCACAAAGTATTTGGTGCTTAATATACGGCAATTCTAAAAGGTTATACTGATATTTAGTATCTTCATTTAATAATAAAGGATTTATATGGAAAATAATGAAAACAAAACCTGCGGTACCAAAGGCTGCAAGTGCCCTTGTCATATGGTGCTCGGTATACTGATTGCGCTTATCGGGGTTGTTTTCTTGCTGGGCAATTATGATGTAGTAAGCGTGAGATTCGTTTCCAATGCGTGGCCGATTCTGCTGATAGTCATTGGACTCAAGATGATTTGTCCCAAAAATATGTGCAAGTGTTGCTCGCAAGTGCAAAAATAAGCTCATGCATGGTAAACCGCATACTGCTTAGCAAATTGTAACTGGGAAATGAAATCATGCAAAATACTGCGGTAACCCTTACGCGATAGCCTGTAGTTCCGTGGCTTTCTGCAAAGGTAATGTCACGATAAAATGAGAACCCATAAGCGGCCAACTTTTTACCGTAATACTGCCCTTCATTAAACGTGTCAGTTCCTGGGTGATAAATAACCCTAACCCTGTCCCACCATATTTTCTACTGACACTGGGGCATCCTTGGGCGTATTTGTCAAAAATCTTTCCAAGTTTTTCTTTCTCAATGCCGATACCAGAGTCGGCAACAGTGATGCATACTTCAGAGTGTCCGTTCAAAGTTTCCCTTTCAGTCATATAAAGCGAAATGGTTCCTTTATCGGTAAATTTTACGGCATTCCCAAGCAGGTTTAGAAGGATCTGGCGGATACGAAGTGGATCGCCCATATACAAGGTCGGACATCCTTTGCCTATACCCACATGCACTTCCAGGCCTTTTTCTTGCGCCTTTATAGCGATAATATTTTTTGCCTCTTCGAGGGTTGTGCTCAGATCAAAAAGGATATGCTCTAATTCTACCTTACTGTTTTCAAGTTTAAAAGAGTCCAACAAGTCATTCAGCAATTCTACCAGCATTTTAGAGCTATCGCGCAGCATATCTGCACATTCTTTTTGTTTGTCAGGACTGCATTGCAAACTGGAAAGAATATTGGCAAGCCCCACAATGGAATTGAGCGGGTTGCGGATTTCATGGCATATGAGAGCTAAATAATCCGGATCTTGAAATCTTAAGTGAGTGGTTTGTACCGGAAGAATTCTGGAAACTTCTTGAATCTGGGTAGCTAAATGCATAATCCTCTCCTGGTAAAAGTTGATTGTGTGAATTATTCTTTCGCGCTATGTTTGGAAAAATCTTACTAATAAGTGATATAAATACACTTATCGATACTGTCGGTTTTGACCAATATCAAAATTCCATAAAGAAAATAACATTTTTGATTTAAGTCAAAAAGATAGATATAAAATATTGTATAGTGCCCGCTAATTTTACTCAAATAAGGCGTTACTATGGCAGCAATAAAAGAACAGGATGTCGGTTCAAAACAATGTAAGTCGCTGGCCTTTTTTAAAAGCCTCATACTATTTACTAATATAGCGGATAAAGAGATTTCGCTTTTTATTGATGCTGCCCAGGTAAAATCCTACAAGAAAGGGAAGATTCTCTATTTAGAAGGCGAGCAGGCAGATTTTTTCTACATCATTTGTAATGGATGGCTCAAATTATTTCATATCACCGAAGAAGGGGAAGAAGTAAGCTTGGCAATGCTCACCAAAAATAACATTACAGGTGAGAATGCCATTTTTGAACAGGGTCGTTTCACCAGTAGCGCGCTGGTGGCAGAAGATGCACAGATAGTGAGTATACCACTTTCTCTCCTAAAAGAGCAGATTCGTATGAATAACCATCTGGCATTTAATATGCTGACTACCATGGTACAATATCAACGCAGGCATGAATTACAACTTGAACAATATCTGCTTTATAGTGCGCCTCAGCGTATCGGATGTTTTCTGCTTGGACTCTGTCCCGTACTGGAGCAAATAGACGGTGTTGTACTTAATCTTCCTTACGATAAGGCACTCATTGCCTCTACCCTAGGCATGAAGGGAGCGACATTCTCGCGCGCACTTAATATATTACGTGAGGAAACCGGTATTGATATCAGGGGGACGCGCGTCATTATTGATTCCATGGATCGGCTGCTAAAATTTGTAAATGGTTGTTACTCACATACGCATCTGCAAAAGATTTATTAAGCTGCTAAGCTCTGCACCTTTTCATCTACAAGCAAAAGAATATTTTTAAGTGCTTCTATATCTAGGGGTTTAACCAGGTGAAAATCAAAGCCAGCTTCCTTGGAACGCTCACGATGTTCTTTTTGTCCCCATCCGGTAAGTGCTAAGAAAATAGTATTCTGGAGAATGGGCTCCTTATGCATAGCTTGACATACCTCATAGCCGCTCATTCCCTCTAACCCAATATCAAGAAAGATAATATCAGGGTGAAAAGATTTGGCTAACCCAATTGCGGTTTGCCCATCCAAGGTCATTTGTACCGTATGCCCCAGTATTTCCAGTGTCCACATCGTAGTTTTGGCACTGGCTTCATTATCGTCTACAACGAGTATGCGGTAATGACATGGTTTCTCACTCGTTAATGCTTCATCTAACAAACTGACAGTCTGAGCTGCTCCCATTATACAAACCGTGGAAATCGTACAGTGAAAGTCGTGCCTTCTTCTTCAGAGGAGGTCACTTCAATCGTTCCACCATGAGAAATGATGATATCCTTGGTAATATAGAGTCCCAAACCGAGATTAACTGTGGCTGGATGATCCCCTGTATCTATCACTGCACGGGTGAGTGGATCAAATAAGCTTCCCATTTTTTTGGTAGGAATAGGTACGCCATTATTATGCACGGATAATATTACTTCTTCCTGTGTTCCTTTTATAGTGACGCCAATAGGCGAATCTTTGGCACTATACTGAATCGCGTTGCCAATCAGGTTTGAAAAGACTTGCCCGATACGAGCCTTATCCCATTCTCCCTTCACATCCCCTGATACCTCAAGAGTTATGGTACGCGTTTGATGTACAGAACGCACTTCATCAACCAGTTGCTGGCTTACGAATTCCAAATCCATAGGGGCTCTGACAATGGGAAGCCCGGAGCCAAATCTGGCACGAGTCATATCGACGAGATCGTTTACTAATTTTGTGATACGGATTGTGCTCTCGGAAATCTGGGAAATCAGAATCATTTGCCGTTCGTTAAGTGTCTCTTTATGTGACATAAGCTGAGCCGACATGGATATTACATTCAGCGGGGTACGTAGTTCGTGACTTAATACGCCCACGAATAAATCTTTTGAATAACTGACTTTGTGTGTGTATTGGCTAACGGATTCAGCTAACTCCTGATCAATAGACTCGTTGAAACGGGTCAGATCTATAATGTCCAAATTATTCATGTGAGGCTTGGTGAGGCTCCATAATTTAATAACGCTTGCACGCAACGCGCGATATTCGGAAACCATTTGGTCAATATCAAAGCCCCCGGCCAAACGTAAAGCAGCGTGCGTTTCTGCAGCGGTAGCAGTAGATGTTTTCTCTTTTCCGCCTTGTGATTTTTGTATCTGTTCCAGATTTGTTTGAGGAGTTTTTATATCGTTGACTATAAAGGCAAGTAATTCATGTATATGATTACGCAGTGCGAGCGATGTCATATCATTAGCAGCGGGCGTCAATGTGCGCGCGAAGCTTTCCCATTCAGATACTATTTGCTTTGTATTTTCACGAATGAAGTCGGCCAGCCGTAGATTATTGTCTTGTTGTTGAGCGGCGCTATTTGACATATGCTATATAACTCATGTAGTTGTTCCAAAGACGGTTTTCAGCCAGCCCCATTCCAGTTTCGCCGGGTTTTCAATGTATTCTTGTGGGTTATCCACCACACGCTTTAAATACTGATAAGTAAAAGGCCATTCGTCTTCAGATTTAATGTCCTTCTTTTTTACAATTTCAATTTTCATGTCGCGGGTGAGGCGTAACATAAATTCTACTTTTGGCCGGTCATCATAGACAATGGCATTAAGCGTTGCTTCTGTTTTTAATGCTTTAAACCTGGCACCCCAGATTTCTGTATAGGGAAATTTATCCTTATTCTGCTCAATAGCGTGGTTACATATCTCAAGATACTTTTGAAATACCTGCTCATATTCCTTTACATCTTTAATGTTTTGCATTGACTCCATAGTTATTATCCTTAAATCGATCACTATTCACCCTTATAGCCTCAGTAAGCAACCTATACTTTGACTTATATCAAAATTGCGTACTAAAATTTTGAATGCATTTGTCTAAACCACATGGATAAAAGATATGCAGGCGCTTACATGTTTTGGAACTGCATAACAGCGGAAGATTTTCGATTTTCCTGTCCTAGATTATGTATCAATACTTTAAGGAGACATTTATGTACGAATCATCAAACACGAACAGCAAGGCTCATTCAGAAAAATTAGCTGCTGAAATCAAAAAAGCCTTCAGCAAATTAAACGATGCTGACATTGCTCTTTATGCTACTGCGAAAGATAAATTTTTCGAAGTTGTAAAGACAAAATGCAGCATTGAAAGAGCCGAAGCTGAAAAAACATTGAAGAAACTTGATGCAGAATGTGCTGCAGCTTGCAGTGCGAACAAAGACAAGTCTACTACTGCAACTGCTCAGCCTGCTCAAAAACCAAAAGTAGCCTAGTACCCTGTATGTTTGGCCAGAAGATTTTTGATTTTCTGGTCAAACATTGGTTTATCAAATTTTCGCATAATTTCTTTTAGGAGACATTACCATGACACATATCGCAGGAGTTTTTGACAGTAAAGAAGAGGCCAATGCCGCCGTTTCCAAGTTATTAAACGACGGCTTTAAAAAGGAAGATTTAAGCCTTATCGTTTCTGATAATGCCCGTCACACTATTTTTGCATCCCCCACAGATGACCAGAGCCTTCGCACAGATAAAGGTGCAGTTGCCGGGGCCTTATTTGGTGGCGCTTTGGGTGCTTTACTTGCAAGCCTGACACTGGTGGGAACTATAATCATCCCAGGTTCGGGGTTACTGGTAGCAGGACCGCTTTTCGTTGCTTTGTCGGGCGCAGGAGCAGGTGCTATAGCAGGTAGCTTAAGTGGTGCATTAATCAGCGCTGGTTTTGCAGTAGATGATGCAAAGCGTTATGAGGAAGAAATCAGACATGGCAAGGCTGTCATTATTATTCATACGACTCAAGAAATGGCTGAAGCTGCTCGGGTTGCTTTACATAGCAGCCATGCAAAAATAAAAGCAGCCTAACTTAATCTGTACCCCTAAGGATGTATTTATGAAGAATAAACCAACATTTGTTCCGGAAATTATTGAACATTTAAATCCGGTAACAGAACAATTTGGAGCAGTTTCCCATGACTCAGGGCAAATGCAGATACCGGATAGCGTAAAAGAAGTTCCGCGCTTTATGTATAAATTTCTTACTGAGGCAGAACAAGCAATGTGCGACAAAGCCACAGATTAAATACCTTCATATATTTTATCTGACTGTTAGCATTGCACTCTCTACACGTATTCGCCGTGTCAGGAAGAGTGCTTTTAGCACAGCCCATATAATCGCGACCTGTCAGTTATCGAATACCCAAGATAATGGCTATTTCTCCCATGACGATCATATAATTGGGATGAGAAAAGAAATGGTGACCATACGGAAATGATTTTAGCAACTCTCTCATTATCGGCCATTCAAAGCGTCCTTAGTTTTTGTTAGCCTAAACGACACCATAAAGAAACACACTGCCCTATACGGGTCAGTGTGTTTCTAGAAGATTTGTAAATTATTTGGATTCTTCTGAATGCTCGGTTACCGTGCCATTGACGGTTTTGGTCTTGCTACTGGCCTCAGTTTTATTAAACCATCCTTTAGGCTTTGTGGTTTTTTCACTGGTAGCAACTGACGTGACGTTGCCATCGCTATCAACACTCACATCCGTCACTGTTTTGTAATAGGTATCCGTTCCGCTGCGGTCTGTATGTTTGCGGATAGTGGTCTGCGTATAACCACCGTTGCTTTTTTCCTGAATACTTGATTCCGAGTTGTCGGTTTTTTTATTCCACATCCCTTTGGGATCAGTCACAGATTCTGTTTTTATAGTTTTATCAATATTGCCCTTAGAATCTACGTCAACGCTTTCTGTGCCAGTGCTCGATTTATCCGTTCCATTAGGGGTGGTTTCGCTAGACTTAGTAGTGGCTTCATAGCCTCCATTTGCTTTATTTTCTATTGTAGTATTCGTAGCGGTTGCATCATCAGCATAAGCCAATGAAGCAATGCCAATCGCGGTGGTAGCAACTAATGCTCCCAATGTATTTCTCATATAAGTTCCTTTGAATGAGTGAGTTCCCATGACAATTATTGCCATGAAGTGCATGATCAATAGAGTAAAAGATATAAGGAATCGAAGGGAGTGAGTCGCTCTGAAATAATGATTTAGTAAAGACAACGGCTGGATAGGGTGCGTAATTCTATGTCTTCTCTTTCAACTCTGACGACCAATCCAAGTACCCACCTTGCTGATCAGTATATGATTCTTTGCAATCAGGAAGAAGTATATTTACTGTATGTAATTTTACTCTTTATCGGCGCAGTAATAAGATTACTACGATTACCAGCAATAAGGTTCCTCCTCCGCCATATCCGAGACCCATATAACCACCGTGGTAATAGCCAAAGCCACCGCCGCCAAATAACAATATAACGAGTAGTACAATAATAAGTGGGTTCATAACGCAATTCTCCTTTGTATTGCATCAAACAATGAGCAATTGGATATAAAGAAGCTATGTGCGTTTCAATTGAGAGATTTTACGGACAGAGCAAGCCGGAGCTCTCAACAAGCCTAATACATAAAAAGCTTTCCCTGTTCATATTTTTAAATTCCCTGTTCCTATAATAGGGAATTAACTTGCAACCCGCTGTAATAGTGTTTTATTGGTGGAGGCGTTGCTAAATTAAGCACAAAAAATCACAAAATTCCCTGTATTTTCCCTGATAAACAGGGAATTACTCAGAGACTGGTTCGAGTAGACTGCATCCACCACCAATTTATTTGGCATTTCCGACAAAACAAACCCATTTACTGCTAAGTTTGATTGAATTTTTTGGTAATTTGTGTATAATAGTGTCAGGTAGAGTAAGTGCGATAATACGTCGCTACCTTAGGCCCCAATAAAAACAAATGGCCAAGCGTAATAAGCAGAAAACAATGCTTTAATTTTTCTCCCTGATAGTTCTCGCGGCCATGATTCAGATACTGAATAATGAGCTTTTATCGCATGATGAAATCAATAATGCCAAAGGATACCATGACCAAATTAAACTTAATGCCAACGCAAAAATCCGTGCAGACTTCGAAAGACTCTCTCTCGTCCATTTCAATAGGAAGGAAAATAGTTACCTTAAGCATAGTAGTTATACCCTTCGCGGGCATTGTAGCTGCCATTATCCTGTTATGGGGTCGAGGCTTTGGGGCGGTTGAGTTAGGGCTTCTTGTCAGTATGTATATACTGACGGTGCTGGGCATTACAGTGGGATTTCACCGTTTATTTACCCACCGTTCTTTTGAGACCAATCGTATCATACAGTCCATATTAGTTATTCTCGGTTCGATGGCTCTTCAGGGACCTCTCCTGAAATGGGTAGCACTGCATCGTCGCCATCACCAACACAGTGATGAACATGATGATCCACACTCGCCTTATAATAAAGGCAGTGGCATTCTGGGTATAATACGTGGTGCCTGGCATGCTCATATCGGCTGGTTCTTTGATCCTGATCCCAAAGATCTTAATCGCTATGTTAAAGATCTTAGCAAAAGCAATCTTTTATCTAAGCTCAGTGCGCTATTTCCTTTATGGGTAGCCATTGGATTATTAATTCCTGCTCTTCTTGGGGGCTTGCTTACCGGCGGCTGGATGGGGGCGCTGCTTGGATTACTATGGGGTGGCTTAGTGCGTATCTTCCTTGTGCATCATGTAACATGGAGTATCAATTCGGTTTGTCATCTCTGGGGACGTAGCCCATTTAAAACTTCGGATCATAGCCGCAATAATTTTCTATTTGGAATTCTTGGTCTCGGAGAGGGCTGGCATAATAATCATCACGCATTCCCCTTTTCGGCACGGCATGGACTTAAGTGGTGGCAGTTTGATGCAAGTTATTATGTTATTCGTATTCTTGCTTTGTTCGGCCTTGCTTCAAAAATCCGATTACCCGTTCCAAGCTTAGCTAGATAAATAACCCCAGAATTTTATGATCGGCGCGGGAGAGTGGTAAAGTCTGCATTTCCTTAAGCGTCGCTCGATATAAATCGCCCGCATTTTCTTTTTCCATAGGGACGGGCAGGCTATGTACTATCGCCTGCAAGGTAAAATGACTGTAGGTTTGTTTTATCTGACCGATAATGGAAGTTTTTTTCAGGGGATATTTTTGGTTGTTATAGACAATATATTTTGCGTCCGGTGCATATTCGGGGAATCCATAAAGCCCATGTAAGAATCTGGATTCGCGGCGCCGCACATAATAGCCACCTTTTGCATCGCGCAGAACCACAATGATACGGTGACGAATGGGTGTAGCTTTAGAAGATTTAGGAGCAGGATAAGAAACAGGGGAGATTTTGCCTTTGCAAATCATGCTAAGCGGGCAAGTGTCGCAAGAGGGATTAAGTTTTTTGCAAATGAGTGCGCCTATATCCATCATTGCTTGATTGTAGTTGAATGAGCTTTTCTTATCTAAAAGCCACTCTGCCTTTTTCCAAAGTATTTTATCATCGGCTTGCGTGAGGGCAAATACGCGGCATAAAACTCGCCGCACGTTTGCTTCCATAATGGGAACAGCCTGACCATATGAAAAACAAGCGATAGCGTTGGCGGTATTGCGTCCAATACCAGGCAATTTCTGCAGTTCTTCCACTGTTTCCGGTAAAACCCCTTTGCATTGTTTTGCTGCAGCGTGCATATTGGCCGCGCGAGTGTAATAACCAAGCCCTTCCCACTGTTTTATCACCGCTTGTTTATCAGCCTGTGCAAGCTTCTTTAATGTAGGAAAAGCCTTAAGAAAAGGAGTGTAATAATGCTCCAGCACGGTTTTTACCTGTGTTTGCTGAAGCATAATTTCACTGATATAAATGGCATAAGCATCGGATGTGTTTCGCCAGGGAAGGGAGTGCCTGCCATGCGTTTCATACCAGCGTTGCAACGCGCGGTGGAAAGCTGCTTTCTTCGCGGAAGTAGGGTTTTGCGTATATGCCATAGGATATATTCTAAATACATTAATAAGCCATTCAATAGAGATTAACTTTATTTGGCACGGCATTTGCTCATAAGATGGATAAATGCAATTAACAAAGGGATGCCTTATGACCAGTATTTCCTCATTACCAAGCAGTTATTACCAGCTTTCAGCATTACAAAATGGGGCAGCGGATAGTGGCAATGCCGGCAGCAGTAGTACAGGTGGCGCCAGTTCTTTAACACAAACATTGGTCGATGCTTTGCAATCGGTGGATAATAGCCAGCAGCAAAACAGCAGCAATGATGCTTATTCCCTTAATTTAAGCAGCGCGGCGCAACAGCTATTGAATGGACAGCCAGCCAGTTCAAGTGCTGGAAATACAGAATTTGCTTTCAATTTAACGAGCCAGCAGCAGACGGAAATAAATGCAATAATTGAGAAATATAAAGGGCAGCCGCTCACCCAAGCTACATTCAATGAGATTCAGAATGATTTGGAAAAAGTGGGCCTTGGAGCCGATCAACTCTCTGCCAAAGATCAGATGACTTCCTTTAATCCTACTTCAACGCTCATTGATGCACTCAACGGTAATTATAGTGATATAAGCACTGCCTCACAAATTACTACTTCGGAAAGCACCAAGGCCAATAACTACATGCAGAATATCATTAGCCTCTGGCAATCTGCTAATAATAACGCTACAACATCGGGAAGTAGTACATCCAGCAGCTAACCCGAAGCATATCTCATGAAGACTTTAGGCAATCTGGCGATTTTGATAATGTGTATTGCTGTCGTCGGCTGTTCGTCTGATAAGCATAAAAACTTGCCCCCCACATATATAATTTATAGCCCTAATGCAGAGCCGTTAAACGGTGGGCCGTTTGGGCACCCGACATGTACACAAGCTTTATCGAATTGGTTTATGCGCATGGATGTGAATCATAGTGGCAATATTACCCACGAGCAGTTTATTACCGATGCGAAATTGCAATTCGCCCGTATGGATATCGATAAAAATTCTTATCTGATGCCTGAAGAGCTTGAGCGTTACCGTGCACCGTATCGTCAGGAATCAAGCGAGTTGCAAGAACATAAGGGGCACGGTAAAAATACCGATAAGGCTCCGGCGATCAATCCTAAGAATCTCATCGATCCAGTCATGTCAGCCGATACCAACCTTGATTTTAAGGTAACGTTTGAGGAGTTCATGGCTCAGGCGGAAAAGAACTTTGCCGAGCTTGATACCGATCATAACGGGTTACTAAGCCAGCCCGAAATCCTTGCTAAATGCACTCCTGTGGAGAAGTGATTTATTGTTTTGCGGCGGGCGGCACAGTATTAGGCGAGAAATGGGATATAGTATCCGCCAGAATGACACGTTCCTCCGGCGTAAGTTGTTTAGCCAGATCAGTCACTGATTTCGCCATCCGCAATTTCATTTTATCGTGCAGTTCGTTTATGTGTTGAAATTGTGTTGTGTATAGCGCTTCATTAAATGGATCTTTGACCAATATATCTGATGCTTCTTTTTTTGTGTTTGCGATTTGTTGTCGCGTATCATCCATATCCTTCCAGGTGGCATTCATAGTATCTTCAAATAATTTACGCTTATTTTCCGGAAGTTTTGCGGATAATTCACTGATCACCATGTGATGGTCTTCCTGCTGCTTTGTAAGATGATGGCAAAATGCGCCCAATACTACACCGATAAGCAATATATTAAGAATCAGGGAAGCAACAGTAACCGTTTTAATATGCCGCGTCATAAGTTGACTCCTTCGTCATCAGGGAATGATTGTATGGAAGCTTCACTGCTTTCTGGTATATGTGCAAATGTACCAAAACCGATTGCAAATCCAAGCAATAACATAGCAGCGATTGCTGACATTCTGACTTGTTTTAAGAATCCTGATAATTGCCAGATATTGTCAGAATATTGAACACGTGCGCGCGCAGAAGCGATGATGCGATCAGCCAGGGTCAGAGGCATGGATTCCACCTCACACTTGAGCAGCATATTTTCAAATCGTATTTCTTCTTGGAATATGTCGCGCAAATTTGCGTCATGAAGCGCTGCTATCCCAAAAACCTGAAGGTCTTTCGGCCATTCTTCTATATCACTGCCATAACAGGCAATATATTCGCGTATTTTATTTTTATCTATTTTCATATCGCACCTCACGTTTCAGTCATAAATTTAAGTCGGTCTTTAAGCGTCGTCTTTGCACGCATCAAAAGCGATTGCAGTGCCTTCAGGTTAAGCCCCATTACGGTTGCGGCCTCCTGGTTGGAAAGCCCTTCGTAAAAACACAAATTAAGCGCAGTACGCTGACGATCCGGTAAAAGCTTAATCTCTTTTTCAAGTAAATCCTGTTTTTCTCCTTCAAGTAGCATTTCTTCATTAGTAAGCCGGTCATCTTCTATCTGGTGACCATCCACAAGCTGCAATGGACGCTTCTTTTTTATGGTATCAAGGCATAGATTGACCACGATACGATAAAACCATGTCGTAAAAGATGCGTTTTTATCTTGCTGCCATAAGGTTGGCTTTTCCCAGATTTTAATAAACGCATCATGCACAATATCCTCCGCTTCACCACGTTGGCCCACAAAACGATAAGCAGTGCGGTAAAACCGTGCGGTATGACGTTTTACCAGCGTGGAGAACGCTTCATGATCGCCAAGGGCTATCAACTCAAGGAGACGCGCATCATCCTCTTTCAATGCTATCGGTCTTTGTGGCAAAGAAAGTACTACAGCATCATCATTGATCTTGCGGTGTTTGTTTAAGTTGGCCGTCATTCTGATCTCTATGGTGTTCGCCTTTATCATGATCATGATAATGTTCTATCTGATGTAATTGTACTAATACAGCGCGTTCTTCAGCTGTATACTGTGAGGCAACGGATACGAAAGCATTCTCCCTGTTGGCGCGGATGCGTGCCTGTAATTCATTGATCTTAGAACTTTTTTCGAGATAAGTATTTTTATCAAATGTAGGTGCTATAAGCAACGCATCTAATTCTTTATGTAATTTCTCTTCTTTTTCATGCAAAGGCTCGTTCTGTTTATGGGCAGTAATCATAGCATTATGTAATAGCACTCTTTTATCTTCGGGTAACTGTGCCAGCAACTCTTTAGCGTGATGACCATGAAAATAGGGTTGTTCTTGGGGTACTGCTGGTGATACTGCCGGAGATGATGCATTATTAATATTCTCGGCGAATGCCACACCTGAAGTGATTAGGGCCGCCGTTATTATAGTTACTGGTAATAATTTACCTATTTTCATTCTTTTAATATCCTTTTTTAATACGCTTCCGGAAAAAATCCCGGGCACAGCAGAAACCGTGCCCGGGAGCAGACATCTGTCTACAAGGTAACCGCATCACACCTGGGAGTAGGGAACAGTGATGCGGGCGTGGCTTTATATAAACCAACTTACCTGTGTTATACGGGTAGGAATGAAAAAGTCTTCGGAGACGATTCTATTATTATCAGCGATGGTGCCAGTAACCGCAGCAGCCAAAGCCCACAACAATCGGTGATGAATACATAACCGGCGCGGCGTAATAGGCTGGGTAAGGAGCTGGGTATGGCGCAGGATAATAATACGCCGGTGGAGCACTATAGGCTACTGGCTGCTGTGCTGGTGGCGGACTACCAGGAGGTGGAGCAACTGCCGCAGCCGGTGGTGCATATACGGGAGGCGGGGCCGGTGGGTAGGCATAGCACCCAGAGAGCCCAAGAAGAAATACAGCGCTTATTGCCGCAGTAATCTTTTTCATATTATTTTCCTTAAAGTTAAAAAACCATTCATTCAGATTTCTGTACGCATTATACGATTATCTGCGCAATTACCTTCGAGATGTACCATTTCAGGATTATTATTATCTTATTATCTTCACCTAATACTAAATAAAAATAAACTCGCGTAATTTTGCACTAGCATAAGTTGTATATATACCTAAAACAATATACCAATAGTCATCTATAATTATGCCGTAGGTATCATGCTCGAATCGTTTTTTATATACGGAAACATTCCTTTGAACATCGAAAAAGGGACATACATCCCGCTTTTGGTGTTGCTATCCTATATTATTGCTTCCTTTAGTTCATATGCCGGCTTGACACTTGCTGTCCGGATTTCCAATGCCCAAACTATACAGAGAAAACGTGTATTGCATTGGGCAGGCGCTTTTGCGCTGGGCAGTGGTATCTGGTCAATGCATTTTATTGGCATGCTTGCCTACAAGATGCATATGACGGTTCATTATGAGCCATGGCTCACCATATTATCAATGGTGATTGCTATACTGGTTGCATGGTCGGTATTAAAGGTTACCCAAGTTCCAAAGCTTTCCTTAAAACGTCTTGCCATTAGCGCTCTGTTACTTGGGTTTGGTATATGCGCTATGCATTATATTGGCATGGAAGCAATGGAAATGGATGCCAGTATACGCTATATACCCTCCTTATTTTTACTCTCAGTAATAATTGCAATTGCTGCTTCGGGGGCTGCTCTTTGGATAATGTCTTTTCTTGGAAAATACAGTGGAGACAAACAAGTTATCTGGAGAATAATTGCAGCGCTCATAATGGGATTTGCGATTTGCGGAATGCATTATACTGGCATCGAGGCTTCCGTAATTATACCTTTTGCCCATTGTCACATAGATCCCAATCAAAGCTTTTGGGGGTTGGCGATGAGTGTCATTGCTGTTACCGGCACTATTTCCATAATGGTTCTCATACTTGATGTTTCCCAACGGCTTCTGGCATTGACTAGCTGCAGCATTATTCTTGCATTTCCTTTAGTTACTATTGTGTATCAGGCTATTTCTGAATTGGATTCAGATATTTATTTTGCCCAAAAAGTCCAATATGGGATGAAATACCATAATAAGCTTATTGATTTACTTCAGCGGATGCAGGAATTACGAGGGACTATCTTTGTTGTTCGAAATGGAGGCTTTGCAATGGCAGGCCAAATTGAAGCTCGAAAACAAACAGTACGTCATGAAATTGCTGCAATAGATAGCATGATTCTGCATTTTGATGAGATGGAGGATTTAAATCAAAGCTGGCAGAATATCAAAAATCGTTGCTTGGCCTTAATGGAAACAGGAGAGCGTTCCACACCTGAGCATGAATTCGAGGAGTATTCTGAAATTATTGATGCTATGGATGATTTAATGGATGGTATAAGTGACACTGCCGGTTTAACCCTTAATGCTACTATTGATACCGATTATCTGGCCGACGTCATGACAAGTGGCATACCAGATTTTATGGAAACGATGGGCAAGACGCGCGGACTGCTATCAGGCTTGCTGGCTTCTGGAAAAACACCACCGGAATGGACTGAAGAAGAAACAAGAAGATTGCAAACGCTTTATGAGCGACTTAAGTTTTTGGATGAAGACATACAATATGTTTTGCATCGTGCAAAATTGGCAAGCGATCGATCGGGTTCATTTCTGGATTATCATGATACAATAATAGAACCTAAGCTGGACGCATTTCGGCACCATATGGAGCGCATGATATTTAGCCATAAAGAAGATTTGTCCTTCTCCGATGTGTTTAATATGGCTACCGATATTATTACACATTATGATGCGCTTTACGATAAGGAGTCCGATTCATTTCTTACGTTGGTGGAGCAGCGCGAACAAGACTATATAGCGAAAAGAAATCTTGTGCTTTATTCCAGCATCATAGCATTTCTTGGCTTAATAGCTCTTTTTATGGTTTTGTTCAACACACTGGTCAGAACTGAGCGCGCAGAGCGGGAAGCTATTGCCGCTAGCCATACCAAATCCGAATTTCTTGCCAATATGTCGCATGAACTACGCACACCGCTTAATAGTATCTTGGGCATGCTGCGACTATTAATGGAATCCAATTTAGCCGAGGCGCAGGAAGAATTGGCCGGCACTGCATTTCGCTCCTCGGTGAATCTTTTAGAGATTGTAAACGATATTCTGGATCTTTCCAAAATCGAGGCAGGTGAGATGAAACTGGAAAGCATAGGTTTTGATATCCAGTATGTGTTTCACAGTGTGGTGCATGCGCTGGAGCACGTGGCGCGGGAGAAGAGGGTGCCTATTATCAGGCATTACGATAAAGATTCTTTCCCTTTTCTTCTTGGGGATCCTACGCGTCTTTCACGTGTGCTCACCAACCTAATCGGTAATGCCATTAAATATACCGATAAAGGCCATATAGATGTACGTGCATTCTGTCGCAAATTAGATAACACTCATGTGGAATTACGTTGTGAAATAACGGATACTGGTATTGGGATCGCCAAAGAAAAACACGAAGCGATTTTTGAAAAATTCTCACAGGCCGATGGTTCCACTACCCGCAAATATGGCGGTACCGGTCTTGGGCTTACCATTACCAAGCAGTTGGTAGAACTTATGGGCGGCAAGATAGACGTAGAAAGTGAAATAGGGCAGGGTTCCACATTCTGGTTTACTATTCCTTATGAAATCACTGATAAGCTCAATGAGGATAAGCATATCCGTAAGCTTAAGTTATTTTCAGGTACTATTCCGCCTGAAGAAGCGCGTATATTGGTTGCAGAAGATCACCCGCTCAATCAGTTGTTTATCAAGAAGGTGCTTGAGCGGTTTGGTATTAAGAATTTTGGGATAGTTGAAAATGGAGCGGAGGCGATCGAAGCATACCAAAAGGAAGCATGGAATGTTATTCTTATGGATTGCCACATGCCGGAAAAAAACGGTTATGAGACAACAAAGGAAATCCGCGATCTGGAAAAAATGACTGGCACACATATTCCGATTATTGCTATGACTGCCAATGCTATGGTGGGCGACAGGGAAAAATGCCTGCGTTATGGCATGGACGAGTATATCAGTAAACCCATCAATGTAGACGAACTTAAAGAAGCCTTAAGCCAGTGGCTGCTTTTTAAAGAAAACCCTGTCGAAGATACAAAGAAAAATAATTCTGAGGATAAAGCGGTGCTGGATCTATCACAGCTTCGTAGCTTTACCGAGGGGGATGTTGAAATAGAGAAAGAGCTGATGCGTGTATTTATACAGCAATCGGATAAAAATATTGTGGCGCTTAAGGAAACAAGTGGCGGCACAAACGATAAAACATGGGTAGAAGCAGCCCATATGTTCAAGGGTGGTGCCGGAGGCATAGGTGCTGGAACATTGCATAAGCTATGCGATCAGGCGCAGCATTTTAGTGGTACAATAAAAGAACGTGGTGCCCTTTACGATGCAATCACTGCAGAATATGAACGCGTCAAATCTACGCTTCGGGGATTGGGATTACTCTCTTAAGTTATGGTGGGGCACTTATGGACAAATTCGAGTAATTTTTCTTTATTAAACGGTTTCGTCAGAAAACCTTTAGCCCCCTCGTGGAGAGTGTAGCCTATATTTTCCACTGAACTATCGGCGCTCAACATGACAACATACGCCTGAGGGTCGCTAGCCAGAATGTCATGCAATACCTCGGTACCGTCTTTCCCTGGCATATGGATATCCAGAAATACCATATCAGGCTCATATTTTTTGTAAGCTGCCAGAATTTCATTGCCATTTTCTACTTCATGTACGGTTGCCTTTCCGGTGAGACCTTTCTTCGCCAACGTACGAATATACATATCGTCATCTGCGAGAAGAATGACATTTTCTTTGCGCGTGATGCGCGTGTCGGCAAATGATAATGAAGTACCTTGCGGTCTTTTGTAGGTGATGAGTAATTCAATTTTGGCAAGGCCATCCGATGTTAGTGGATGAATATGGACAGCGCAGCTACCTTCCGGAAGCTTCTTTTTAATGCTGTCAGTAATCTCGGTAGACGGAATATTTTGCCCCCAGCGGATCAGCATGAGTATCTCGTGGTCGTTACAGATATAGAGTTTGCCTTCTTTATCTTTGAACAAAGCATGCACAAGTTCTGCAACTCTGTT
Organism: Alphaproteobacteria bacterium; assembly: GCA_013288335.1. Classification (GTDB taxonomy): domain Bacteria; phylum Pseudomonadota; class Alphaproteobacteria; order Rickettsiales; family JABCZZ01; genus JABCZZ01. The sequence continues at coordinate 27,702 of JABDCC010000011.1, forward strand.
TATATTTAAAAAAGCATCAGAATCCTTGGTGAGGCGGATTTCAACCAATTGCCATTCGAGAAGTGAGGACTTAAGGCGCGGCAGGAAATCAAGCATATCTTGTTTTTGATATAAAATTTCCATGTTCCGCTCCCTCGCGTTGTTATTATATTAACATAATAACAAATTTAAGGATGGTGCAACCTAAAGCTGGCTGTATTAAGATGAGACACTCGGAAAATAAGCTTATAATTGTGTGGCAAGTATACTCAGAATCTTGTTCCACCCGTCCTGTGTGCGTTTTTCGTAGTCTGCCAAAACTCCTTCATGAGTTAATGTAAGATCGCAGCCCTTTTCCTGTGGGAGTATATCTATAGTCACATGGGTGATTTCTTTGGAATATTTGGGAACGCAAAAAGTAAATACCAATCTGCGTGGACGAAGTATTTCAATATATTCTCCGGTATGTTCAACGTCCTCTCCATCACGCCGGTCGGTTAATATAAAACTGCCGCCCACATGCGCATCGATTTCAGTGCGTACCATAGTGCCAGTGGGCGTTGTGAAAAGAAATTTCTTTGCTTTCTTCGGGTTCAGCCATGCATCAAATACCTGCTCAGCAGGTGCTTTAAAATGGTGGGTGACTGTAATTGTTTTCGTACTAGACATCATTGTTTGTTACGTTGTTCTGTTAAAAATAACTCGAGTTGATCCAATGTTCCCGTCCAACCTTGCTGCATCGAAGACATACCGTCTGCGAATGTTTTAAGCTCAGTTTCGGTGGCATTGAGCGGTACCCAGTGGATGGTAACCTGGGTTTTATTTTCAGTGTTGACCAATGTAATGGTTGTAAGAGTCTCAAGCGGCCATGTTGCATGAAATGGATGACGCGTGACGCCACCTTGTTCATCGGAAAAGCAATTAACAAAAACAAGTTTTTCAAGTGCCGTGACTTCACGGTAAACGAATTTGCCCCACATAGCTTTTCCGTCGGTGCCTACTATCGAGTAGTGATACGTACCGCCTGGACGAAGATCCATTGTGTATTTGCCAACTGTAAAGCCTTTTGGCCCCCACCATTTTGCCATGAGTTCAGGAATAGTCCATGCTCTCCATACCAGATCAATCGGTGCATCAAATGCGCGTGTAATAATAAATTCTGGAATTTTTGCAGACATTTCTTTCTCCTTATATTTCCTAGATATTGCGTAAGATGACAGAGCAAAAATAAAAATAAAACATAATTTCTTTAAATAATAATATGCCTCTGATTAGTATTGATTTTTGCAGAAATTTAGCTGAGACTCATGCCTTAAATCATTAACTTAAGAAAATAAATATGATGGAAACGCTGGCGGGTAAAAAGGGGCTTATCGTTGGTATAGCCAATGAAAATTCTATTGCCTGGGGATGTGCCAGAGCGTTTCATGCTGCCGGTGCGGAATTAGCGGTAACCTATCTCAGTGAAAAGGCGCGTCCCTTCGTTTTGCCACTTGCGGAAAAAATTAAATCTCCTTTGGTGATGCCGCTAGATGTACAAAACGATGAGCAGATGAATGATTTATTTGCAGCAATAAAAACAAAATGGGGTAAGTTGGATTTTCTTCTGCACTCCATTGCATTTGCACCGAAAGATGATCTGAAGGGCAGGGTCACAGACTGCTCGCATGAAGGTTTCCTGACTGCCATGGATATTTCCTGTTACTCATTTATCAAAATGGCGCACCTCGCCGAGCCTCTCATGGCAGATGGCGGATGTTTGCTTACAACCAGTTATTATGGAGGTCAGCAAGTTGTGGAGCATTACAATGTGATGGGGCCAGTAAAAGCCGCTTTGGAAGGTGCTGTAAAATATCTGTCGTATGAACTTGGAGAAAAGAAGATCCGCGTCAACGCTCTTTCACCCGGGCCAATATTGACGCGTGCTGCGGGTGGTATTGCAAATTTTGAAGATCTCATAGCGGAAGTAAAACGCAAGACTCCTGGGCATGAAGTTCCGACTATTGATGATGTTGGTGCCATGGCGGCTTTTTTAGTAAGTGATAGCGCGCGCCATATCAGCGGTAATATTTCTTACATAGATTGTGGCTATCACATAATAGGATAATATATGCAGCAGAAACTTGATGTCGATCTTATCACAAAACATTTTCTTGCGCGCGCCAAAGCCAAGCCAAAAATTCGCACCGCTGTAGTACATCCTTGCAGCCCTGATGCCTTGCTAGGGGCAATAGAGGCCGCCCGAGAGGGATTAATTGAGCCTGTGCTGGTGGGGCCGATTGCAAAAATAGAAGCAATTGCTCGGGAGCAAAACCTGGATATCAAAGCGTATGAACTTATTGATGTTCCTCATAGCCATGCGGCTGCCGCAAAAAGTGTTGAATTGGCAAAAGAGGGAAAAGTTGCAGCGCTCATGAAAGGCAGTCTTCATACCGATGAATTAATGGCAGAAGTGGTAAAACATGAAAACGGACTGCGCACCGAACGGCGCATCAGCCATGTGTTTGCTATGGCAACGGAGAATTATCACAAACCTTTTCTGATCACCGACGCCGCTGTGAATATAGATCCTGATCTGTTGGCAAAGAGGGATATTTTACAGAATGCCATCGATCTATTGATTGGCATAAGTGAACATAAGATTGTTCCCAAGGTTGCAATATTGGCTGCAGTGGAAACAATAAATCCGGCAATGCAAGCGACGATTGATGCGGCATGTTTATGCAAAATGGCGGATCGCGGGCAGATTCAGGGTGCAATTATTGATGGTCCACTTGCCTATGACAATGCTATCAGTCTGGAAGCGGCTATCGTTAAAGGTATAAAATCTGCCGTTGCGGGTGATGCCGATATTTTTCTGACGCCGGACATAGAATCCGGAAATATGCTGGTAAAAGAACTCATACTACTCAGCAATGCTTCGGCGGCGGGCATTATACTGGGTGCGCATGTTCCGATAATACTTACCAGCCGTTCGGACAGCGTGCAGTCGCGTATAGGTTCATGCGCGCTTGCCGTGCTTATGGCCGATGCCATGCGTAATAACCTGATCACTAATTTGAAAGTAGAGTAGTGATGCGCATACTGGTCATAAACGCAGGTAGCTCGTCGGTAAAATTCAGCGTATTTGATATGGCGAGCGGCGAGCAATGTTTTAAATCTGAAATAGAACGAGCAACCTCCATTGAAGAAGCACTGAAAACAATTCCTGCTGCGCTCTCAAAAGCCGGACAAAATACTATAGACGCGATAGGGCATCGGGTTGCGCATGGTGGAAGCTTATTTCGTGATGCTACACTCATTAATGAAGCAGTAATTTCCGATATAGAAGCATGTGTACCACTAGCACCATTACATAATCCGCCGATTCTGGCTGGCATTAAAATGACGCTTAAAGCATGGCCAAAAATTCCGCAGGTGGCGGTATTTGATACTGCATTTCACCAGACTATTCCTGAGTATGCTTTTACGTATGCGGTACCCAAACAGTGGCGGGAGGCGGGTCTCAGGCGTTATGGATTTCACGGTACATCCCACCGCTATATTATGCAGAGAGTCGCAGAAGAGCTTAAAACTCCCGGGAAGGATTTGCGAATAATAAGTTGTCACTTAGGCAATGGGGCAAGCATTTGTGCTGTCAAGAACGGGATTTCTGTCGATACGTCAATGGGAATGACTGCTCTTGAAGGACTTGTAATGGGCACGCGCTCTGGGGATGTTGACCCCGGAATTTTTGTGTATCTAAATCACAAATTAGGGCTTTCAGTTCAGGAAATTGAAAATGCACTTTATCATGATAGTGGTCTTGCGGCGCTTTCAGGCTCTGGCAATGACATGCGCGATATTGAGAAAAAAGCCAGCGCTGGTGATAAAAATGCTCAGCTGGCAATCGCGGTTTACGCGTACCGGATAAAAAAATACATAGGCAGTTATGCTGCTGCTATGGGCGGGGTCGATGTCATCGCCTTTACTGGCGGAATTGGCGAAAACTCATCATTAGTGCGCCAGCGTGTGTGTGACGGATTTGAATTTCTAGGGCTACATTTTGATGATGATAAAAATTTACAGATTAAACTCGTTGGTTACGAAGCCCCACAAATTCAAAGTATTGATTCTAAAGTGCGTGTCATGGTTACCCAGGCGCGCGAGCAATGGATGATTGCAAAAGAAACCGCCACTATAATTACAAAATAGCACACTATTTTTACGCCAATTTTATAGAATAATTACATAGCAACATAGTTTATTTAGCTATGAGCATAGTAAGGATTTTAATGCTGATAATATAATAAATAGCATTAAAGGACAGTTTTATGGCAACACAAATTTTGTCTCAAACATTCCAAGAATCTTCTTATGTGGCCGCACGTAATGAAGGTAATTTTTTCCTTAAAGCACTGCATAATATTGAATACGGACAAATTACCGTTATTGCCCCTGATGGTGAAAGATTGGAGTTTTCCGGAAGTCAGAAAGGCCCTGCAGTTGAGCTGATACTAAAGGATTGGCGTGCTCTGGACGAATTGGTTGCTCGTGGTGAAATCGGTTTTGCCGATGCATATATTGATGAATTATGGAGTACACCGGATCTTCCTGCATTATTAACCTTTGGCCTTATGAATGACCATGCGCTGGAGCAATTTTTTCACGGCAAACCATGGTATGCGCTTTGGGTACGCCTAAAAAGTTTTTTTCATGGCAACTCTTTAAAAGGCAGTCGTCGCAATATCATGGCACATTACGATCTCGGTAATGATTTCTATTCATTGTGGCTGGATAAAAGCATGACCTATTCCTGCGCATTATTTGAAGGAGATAGCAGCCGCAGCTTGGAGGATGCACAGCAGGCAAAATACCAGAGGATTTTACGCAAAATTGCTGCAAAGCCGGGTGAAAATGTCCTTGAAATTGGCTGTGGCTGGGGAGGATTTGCGGTTGCTGCTGCGCGTGCGGGTTTGCGCGTAACTGCCATTACCATTTCCGAAAAACAAGCCGAATTCGCAAAACAGAGGATAGAAAATGAAGGGCTGAGTTCTCTTGTGAATATTGAACTCAGAGATTACCGTGAAATGGAAGGCGTATTTGATCATATTGTATCTATCGGCATGTTTGAACATGTGGGCGAAAATTATTGGCGGGAATATTTTAGCATTATCAAAAAACATCTGAAGATGGGCGGAACAGCGCTCGTGCAATCCATTACTCTGGATGATTATTTATTCGAAAAATTACACGGTAAATATGGTTTTATTGAACAATATATATTCCCCGGCGGAATGTTGCCTTCTAAATCGCGTTTCAGGACCGCTGCGTTACAGGAAGGATTAATATGCAAAGAAATGTTTGGATTTGGAGAAGATTATGCGCGCACTCTCAGAAATTGGCTTACACGTTTTGATGCCCAGAAAGAACAAGTGAGTGAGCTTGGTTATAAAAAGGATTTTATACGTTTATGGCGATTTTATCTCGCAAGTTGTATTGCTTCGTTTACCAGTAAACGTACAGATGTCATCCAGGCACATATCACGCATAGTGCATAAGTTTTTCTATGCTTTATTTACTTTGCAGGTGGTACGGGAGTTTCAGTGGTGATGGTTACAATCTCGCCATCTGGAACCCGAGGCGGAAGCGTAGTTCCCTTTTTTACCACCATCACAGGGGTAGGTGATTCTATAAGTTTTACCATATCCGGACCACCGACGAGCACATCGTCAATGCGGTAAAGGATACCTCCCGCCAGCTGGCTCTCGCTTAAGATATTGCTGCCATTGATGGAATAGTGATCTTTGTAAGGCTCACCTGCGGTAAGATGCTGGTGATTGATGCTGAACATACTCATTATACCTTCACCGGGATGCCCACCTAAATCTTCCAATTGTTTTTCTCCACTCACAATATGATTGCGCAAAACATCGGCAATTTGTGCCTTACAATCCCCAGAATAAAAACAAGGATATTGTTCGGGTTTAATTTTTGCAAATGCATCATTTGTGGGTGCAAACACCGTATAAGATTGCCCTTCTTTCAACTCAGCCATCACACCTGAATCGATCAGGTTCTGATAAAAAATGGAAAGATCGGGGCGATTACGTAAAGCATTTTCTATAGTACTGTTATCTGCATGAGCTGATGTGATCATAAAAGCGGAAAAAACACCGCTTAGCAAGGCGGAGCGTGCAAATGAATGTTTCATAAAATTCTCCATAATTAGAACTATAGAGTGTTATTCTATTTTTTGCGGTATTTGGTTACTATGTGGATTATATTAATGGATGTAAGAAAAACATAAATCACTGTGATATTCACATAACTATTGCGCTTACCGCCAATTACAGTTTATGTAAATCAAACCGCCAACACAAATTTGAATGATGTTTGCCATACATAAATTGCCGGTTATACGCTATATCAGGCTACGACCTAGGCTTGTTATTGCCACAATTTTTGGATATTTTTTATGGATATTGTTGCCTGATGAATGGCGTAATACAACTAGATTGTTAGTCTCCTGGGATTCTGGAATATGCCTGTATCTGGCACTTGCCATAACAATGATGGTACATTCCAACCATGATAAAATCCGTTCCCGCGCGGCAATTCAGGACGAAGGAAAAATCGTTATTCTGTCTCTTACCACTATAACAGCGCTAGCAAGTCTTGCTGCAATTATAGTGGAACTGGCATATGCAAAAACGCTAACAGGAGAGGCTAAATGGCAGCATATATCCCTTGTCGGAGTAACAGTTTTTCTTTCTTGGACTTTCATGCAGACGATGTTTGCGCTACATTATGCCCATGAATATTATACAGCAAAAGGGGAGTCTTCAGAAGGCTTAGAATTCCCCGCTAAATATGTGACTCCGGATTACTGGGATTTTGTTTATTTTTCTTTTGTGATAGGTACTGCGGCGCAGACAGCGGATATAAATATTAAATCACGTGCCATAAGAAAAGTGGTTGCACTTCATTGTGTAACGGTCTTTTTCTATAACACCACCATTCTTGCCCTGACCGTGAATATAGGCGCGAGCTTTTTCTGACAATAGTATATTATCTTGATAACGGACCATGTATGTACTGTAAAAGAAACAGAATTTATATGACTGGAAAATAATGAGCGTTATTTCGCCAAGACCTAATTTACTAAAAAGATTTTTCTCTGCGTTGGGGCCAGGGCTGGTTGCTGGCGCGGCTGATGATGATCCGTCAGGAATAGCAACCTATTCCATTGCTGGTGCGCAACTCGGCACTTCATTGCTATGGATGGCGTGGGTTACCTGGCCTTTAATGGCGGCAGTGCAGATGATGTGTGCCAGAATTGGCATGATGACCGGCCAGGGACTTGCAGGTGCACTCAGTAGAAAAATACCAAGATATGTATTAGTAATATTTTGCTTTGCACTACTTACAGCCAATGTAATCAATATTGCTGCCGATTTGGCGGGGATGGCAGATGCGGCGAATTTGCTTACGGGGCTTAGTCCGCATTTTTATGTTATTATTTTCGGGGTTGGTATTGGATATTCCGTGGTGAAATTCCGTTATTACTATATCGCTAATACTTTAAAATGGCTGGCATTATCGTTGTTTGCTTATGTGATTACTGCGTTTATTATTCATCCTGACTGGTCTATGATCGCGAGGCAGAGTTTTGCGTTCTCTGTTCCAAAAGGTAAGGAAATGTGGGAGACGATAGTTGCAGTGTTAGGAACGACCATCAGCCCGTATCTTTTTTTCTGGCAGTCAGCCCAAGAAGTGGAAGAAAAAAATGCTATGGGTCGGCGTATGCGTCCAAGGCATGAAGATGCAAAGAAAGTTGAGTTGATAGACAGAATAATGGACGTGGGGGCGGGTACTTTTCTCTCCAATATCGTCATGTTCTTTATCATACTGACCACCGCACTTACCCTGCACGTACATGGAATCACTAATATTACTTCATCAAGGGAAGCAGCAGAGGCATTGCGTCCACTCGCCGGAGATCTTGCGATGCTGCTGTTTACGGTAGGTATTGTTGCAGTAGGATTACTTGCGATTCCTACGCTTGCGGGCTCAGCTGCCTATGCATTTGCAGAAACATTTCATTGGGCACAGGGGCTTGATCAGAAACTCAAGCAAGCGAAATCATTCTATGCCGTTATCATCATGTCGGTGTTATGCGGCATTGCACTCGATTTTCTGCATATCAACCCGGTCAGTGCTTTATTCTGGTCAGCGATTGTAAACGGATTGCTGGCACCATTTCTTATGGTGGGCATTTTATTGGTTGCCAGAGATTCAGAAATTATGTCTGGAGAGCCAAGCTCAAAATTAAATCAAATAACCGTTGCGATAGCTACCTCATTGATGTTTGCGGCAGCGGTTGGCATGTTTGTTGTGTAGTTATTGCCTCATCATGCAAGTGACTTCATTACCTTCTGTATTAAAAGTAATCTGATCAAATTTGGCACTGGATGCGATCCATAGCCCGCGGCCATTAGGGAGTGTGCGATCCACTTTACGCCCAAGAAATTCTTTCCATGGAAATCCTTTTCCCTGATCCGCTATGGTGAGATAAAATTCATTGTCATTGGCATTGAGTTTTACTGCTACTTCTTTTTCACGATATTCGGGCATGGAAAATCTTCGTAGTACTTCCTGTTCCCATAATCCCTGACGCAGCAATTTGGTTTTATTTTCAAATCCTATTTCAAGATTTCCATGTTCTACTGCATTAAAAATAAGTTCGTAAATTGCAGTAAAGAAATGATCCGGTTCGGGAAAGTGATGCGCAAGTATCAGCGAGAGATTGTATACCTCTTCAAAGCTTCTTATTTTGTAATTATAATGCTTTAAATAATTATCCATAATATGCCTATTTATTATAATTAATGGATGAAGAGCGTTTGCAAATTGCAATGGTCAGATCGTCAGATAATTTATCTCCTGCATGCAGCTTCAAATAATCAAGTATAGCGTTTTTAATATGGTTTGCGCTTTCGTCTTTATATTTGTCCAGAATCTCCTTGATAATTTTTTCAGTTATATATTCACCTTTTGGATTGGCGGTCTCGGTTAGGGCGTCGCTGTAAAGCAGCAGTAAGTCGCCTGCCATAAAAGGAATAGTATTGGTCGGGTACATATGCATGCCGATGCCAAGTGGGTTTCCTGATCCATCAATGAACTGACTCTTACCAGTGGCCTTCCGCAAAATAATAGGATGGGTACTACAGGCGCAGGCATAAAATAATTGATTGCTCTGTGTATCGATGATTCCATAAAACATCGTGGCAAACTGGCCACGTAACAGTAGATGCAAGAGCTTGTCATTTAAATGCGATAAGTACTCTCCGGGACGTGCCGCGAGCGACGAATGTTCCTTCAAATAGGCCTGTAAGCGGAATGAATTAAGAGCGGCGGCAACACCATGACCGGAAAAATCGACCATCCAAAAAGCAGTCTGATGGGCAAACAGGTTTTTCATGCCCCAAAAATCTCCGCCTATTTCAGAAGATGGCCGAAAATGTGAGGCAATATCAAGATTGCATATCTTTTCTATATAGGAAATCTCACTGGCTCCCGGCAAAATTGCCTGCTGCAGTTGCCTGGCACTTTCTAATTCCAACTCCATACGGTTTTTGTAAAGCTGCAGATTTTTTAGTAGCAATCTTTTTTCCAAATGGACGGCAACACGGGCGCATAGTTCTTCCGGATAAATAGGCTTACTGATAAAATCCGCAGCGCCCATTGCAAATGCTTTAACCCGAAGTTCTGGTTCGGTAAGGGTAGTCTGGATTAAAATAGGTAAATCGCGATAATCAGGCTGGCTATGTATTGCCCTGCAACAATCAAAACCATCCATGCCCGGCATCATTATATCAAGAACAATCAGGTCGGGATTAAAGAGGATAATTTTTTCCAAAGCCTCTTCTGAGCTTGCTACCGAAAGCAACCTATTATAGCCATTTGCCTGTAATGTTTTTTCAATAAAAATACGGTTTATCGGATTGTCATCCACGATCAAAATCGGAGATGCATGGATGTTGTCCAGAAAATTATCTGCAGTTAACATATCGCGGACTGGGTAGATAAAGGGAGAGGGAAACTGCCCGCTATATATGCTTTAATGTGATCAATTTCTTCCCTGATTTGTTGCAATAGTTCAGTGCGTTTATCATAATTCATATCTGCGCTATCTTCTGCCATTTGGCATAACTCTGACAGCGTATTCATGCCAAGATTGGCCGCAGAACCTTTCAGGCTATGGGCGGCATTTTGCCAATAGGTGAACTCGGTATTACGTCTGGAATTTTGCATGTTGGCTACCGTGTCATTTGCCAAGGAGAAGAATAATTCCAGTAACATTGTTTTTTCAGTGGCGGTTTCCGTTACCATCTCAAGGCGACGGAAATCTATAGGTACAGATGCGGAAGTAGGTTTGGATGTTAAAGATAGAGCTTCCGTGTCTGAGAAAAAGATAAACCACCGGCTTAGTATCTCTTTAAACAATAAGGGTTGTATGGGTTTGCTGACATATTCATCCATACCCACCTGAAAACATGCTTCGCGATCGCCTGTCATTGCATTAGCAGTCATAGCAATAATGGGGACATGTGTATTATTACCAGATTCCGTTTCTAATTTCCGGATCATGACCGTGGTTTCATATCCGTCCATTTCCGGCATCTTGCAATCCATAAAAACCGCATCATACTTTTCCGTATTTTGCTGAATTTTCTTCATAACCTCGATGCCGTTCTCTGCCACCTCAATTTTTTTGAAGCCAAATTTTTTGAGTAAATTGATCAAGAAAAGACGATTAATCGGATGATCTTCTGCAATTAAAACTCGTGCATCCTGTGCGTTAATCCGTTTGCTATGCACAATGGATAAAGTTTTATTACTATCATAAGAGGTGTCATGCTCCGGCAAAGTAATCGGAATGGTAAACCAGAATCGCGATCCGATCTTTTCCTTGCTTTCATACTGTATATTGCCACCTAACATCACGATAATTTGTTTGGTGATGGTAAGACCAAGGCCGGTGCCACCGTATTTCTGCGTTATATGGGCATCTCCCTGAACGAATTTTTCAAAAATGGCGTCGCGCTTGTTTTCAGGGATACCAATACCCGTATCTTTGATTTCACAATAAATTGAATTGTTCGCGACATCATAACGTAGCGTGGCTTGCACTTCTCCTTCGTCAGTGAATTTTATGGCATTACCCACAAGGTTAGTTACGATTTGTGCGAAGCGGCTTGGGTCGCATAAAATAATTTCAGGGATTTGTGGATCAATACTATATAATAATTTGATACCCTTTATTTTGGCCAGCGGTATGAGCAGTTTAATCGTTTGTGAAAAACTCGTTTTTATATCGAACGGAGTTTTTTCCAGAATTAATTCATGTGCTTCAATTTTAGATAAATCAAGAACGTCATTAATAAGAAGCAGTAAGTTCTGTGCCGAATGACTAATCGTTTCTATATATTCTGTCTGTACTTTATCGAGATGAGTATCAGAAAGTAGATAAATCATACCAAGTATACCATTCATCGGCGTGCGTAACTCGTGGCTTATGCTGGCTATGAACTGTGATTTTTCATAGGTGGACAATTCCGCTTTTGCACGGGCTTCTTCCAGGGCTTTCTGCGTTAATTTCAGGGATTCAAGATCCTCTTTTACTTTCTTTATAACAATGCGCAGTTCCATTTCATCCACGGCTATGGCAGCGAAATCTGCTAATTCTTGTTTTTGTTCTTCGGTAAAATCAGCGTGCGGCACACGATCGATTACGCATACAGTTCCTAGTTTAAATCCATTTTTGGTTTTAAGGGGAGCGCCCGCATAAAAACGTATATCGGGATTATCTGTTACTAATGGGTTACCGGCAAAACGCGGATCGGCCGTGGTGTCTGGTACTACCATAACGCCATCTTGCAAAATCACATGGGCACAGAATGCGACGTCGCGAGGAGTTTCTTTTGCATCGATGCCATAGTTGGATTTGAACCATTGCCTGTGTTCGTCAATTAAAGACACTAAAGCAATCGGTGTTTTAAAATGTTGCGCCGCCATGCGCGTTAAGCGATCAAAAACAACTTCTGGTAGAGTATCAATAATCTGGTAATTGAATAACTCGGCTAGCCTTTCTGGCTCATTTTTTGGCAATGGAGCGATATTCCAGCCTGGTTTCTGCATGTCACCCTATCTTACCGTAAATTATTTTTCTTGTATAATAGGTTAATAGTTTTCTAAAAGTAGTGTGTATTTTTAGGATTTATACAACTTTCTGTTGTATTGGGTGTTTAAAGCGTCTAAAACACTCATTCGGCTTAAGGTTCGTGTCTGTCAAATACTCTTTGAGGATAGTTATTATGAACACCACTGAGCGCCATAATTCAGTTTATACCTATATAGGCCAGAGAATTAGGGAAAGGCGTAAAGCCGTGGGTATGAGTCAGACGGAGCTTTCTGTATTGATGGGATTTTCTTACCAACAGATTCAGAAGTATGAAAATGGTTCGAGCCAAATCTCCATAGATAAATTGTTGTTGTTCGCTAAAATTCTGAATGTAACACCACATTATTTTTATGAAGGAATAAAATTAGATGAACAAAACAGCAACGGTATAAAAAATAACTTAATACAGAAAGTCAGAACTGAACCTTTGCAAATACTTCTGATAGAAGATAACCCAAGCGATGTGATATTGTTCAAGCTGGCCCTGAGTAATTGCACTGAGCCCACTGAGGTGCATATTATCCATCAGTCGGAAACGGTTATGGACTTTCTTCAGAATCATAAAACAAAATATGGCAAACCGCTTCCCAATATTATAATTCTTGCTCTTGCACTGCCAAAAATCAGTGGAATGCAGCTTTTGAAATTCATAAAAAAGAACCCGAAGACTCTAGAGCTTCCTGTCATTATTTTAACCAGCAGTATAAGCGTGAAGGATATGATAGAAGCATACAGATTAGGCGCATCGGGATTTATTCAGAAATCCACCGATGCGGAGTCCTATATTAAATCTATGGATATATTCGTAAAGTATTGGTCAAAAGTTGTAATATTGCCAGTAAGTTAACAACTCTAGGGTGTATTTTTAAAAAAAATACACCACGTAACAACCGGAGATTGTGATTGACAAGCCTAGAGGGTAGGATTCTACTCTGCTTCCTTCTATACACTGGGTTCGGGTTTTGTTTATGAAGCAAAGACAATTACTGGTCATCGAAGACGATCCAGACATCGCAACGATTGTCTGTGATGTTGCAAACGAGGTTGGTTTTAAAACGCACACCGCGCAGACCAGTAAAGAAATCGCTCAGCAATATGAAAATATTCAACCCGATGTAATAATACTTGATCTGTTAATGCCGGATCAGGATGGTTTTGAGACACTCCATTTCTTAAGTGAAAGATGTTGTACCGCGCATATAGTGATTCTAAGTGGGCAGGATCGGTATAGAGGAATGGCAGAAGGGCTTGGCCGAGCACTTGGAATTTCAGTCGTGGATAATATTTCCAAACCATTCAGGATAGCAGATCTGCGCGATAAACTACGGGTTATTATGTCGCAACTTCCTGATGAAGAAAGTTCTGATTCTTTGCCAAATTCTTCAGAAGATGCCGCCTGATGGAAGAGTTCTTTTATGAACTTTTCGATACTGAACAGTTCTTGCCGCATGGGCATTGTTTCTTATGGATGCCCAAAATACTTTGGCTGAATGTTATCGGCGATACGGCTATTGCACTGGCGTATTATTCCATCCCTTTGACGCTGCTTTACTTGATTTATAAGCACCGCAACTCCATTCCTTTTAAATGGATAATGGGGCTTTATGCCTCGTTCATCATGTTATGCGGTGCCACTCATATAATATCGGTAATTACTCTCTGGTATCCCATCTATTACTTTGAAGGAATAGTAAAGATAGCGACAGCAATAGCTTCCGTTACCGCTGCAATTGTTCTGTTTCCACTAACCTCTAAATTGCTGAACTTCTTTGAACAAGTAGAGCAGAAAAATATACAACTCAAAATGCTTAATGAGCAGCTCAAGCAAACTGGACAAGTCCAATTACGCGCAGTGGTGGATAATGTCATTGATGGGCTTATCACAATAAGTGAACGCGGAATTATTGAGAGTTTTAATCCGGCTTGCGAGCGTATTTTTGGCTATACTGTTAATGAAATTATCGGGCAGAATATAAAAATACTCATGCCTGAACCTGAGCGCAGCAAGCACGATGGCTATATCACTCATTATAATAGCACGGGTAAAGCCAAGATTATAGGAACACCCGGACGCGAAGTAAGCGGCAAGCGCAAGGACGGCAGCATATTTCCTATGGATTTGGCTGTCAGTGAATTCAGACTAGAGGATGGCAGGCACTTTTCCGGTATCATACGCGATATCACCCAACGTAAAAAGGAAGAAATTGCTAAAGGGTTACTCTCAGCCATTGTTGAATCTTCTGCAGAAGCCATAATCAGCAAGAATCAGGACGGCATCATTTTAACATGGAATGGAGCTGCAGAAAAACTTTTTGGCTACACAGCAGAAGAAGCCATTGGTCAGCATATAAACCTGATCATTCCTCCTAATTTGCAGGAAGAGGAAAAAAGTATTCTTGCGGAAATTAAAACAGGAAAATCAGTCAGGCATTTTGAAACATTGCGAGTTGGCAAAACCGGCCACCTTCTTGAGGTAGCGGTTACCATATCTCCGGTTAAAGACTCTGCCGGGAAAATAATAGGTGTTTCAAAAGTAGTGCGCGATATCAGTGAGCGGAAAGAAGCGGAGAAAGCCCGTGAACAGCTTCTTCATGCACAGAAAATGGAATCACTCGGTCAACTGACAGGTGGCATTGCCCATGATTTCAATAATATGCTTGCGGTTATACTCGGTAATCTTGATTTTATGCAGGAAAAAGTTGCTCCTGGCGATCCTTTGCAAAAATATATCAGTCCCAGTATTGAAGCTGCTTTGCAAGGTGCCGAACTCACTCAGCGGCTTCTTGCTTTTGGGCGCAAACAAACATTACAGCCAAAAATTTTATCTCTCAATGAACTGCTAGAACACTTTTCTACACTGCTTGGGCGTACTCTCGGGGAACGTATCGAAATTATAATGTCGCTTGCACCGGATTTATGGAAGATTAACGCCGATCCCGGCCAACTTGAGAACGTGTTGCTAAATCTTTCCATCAATGCACGCGATGCTATGCCGCGGGGTGGCAAAATCATATATGAAACAGAAAATGTATATCTAGACACAGAATACGCAGAGAATAATCCGGAGGTTATATCAGGTGATTATGTGATGGTTGCCATTAGTGATACGGGTGAAGGGATGGCGGAAGAAGTAATAAGAAAAGCCTTCGAGCCTTTCTTTACCACCAAAGATGTTGGCAAGGGTAGTGGGTTAGGTCTCAGTATGGTGTACGGCTTTGTCAAACAAAGTGCTGGCCATATTAAAATTTATAGCGAAGTGAATCAGGGAACTTCAATAAAAATATACTTACCGAAAGTGGAAGGCACAGCATCTGTTTTAAATCGTGAAACCATCCACGATGCAGATGATCCAGAAGTTTCTATAAAGAAAAACAAGTTAGTTTTGATTGTAGAGGATAATGATAATGTGTTGAAATTAACCTCGGCGATGGTCGAAAGCTTAGGTTACGATGTGATAGTGGCGATAACAGGGGAGGTGGCTATGGATATTCTGGCAAGCCGTGATGACATCAATTTACTTCTCAGCGATGTTATGCTGCCGGGCGCAATCAATGGCCCGATACTGGCGAAGCTTGCCATGAAACTCCGCCCTGGCATCAAAGTACTATTTAATTCCGGTTACGCCGAACATGCCATTTTTCAAAGTGGATTGCTTGATGAAGGAGTGCCGCTTATCACTAAGCCCTTCCGCAAACAGCAACTTGCGGCAAAAATTACAGAAGTGCTTGGGTCGTAAGTACTGTTGTCTTAATTCATCATGAATAACGAATCGAACCTTGCCACCTCGAACATTTTCTTCACCTGACCGGTTGCGCCAGTAATAACGAGCAACTTGTTATGTTTTTCTGATTCATCCAATGCCAGCAATAACATTCCAAGCGCTGCTGAATCCACGAACTCCAATCCCGCCATATGAAAGATAACCTGATTGACATTTTTTTCGGAGAATTGTGCAAGTATTGCGCGGAACTTAGAATGATCAGAGAAAGTAAAACGTCCGCTGAATGTGACATCACAGATTCCCTGTATAAGATTTTTAGTGGCTTCCATCCAGTGCTCCCAAACGATTTATATTCATAATCTGGGATTTTATCCTGAACCTTGTTATCTTTATAGATTACCAGAA
Source organism: Alphaproteobacteria bacterium (assembly GCA_013288335.1). GTDB lineage: Bacteria > Pseudomonadota > Alphaproteobacteria > Rickettsiales > JABCZZ01 > JABCZZ01. Next base: position 44,033 of record JABDCC010000011.1, read on the forward strand.
AGAGTATTTCTTCTGATAATACATATTGCGTATTGGGATTTAATTTGATCTGCCTGACATTATAAGGTATTTCGCATGGTTATATGAGTTTCTCAGGGCGTTTCTATGATGATGAATTCCGCTAATATTATATTGATAACCGGCGCTTCCGGCATGATTGGTTCGGCTCTGCAGAAACGGCTTATGAAGGATGGTTATAGCAACCTTCTGACGCCATCCCACAGTGAACTCGATCTGCGCGATGTACAGGCTACCGCGAGTTATTTCAATTCCCATAAGCCTGAATATGTTTTTCATCTGGCTGCGCGCGTGGGAGGCATTCAGGCAAATAGCAAATATCCGGCGCAATTCATTTACGACAACACCGCTATGCAGACTAGCGTTTTTGAGGCCGCCCATAAATCGGGAGTTAAAAAACTGCTTTTTCCGGGTTCAGCCTGCACTTACCCCAAACTCGCCAAGCAACCTGTTATGGAATCGGAGTTATTAACTGGCTCCGTTGAGCCAACTAATATTGCTTATGCCGTTGCAAAAATTAACGGTATTATTATGGCACAGAGTTTTGCTCAGGAGTATGGTATGAGCATAGTAATTCCGATGCTTACGAATACTTACGGGGTTGGTGATAGTTTTAATACAGATAAATCTCATGTAATTCCAGCACTTATGCAGCGTTTTCGTGATGCAAAACTGAGTAATTTGCCGGAAGTTGTAATTTGGGGCACTGGCAAGGCTTTGCGTGAATTTATCTACGTTGACGACGTGGTGGATGCCTTTATTTTCCTGATGCAAAGCCTCGAAAGCCATGATATCATTAACGTTGGCACAATGCAGGAAGTATCCATTAATGAATTGGCTCATAAAATTGCCCAGATCGCCGGGTATACGGGCAAAATACATTTTGACACTGAAAAGCCTGATGGCGCGCCGCGCAAAATACTTGATTCTAATAAGCTTTTTGGGATGGGTTGGAAGCCTGGCATGAAACTTGAAGAGGGATTAAGGCTAATGTACGATACGCATTTTAAGGTGATGAATTAGTTATGATTATTAGCCGTACCCCATACCGCATTTCTTTTTTTGGTGGCGGCACTGACTACCATGCATGGTATCGCGAGCATGGCGGCGCAGTGCTTTCTACTACCATCAATCATTATTGCTACCTTACTTGCCGCTATTTGCCTCCTTTCTTCAAAGAAAAGTCCCGCGTGGTCTGGTCGCGTATTGAAAATGTGATGGATAACGCCGATATCCAGCATCCGGCAGTACGCGCAGTTTTGCAATATTTTGCCGACGAAACCAATGGTGTTGAAGTAAGTCACTCTGGCGATTTGCCAGCGCGCTCCGGCCTAGGGTCAAGTTCGGCCTTCACGGTTGGTTTACTTAACTCCATGAACGCTCTGCAGGCGCGCATGTCTAATAAGCGTGAACTTGCTTGCGAAGCGGTGCATATAGAACGTGATATTTTACAGGAAAATGTAGGTGTTCAAGATCAGATAGCCGTGGCGTATGGCGGATTTAACAAAATAACCATATTGCAAACAGGTGATTTTGTCGTTGAGCCTGTGATTATTTCACAAGCGAGATTACAGGAATTGCAGAGTCATTTTTTATTATTTTTTACCGGAGTATCGCGTAACGCTACTGATATTGTAGCAGAACAGGTAAAAACTATTGGCAACAAAACAGCCGAATTAACAGCAATGCGTGAGCTGGTAGATGAGGCGATTGATGTGGTGACGAATACCAGAGATATTAAAGAATTTGGCCGTTTATTGCACGAAACTTGGCAGATAAAACGCTCGCTGTCTAAAGGCATATCCCCTCAGTTTGTTGATGACATTTATGAAAAAGCCCGGAATGCCGGTGCTATTGGTGGCAAATTACTGGGCGCAGGTGGCGGCGGTTTCATGCTGTTTTTTGCGCCTCCTGAGCGCCATGTGGAAATAAAACAGGCACTCGAAGAATTGCTCTGGGTTCCGTTTTCATTTGAAACCGGCGGCTCCAGTATCATATTTTACGATCCGGCCACCTATTCTGCTGATTCCCTCGCGCGTCGCAATTTCCACCATTTGAAAGAAGAACCACGTGATTCCTCTTCCGCTTCTGACGATAAAGTGTTAGTAATGCCCCCAAAGAAACGCATACTTACCGTCTGAAACAAACGATGTCCGGTTTAATTGATTTAAAAAATATTTCTGTCTGGGGTGTGGATACTCATGCACGTGCGGCAAGTCTTAGGCAGTGGTTTATTCGTCGTCAGTCATTGCGTTCAGTAAGAATTCCAATATTGCAGGACGTCACTTTTAACGCAAAATCCGGTGACCGCATTGCAGTTATAGGGCAGAATGGTTGCGGTAAATCCTCGTTACTTAAAGTAATTTCCGGTAACTATCCTATTCATGCGGGCACCCGTAAGGTTGAGGGTTCCGTGGTGCCACTGATCGAGATGGGCGCGGGTTTTGAGCCGGAAATGAGCGGGCGTTATAATATCAAATTGAGTTATGCTTACCGCGGGAAACTACGCAATTATTCGAAAGCCATGGAAGAGAAAGTAATAGAATTCTCTGAACTGGGCGACAAAATTGATCTTCCGCTTAAGACTTATTCATCTGGCATGACAGCGCGGCTTGCATTCGCTTCATCGATTTTTCAGGACCCGGATATATTATTGCTGGACGAAATATTTGCCACGGGGGATGCTGGTTTTATCGAAAAATCACAGGCAATACTTACAAAGAAAGTAGATAACGTCTCCATCGCTATCATGGTGAACCATGCACCTAATGAATTTACCGATCTTTGTAACCGATTTATTTTGATGCAGAATGGGCGCATCATAAACGAAGGCTCGCGCAAAGAAATATTGCATCAGTATTACACCGACATACTTCATATTCCTGATTATAATGTTATGCTCGAAAAAAGTATGGCTAAGAAAGCATTAGCATGAGTATTTCTGCAGTTCGCCAGTTTGGTATATTTTTTGATAAATATTATTGGCAGACGGCAGTGCTGATCGCCAAAAACGGACTTGCGCGCATGTATCGCAATTCTTTTCTTGGAATTCTCTGGACGTTGTTTCAGCCGCTTACGATGGTGATGATATACGCAACGATGATGCCGATGATTATGCGCTCACCTGTTACGAATTATTCGCTTTATGTTATAATTTCATTGCCAGTATGGGGATTTTTCTCAGCAGCTTTGGTTGGTTCCAGCCAGTCCATACTTTCTAACGGGGAAACATTAAAACGCTGCATGGTGTCATCGAGTGTTTTCCCGATAGCGGATGTACTGCGCCATAGTTACACATTCTTTATTTCTTTTACGACTATTTATATTGTGGCGCTTCTGCTCGGCCTTACCACATTTGACGGATTGATATTGCTTGTGCCGCTTTATTTTATTCCGATTCTTATGATCATTGGCTCTATAGCAATCAGCATTGCCTTCATAGCGCCGTATGTGCGTGACATTGGTGAACTTACCAGCGTTTCCATGATGATGCTGTTCTGGCTGACACCGACCGTGTATCAGATTTCCATGTTACCGCCAAAGGCGCAATTCTGGATGCGGTTCAATCCATTCTTCATTATGATGCATCCTATTCAAATGCTGGCATATGAACATGTTGTGCCTAGCATAAATGATCTTGAGCATCTTATTGGGCTTACTATAATCTCAATAGTCTTTGGTTTTTTTATATTCAGAATTTTCCGGCGCAATTATGTGTATTATTTGTAAGAGGATTCTATGCAAAAAATGATCATTGAATCTATCAAGGTAACGCGTGGCGTTCTTGATTTGGTGCTTGCGGATTCTGCATTGATTGCGACTGTGGAACAGGCGGGAAAGCTTTGCGTTTCTGCACTGCAAAATAAAAAGAAAATACTACTTGCGGGCAACGGCGGTAGTGCTGCGGATTCCCAGCATATTGCTGCAGAACTTGTAAGTCGTCTGAATTATGATCGCCCGGGACTCAGTGCTATTGCGCTTACTACTGATACTTCCGCCCTCACTGCCATCGGCAATGATTATGGTTTTGAACGTGCCTTTGCAAGGCAACTGGAAGCTATTGGTCAGGAAGGGGATGTGTTTTTTGCAATATCCACCTCAGGAAATTCTGCCAATATATTGGCAGCGTTAAAATCAGCGAAATCTCGGGGAATAAAGACGATTGGTTTGACCGGAAAAACCGGTGGAAAAATGGCAGAGCTTTGCGATATTGTCATTAAGATTCCTTCGCCGTGCACGCCAAATATTCAGGAATGCCATATTATGTTTGGCCATATCATCTGCCAGATTATTGAGGATACAATGTTTGGCAAAGAATACGGCAACAAACCCAAAACAGCATAACTGATTTATGCATGCCATAATACTTGCAGGAGGATTTGGTACCAGACTCCGCAGCGTCATCTCCGATGTGCCAAAGCCGCTTGCACCAGTGAATGGGCGACCATTTTTAGCAGGGCTTATCGACGTATTGGCTGGTCAGGGTGTTAGTAC
>JABDCC010000011.1:48554-50791 GCA_013288335.1 Alphaproteobacteria bacterium
GCTTAGCGTTCACCATGACTGGCAGAAAATCTGCGATTATTTCACGAACAATCCCGCTTCAATCCCCATCCATTATGCAGTCGAAGAAACACCCCTGGGTACAGGTGGCGCAATTGCTTACTCGCTGACGCAAATCAAAACAAGGGAGCCTGTGCTTGTATTAAATGGCGATAGTTTTGTGCATGTAGATTATAAAGCTTTATATGAGCAGCATAAGACATCCGGCGCAAAACTTACGATGGTCTTGCGCGAAGTTTCAGATACAGGGCGTTATGGTAGGGTGTTGGTGAAAGATGGCGTTATCACTTCCTTTGCCGCAGGTGAAGCAGGTAAACCGGGACTTATCAATGCGGGCGTCTATGTTATGCAGCCAGATTTGTTTTCTGGTGCTAAAATGCCAGAGGCCTTTTCCTTTGAGCAGGATTTTCTGCCCCCCGGTGTTGCTGAATTAAAACCCCGCGTTTTCCGCGTCGATGATTATTTTATCGATATCGGCATACCGGAGGATTATGAGCGGGCGTGTAGAGAATTGTTTAAGTAAGATGATTCCCGCCTGCGCGGGAATGACAATAAGGGGCTGATGAGGCCAGTAGGCCGAATCCTTTAGTCGCAAAGCGTTAGGCTCATTGCAAAAGTCAGTAGGCTTTTGCAGGAGCAATTAAAAAATCCTACAGCCACTGCTTAAATCTTCTTACATACCAGATTTTGACAAGCTGCGTAAGCGTGCAATAGCCAAGCAGTGTCACAAACAACCAGCCAAAATAGGCGAGTGGCAGCGGTACTAATCCTATATTCTCACCAAGAGCAGAGAAGGGGATGTAAATACCGATTGCCATGATGGCGAGCGTCAGTGCAATCACGGGCAGTGCAGGGCGACTCTGGAAGAAGGGAATCTTCTGCGTGCGAATCATGTGCACTACCAACGTCTGCGACAGCAAGCCTTCGATAAACCAGCCGGATTGAAACAGGCTCTGCTGCTCAGGGCTGTTGGCCTTAAACACATACCACATCAGGCAGAAAGTGGTGACGTCGAATATAGAACTTATCGGACCGATAATTGCCATGAATCGTGCAATGCCACCTGCTTCCCACTTGCGTGGTTTTTCCATATATTCTTTATCGACATTATCCCACGGAATCGAAATCTGGGAAATGTCATATAGCAGGTTCTGGATAAGAATCTGCACGGCAAGCATAGGAAGGAAAGGTAGGAACGTACTGGCGATAAGTATGCTGAATACATTGCCGAAGTTTGAACTCGCTGTCATCTTAATGTATTTGATGATATTGCCAAAGGTCTTGCGTCCCTCAAGCACGCCTTCTTCGAGCACCATCAGACTTTTTTCAAGCAATATGATATCGGCGGATTCTTTGGCAATATCCACCGCAGTATCTACGGAAATTCCCACGTCTGCATCGCGAAGCGCTGCGGCATCATTAATGCCGTCACCCATATAGCCCACTGTGTGGCCGAGCGATTGCAGTGCGCGGATAATGCGTGATTTTTGTGTAGGCGACATTTTAGCAAAAATAGTGGTGTGCTCTGCTTTGTTCGCCAGTTCGCTGTCGGAGAGCGCATCAATATCTTTACCCATAATGATATGTTGGAAATCAAGACCCACCTCTTTACAGATTTTCCGTGTGACCACTTCGTTATCGCCGGTCACAATTTTGACAGCAACGCCATGGCTTTTTAGAGCGGCAATGGCGGTTCCTGCTGATTCCTTCGGCGGATCGAGGAAAGCGATATAACCGGCCAACACCATATTGGTTTCGTCCTGCACGTTATAAGTACGCTCTTCCGGCGGCATCCATTTATATGCAACAGCCAGTACGCGCAATCCTTCCTCATTTAATTCGCGGGTGATGGAACGCAACTCTTTGCGTGTATCAGAAGTTATCGGGTGCGGCGCGGAACGCGGCGTTCTTCTCTTATCATCAGCAAAGCTTGTGGCAGGTGTTTGTTCATCACCCAAAGTGTCGGCTTCAGAACAGAGTGAAAGCACTTCTTCCACAGCGCCTTTGCAAACCAAGAGATTTCGTTCTGCTTCCGGACGCATAATCACCGACATGCGACGACGCACGAAATCAAACGGAATTTCATCCACCTTGCGGTACTTCTGCTGCATGTTATGCAGCTCATGATCTTCGCCGTAACGGATGACTGCATGATCCAGCACATTTTTAAGACCGGTCTGGTAAAAACTATTTAAATACGCATATTTCAGAACTTGTAG
>JABDCC010000012.1 GCA_013288335.1 Alphaproteobacteria bacterium
TATGGAGTTCTTTGAGAAACTCGAAGACATCGCCAATGCCAAAGCGGAAGCAATGGAAGGCATGAGTGCTGATGGGGTAATTATCCTCAATCGTGACAATAAATTCTATGAGCATTTACGCAGCAAAGCAACTACACATGGGCTTAAGAAAATCATCACTTTTGGCGCGCATGAAGAGGCGGATTGTTGTCTCGTAAAATATGAACTCCAGGATTTTGATTCACAAGTGGAAGCCGTGATAAACGGTACACCTATTACCTATCATATGGGAACTATCGGCTATCATTGGGCGATTACGTCGCTTGCAACGCTTGCAGCAGTGACGGCAGTAGGTGCCGATTTGGCGAATGCAGCTGCTACATTTGCGCATTTTCATGAGCCGGACGGCAGGGGCAGGGTGCATATTGTGAATTTGGCGCAAGGTAAAATAATCCTGATTGATGATTGCTATAATGCCAGCCCGATTTCGGTGAGCTCTGCTATTTTAAAACTCAGCGAACTTTATACTGCGATGAAAACTTCAAGTAGAAAAATTGCTATACTGGGAGATATGCTGGAACTTGGCGAACACTCGGAAAACATGCATGTGGGCTTGCTTGCCGATTTGCAAAAACATAATGTAGATAAATTATTTGCGGCCGGAAAACTCATGAAGCATCTCTATGAAAAGATTCCGGTAAATATGCGTGGCGGGTATGCGGCGCGTTCTGAGGGACTGATTGCTATGGTAAAAGAGCAGTTGCAGAATAATGATGTAATACTCGTCAAAGGATCGCATGGCAGCAATATGGATGTGGTGCGTGATGCGCTTCTCAATGTGAGCGGCACGGAAGAAGTAAAAAACACTAAACGGAGGGAACAGGCGAATGCTATATAATCTGCTTTATCCGCTTGCGCATGATTTTGGTTTTTTCAATCTGTTTAAATATCTGACATTCAGAAGCGGTGGCGCGGTGCTGACTTCTATGATCATGACGTTCCTCATTGCTCCTCACATTATTTGCTGGCTAAAATCCAAACAGCGCGAAGGTCAGCCTATACGCGAAGATGGGCCGGAGTCGCATCTGATTACTAAAAAAGGTACTCCGACTATGGGTGGGATTATGATTCTTTTTTCGGTAGTTATTTCCACTTTGCTCTGGGCGGATATTTATAATCACTATGTGTGGATTGTATTATTTGTGACGCTCAGTTTTGGTATGATTGGCTTTGGCGATGATTATCTGAAACTCACCAAACGTAACAGCAAGGGCTTGCCTGGTAAGCTCAAGCTGCTTTTGCAATTTACCATTAGTCTGATTGCTGCAATCTGGATTAACCAGGTAGCCCCTCCTGCGCTTGCTTCACATCTGGCAGTGCCATTTTTCAAGGAAGCCCTTATTAACCTCGGTGTATTTTATTTTGTATTTGTCATGCTGGTAATGGTCGGCGCTTCTAATGCGGTTAATTTAACCGATGGTTTGGATGGCCTTGCCATCGTTCCCATCATGATTGCCGCTGGGTGCTTTGTACTGATTGCGTATCTGGTGGGTAACTTAAAATTTGCCGATTATCTGCAAGTGCATCACGTGCCGGGTAGTGGCGAACTTGCAGTTTTTTGCGCGTCACTCATTGGTGCTGGCATGGGATTTTTGTGGTATAATGCTCCGCCTGCGCAGGTATTTATGGGTGACACAGGAAGCCTTGCATTCGGTGGATCGCTTGGGGTGGTAAGCGTCATCGTAAAACACGAGCTCGTACTTGCCATTATCGGCGGTTTGTTTGTAGTGGAAGCATTATCGGTGATAATTCAGGTGGCATCTTTCAAAATGACCGGCAAGCGCGTGTTTAAAATGGCACCGCTTCATCATCATTTTGAAAAGCTCGGCTGGGCAGAACCAACGATTGTCATTCGTTTCTGGATTGTGGCTTCGATACTCGCGCTGATTGGATTATCGACTTTGAAGATAAGATAGTATTACTGAAACCTAAAGCTCAAAGCACAGTTAACCCCTGAGCCGCCATTTTGCTCCATGGAATATTGCATTATTCCTGCGACTCCGCCATTATCAAAACAGGTGGTGGAAGAACTGCTGGTTGCTGTTGTGTAAGGGCTTCCTGTTTGGTTGCCGCTGCCCGCCCAGATGGGAGTATAAGGAGAGCCGGCAAAATCGAGATAAAATGCGGTAACGCTTCCGGATTGCGGAAATCCGTCATCCACTTTTTTGTCAATATTATAGGCTTGCACTACTGTTAATCCGGGGTTGGCAATGCCGATCGGATATGCGGCGCCACCTGTCCCTAATTGCGTAATGGCAGAAACACTATAATAATTAACGCCGTTATTGCCAGTTTCGGTAACAGTGTTCCAACCCAGACTGGTTCCGCCGGACCACACATTCACATAATTTCCTGCACCGATCTTGGCTGTAGGGTAATAGAGTGCCAGATTGCTTCCGGTAACAGGAGGTGTTGGATTGGATGAAGGATTCGCAGTATTAAAACCACCCTCTATTAATCCGGCGGTACTCAAATCCACCCAGAATGTAGTAGCTTCACCATCACCGCCGCAAAAGCCACATTCAGTTCCTGGACTACCAATATGGCCTTCTATTACGCCATTGCCGTCACCTGTTCCAGAGAGGGTTCCTCTGGATATAAAACCGAACTCAGTGGCGAAGGGATTGGGTATATCGCCTGGAAGATAGCCATATTTATTACGGAAATTGTTGACTGCTGTGTTATATTTTTCAATCTGGGAAATCTGTGAACGGATGGCGGCGGCGTTAATTAAATCTGCACCTACCAATATACCCCCGATAATTAAACCGATGATCACCAGAACAATTGAAAGTTCGATAAGGGTAAATCCGGATTTCAAAATAAAATTGCCGGAGAGAGAGGTATGTGCTGATGTACGTCTAACTGGCTTTTCTCTCATCTTCTAACAATACATACAGGCGGCTGCAATAAGGGCACTGGATCTGGTGTGATTCTTTGTCAATATGCAGGTAAACGCGTGGGTGGCCACTCGGCCCCCCGTCACAGGCTACTTCAACATCATGGACTTTGATTACTTCAAATGGTTGCATAACTATACTTTCTCTTGGAAACAATTAATTGTCAAACACGAAAGCGCTGTTGGGTGCGCTGGTTGGTGTGCTTGCCTTGCCGGACGCTGAATCAGCGCTTACATGAATGATATGAGAGTGCGGATCGAACTGACCTTTGCTGTTTGTGGTATCAGCACCGCCTACCTTTATTACCTGCGCGCCATTGCTTTTAGAATCATGAGCACTTGCTTCCGCAGCTTTCACCGAGTTTGAAACAAATTGATCTTCCAGCTCCGCCTGTTGCTGTACCGGCTCAGAATTGTCAGGGCGAATTACCAGTACGCCGTTCTCCTTGGTGGTATCATGGGAAACACTGATGCTGTACATATGCATAGACTCATATTTAGGCCTTGTTTTATGGTGGGCTGTATTGGAAGCGTCGGCAACTTTGACGACATTTTTATCCGGATATAATACCGTGGGTGAATTCACGGTTTCGGCTTGTAATATAGGATGGTTTGCGCGCGCTTCAGCCACCTTATTGATAATGCGTCCCCAAGCGTTAAACACCAGCCGCGCATATTGTTCACCGAACATAGGTGTGTGGGAATGATAATCGGCCGCAGCTTTGCGCCATGAACCCTCATCCGTAAAATTCTGTTTTAGAAATTGTGCGGCATACGCGATATTATATGCCGGATCAAATGCCTGCTCTAGACTTGAAAAAGCTTGTGGATGATGGTGGAGGTTTACTTGCATGCAGCCGACATCAATACTTTGGTAACCGCGAGCCTGCAAATTATGCACCGCAGCGACAGCTTGTTCCTTGGTATCAAAAAAGTAACCTTTGCCCTCAACGTTTATTGTCCACGGCCAGGGAAGATTGATGCCAAGGGTTTTATTATATCTCCCTGATTCGGTGGAAGCAATTGCAGCGAGCAATTGTTCGGGAATACCATATTGTCTTTCGTGCCTTGGCAAATACTGAGTGCATAGTTTTGCACCCTCAATGAGGGAGCTGTCATCGTTTATTGTCGCAAAGGCAGAATCCGCTGAAAAGAAAACGACCACCGCGATAAAGGCAGCAAATAAACCTCTGGCAAATGTGCTCAGCATAAAAATTTTCATATCGTCACAATAATAGTCGCAAAATCCCGAAATCGCAAGGCAATAACATTGTTATTACTGGGTATCCAGTGTGTAACGACAATAAGTAAAGCCATCGGTCCAGCCTACTTTGTACTGGTCATTTTCAGCCATTTCTGGACGCTTCTTAAATCCGTAAACCGCTCTGTATATATAGCCACTATCTTCAGCAGACAAACCGGAATCGCAACCATCTTGCCAGCCTAGTTTATAATCTGGCGGGCCTTCGGGTTCTGAATACCATAATACCACCGGTCTGCAGCTTGAAAGCATAAGCAACGTAAAAATCACCAGAAATCTTTTATGCACAAATCACCTCTAATTATTAACTCACAAAAACCTTATCGTACCGGCGTAATATAACTAAAAAAGTTTAAAATTTCTGCTATATTGAACGCTATGTACATCTGCTCTTAGATGATTATATCACAAATTAAGTAATTATGCTTTAATTTTAGATTGTAGGCGTTTTGCTTATTGTTCTATAACTACTTAATATGTTAAAAAGCTTATTAAAAAACAAATAACAAACCGTAATAATAAACTATCCGGCCCATTGTGAGCGAGTTCTAAAAATATGTCATCTTACCGATATTCAGCAATGAATGATTTGGGGCGTACAATCACAGGAGTGGTGACGGCGGAGAATGACGTTGATCTCGAAGAAAGGCTCAAGCAAATAGGTCTTGAGTTGTTGCATTTTAAGGAATTGCAGGAAAAAAAAGGTAGTGCTTCCGGCAAGGTTAAAATGCAGGATATGATCGTAACCTGTCTTCATCTTGAGCAGCTTGGGCGCGCAGGTGTTTCTCTGCTCGATGCAGTGGCAGATGTACGTGATACAACGGACTCTAATAATTTACGAAATATTATGACCGGGGTTTATGAATATATAAAAAACGGTGAGGTTTTATCCAAGGCTCTCGGGCATTATCCAAAAGTGTTTAACGAAGTTTTTATTGGTCTTATTAGTGCAGGCGAAAAAACCGGTAATTTTTCTGAGGCATTTTTGCATATTGCCGACCATTTAAAATGGACATCGGATTTGCGCCGCAAGATAAAAAAAGCAGTACGCTACCCTATCGCTTTGCTGCTGGTTATGAGCGGCGTAATATCGGTTCTCATGATATTTGTGGTGCCTAAATTGGTTGATTTTATGCTCGCGCAGGGTTTTGATCTGCCGCTGCACACTCGTGCCCTGATAGCGTTTTCACATGCTTTCGCAGATTACTGGTACCTGATATTTGGTATACCGCTTGTAATTGGTTCGGTGCTGATTACAATGTATAAAATATCTGAACCATTTGCTTACACTGTGGACGGGTTAATTTTGAAATTGCCAATACTCGGAAACGTCAGTCGTAAAATCAATCTGGCGCGGTTTACACATTTCTTTGCAGTGATGTTCAATAGCGGTATTGGTATATTGGAGGCATTAAATTCGGCAAAAAACGTGGTAGCAAATCGGGTGTTGCAGGAATCGGTGGATACCATGACACGCAGTGTTTCGGAAGGTATGTCTCTGACTGCGGCGATGCGCATGTCTAATCAGTTTCCCAATCTGGTGGTGCGCATGTTTAAAATAGGTGAGGAAAGCGGCAACATGACCGAATCTCTTGAGAATATTAATTTCTTCTATGATCGTGAAATTAATGATGCAGTGGATAACGTGGTGGGGCTTATCCAGCCGGCACTTACTATCGTTATGGGACTGCTGATATTTTGGGTGATAGCTGCTGTGTTCGGGCCTCTGTATCAATCCTTCAGTAAGATGAATGTATAATGGCCGCTAAAATCAGAAGAGGGAAAAAATCATCGGGTGCAATCAGCTTCGTTATCATGATAGGTGACGAGGGCGCTATATTAGTGCAGATGCAGGGTAATACCGTAATGCACAGGTTGTTTGCATCGTCGCCAGAGCCCGCGAATGTGCGCGGATTTGACGAGACATTATCCGATTCTCCCAATGCTCCTATCACCATTTTATTTGATATGATGGATCAGTCATATGTGCGTCAGACCTTGCCGCCCGTGTCTTCCTTCAGCGTCGGTAAAATCATCAAACGTCGCTTAAATAAAGATTTTGCTCCTGACGATATCAAAGGATATGTGCTCCTTGACCGGGAAAAAACCGGACGCAAGGACTGGAACTATCTCATGGTATCGCTTGCCAATAATACCATAATACAAAAATGGCTGGATTTTCTGATGGAGCGCTCAAACCCGTTCAGAGGAATGGGTCTTGTGCCGCTTGAGACACAATCATTTATCATTGCAATTGAGAAGGCATTCGCAAAAGCGGCTGGTACTGCCAAGGGAGTGAAGCCCCTCGAATGGCAGATACTGGTAAGTCACAATAAAGTGGGTGGATTCAGGCAAGTAGTGTTGCGGGATAATAAACTGGTATTTACCCGTATGGCACAGCCTTTTGGAGAGTCTCTGGCCGATGTTATTGCCGGAAATATTGAACAGGAAATGATTAATACCCTGGAGTATCTTAAACGTCTTGGTCTTCAGGATCCGTCCACTATTTCCATGACCATCATTACTTCCGAAGACATTAAGAAGGCTCTTGATCCGAAAAATATCAAAGCTGGGCAATATCACTTCTTGACTCCGTTTGAGCTGGCAAATTTATTGTCACTTCATGATGGCGCGCAAGTGAGTGACCAGTTTGGGGATGTTGTGATTTCGGCTTTTGTGGGTAAGCAACGCAAATTACTGCTTCCACTTAATACTCCCTATACAAGAAAGATCAGAGATTTATCTTTATATATTAAGGCGGTAAAAACACTTGGGGTGTTGACGATACTGGGAATCATTGCATGGACAGGGTCGAATATATGGGACATAACCGATGCCGACAATGAAATAGACAATATAGAAACTCATAAGAAAACACTTCAAAGTGATTTAGAGATTATCAAAGCCAAAACTGCTACCTTGCCCAAGGATATAAATCTTTTTACGGATGTTATGACCATGTCGCAGTTATTTGACAAGCGCCCCTATGATGTGCTTGCACTCCTCAGCAATTTTGCGCCTTCCTTGCAGAATACTGCTCTCGTCAGCGATTTTCACTGGGTTTTGAAAGATCCTCTCGCTGTTACCAAAACTACAGATAACAGGCAAATGGAAATGGAAGTTGATCTGCATTTGACGATTCCTCACGATCCGCATTCTAAATATGTTTCAGGAGCACAAGATTTGCTCCAGAGAATTAAGAAAACTTTTGCAGGATTTACGGTAAGTTATCCGGATGTTCCCGGAATGATTTCCGATAATCAAGAAATAAAAACAATACTCAGTGATAGCGGAACGACCGTAAAAGTGGCCTCATCGGAGAATCAGTCTGATAATGTTAAGGTCACCATAACCGGGCCGATATCCGGGAAGACTGTAAACCGGCCCATTAGATAAAAATTGAAAACTAGTATTTGAAAATGGCTAATAAAGAATCAAAATTGAAAAAAACACTTATCAAGAATGCAATTATCGTTGCAATTATTATGGGCGTTTTCCTGGGGGCGGGGATAGGAGTATCTTTTTATCTTGATAGTAAACAGGAAGAACAGGCGCAAAAGCAGGGTGAAAATGATCATATAAACGCCCAGTATAAAGAAATTGAGGAAGAGTTAGGTACCCAGCTTAAGGTTTCGGCATATTATGAAAATTATATTAAGGATCATAACAGTAATTTTCTAATTAGCCGTGAAGCTGCGCCCGATTTGTTGTCAGCGCTGCGTAAGCAAAACCATCTTGCCAATAATATTGAAGCAAATATTTCATCTATTGCGGATTTAAATGAAGCCGCTTTTAAACTCAAAAGCGGCACGATGGTAAAGAGTGATATTCACATTGTGTTTGGAGCGCTTACGGATAATTCCGTTTATAATTTTATTTACGATTTGCAGCATAAATTACCGGGAATTGTATTAGTGTATGATTTAAAGCTCACAAGGATTGGGGAGTTAAATCAGAATAATATTATATCTACAGTGACTCGTCACAGTATTGTTCCACTGGTAAGTGGAGAATTGTCATTTACGTGGCTTGGCATAAGACCAAATCCCGAACCCGTTCCTGCTAATGGTCTTGGCAATGGCAAATAAAACGTTGGCACAGATATCATTATTTTCTCTAAGATGCTTGGTTATAGCATCTTTGGTGGGTATGGCTATCATCTCTGTGGCAATTTCTGATTCTGCTGCTCAGACGCCTCCTGCTAATCCCAATGCCCTCACGAATAATGCTCCATCTCAGCCGACGGAATTACTGGAGCTGCCAAACACGTCACCCAATAGTAATCATTCTCCATCGGGTAATTCCGCTCCGACTAATAATCCTCCCCCCGCTAATAATTCTCCGGTCGCCCCAAAACCTCCTCTTGCGCCAAATAACAATGCTGTCATATCTCCGGCGCCTACTCTGGCGGTTGTGCCTCAGCTACCTTCACCTGCCGTTCCAAGCCCATCGATTGTACCAACTAATACTATTCCCGTAGCACCTGCTGTACCGAGCAATGGTACGAATAATACTGCGGCTCCTTCCACTATACCGCCCCAAGTTATACCACCCATTGTTAAGTCAGAGAAATCCCCTGTAACGGAAAATATTACAGATACCTCTCATGATCTCACTATGACGCTTATGTTCACCAATGAAGAAATGGAAATAGTTGCTAAAATAATTAAGGCATATGATAGCTATGATCCCAAACAGGCTGTTGTGCAGAAAACGGATAATTTTGCCGGGTTATTTGATTCATTAAAAACCAATGAAAAAGTAATTGCGCCCGTTAAACATGTGAAGCAATTGCCTAATATATATCTGGGGTCTATCGTATTTTATTCAAATAAAAACTGGGCGGTGGACATTAATGGAAGAATTATTGCAGACACCAATAATTTCGCCAATGGTGAATTCTATGTTACCAGGATTTCGCGCATGGCAGTAGAAATTGTGTGGAAACCTTCCTCTATGGAAGATGTCTCAATGCGGTGGAAAAGTATAACTGACAATGGTAAAAAGCCTCTAAACAACATTACGGTTGATTTAAAAAATGGCACGATAACGTTACTAATGCGACCGAATCAGACTTTTGTTACAGCATATCTTGCAATTGGCGAGGGACTCATTAAACCTGTTATAGTACCAGAAGAACCCCCAACATTTATGGACTCTGTAAGCGACAAAATAAAAGGCCTATAATACATAACTAATGACTATATATTTAAATTTCTCATAAGGTAAATATCATGACTATCTCAGCAATATCTCCACTTGAAGTACGCAATTTAAGCAAGAGCTATGGAAGTAACCGGGTGCTCAATGATATTTCATTGTCACTTATTCCAGGAGAATTGTTCGGCCTTATTGGATTAAACGGGGTGGGTAAAACGACTTTAATCAAAAATATATTGGATTTAACCCGCCCTGATAAAGGGGAAGTAAGTCTCTTTGGTGAATCTTGCACCCATGCAGCATCGAGACGTAATATATCCTATTTACCAGAAAAGTTTCAGCCTTCACGTTATTTGCGTGGCAATGAATATCTTTCTTTAGCGCTATCTTATTTTGGTAAGTCTTTTAATGCTGAAGCCGCAAAAGAAGTAGCGGCTGCTGTTGATCTTGACCCCAAGGCACTTGAAAATAAAGTAGGATCTTATTCCAAAGGCATGGGACAGAAACTCGGTCTTATAGGAGCTTTTCTGGTCGATGCGCCTTTTCTTATTCTTGATGAGCCAATGAGCGGCCTTGACCCCAGAGCACGTATAATGCTGAAGGAAAAACTCCTTGCTTGTAAAAGAGAAAAGAAGACGATTTTCTTCAGTTCCCATATTCTCTCAGATATCGATGAGATATGTGATCGTATAGGTATTATAAGCGATGCGAAGCTTATTTTCCTTGGATCACCGCAGGAATTCAAGCAGATACATAAGGGCGAAACCTTGGAGAAGTCGTTTCTGCACGCTATTAACATTGCAGCATAAGAATAGTATTAGAAACTTGCTTAAAAACTCGCATTCCTCCTTGTTCTTTTGCACAAATTACTCTAATAAAACTAAGATGTACCAATGTGCTCGGCCAATTTTTGAGCACTTAATAACTCGGAGATAATTTTTTATGCGTCGTTTTTTGCCCATTTCCATCGCGGCTATATTTCTTTTAAGCGTTGTCGGTATTTCGGCCGCTGAGAAGGATGATATTTATGATATGCTCAATTTGTTTGGGGATGTCTTCCAGCGCGTGCGCACCGATTACGTAGAAGAAGTCAAAGATTCAGATCTTATCGAAGCTGCGCTCAATGGCATGCTTGCATCACTTGATCCGCATTCGGCTTACTTAAATGAAAAGAATTTCAAAGAAATGCAGGTGCAGACCAAAGGTGAATTTGGTGGACTTGGCATTGAAGTAACCATGGAAGGCGGGCTTATAAAGGTTGTCTCTCCGATTGACGATACTCCTGCTTTCAAGGCTGGCATTCATGCTGGCGATTATATAAGCGCCATAAACGACGAGCAGGTTATGGGCATAACTTTATCAGATGCCGTGGACAAAATGCGCGGCGCGCCGGATACAAAAATAAAACTTACTGTTTTACGTGAAGGTGAAACGGAACCTCTGGATTTTAATATCGTGCGCGCGATTATTCGTATTAAGTCGGTGCGTTCACGTGCTGAGGGCGATATTGTTTATTTACGCATTACCCAGTTTAATGAAAATACCATTGATAAACTAAAAGAAGAATGGGAAAAGCAAAAGAAGGCAATCCCCCATATTCAAGGTATTGTTCTGGATTTACGCAATAATCCGGGTGGTCTGCTTGATCAGGCAGTGGATGTATCTGATGCGTTCCTTGATGATGGCGAAATTGTTTCTACCCGTGGCCGCGATCCGGAAAACACCCGACGTTATATGGCGCATGGTGACCCCATAGCCAAAGGTATTCCAATGGTGGTTCTCATCAATAATGGTTCTGCCTCCGCTTCTGAAATTGTTGCGGGTGCGTTGCAAGATCATAAACGTGCGGTCATTATGGGCATAAAATCCTTCGGTAAAGGATCGGTTCAGACTATTATACCGCTGCCAGGTCATGGGGCAATTAAGCTTACAACTGCGCGTTATTACACACCGTCAGGCCATTCCATCCAGGCAAAGGGAATTACGCCCGATATCGTTGTAGAGCAGGCAAAGATTGAACCTATTAAGAAAACAGCTATTCAGCGTCTGGAAGCCAGTCTTCCACGCAGATTGCTCAGGGAAGATGAGCAGAAGGCTGCTGCCAAAAAAGAAAATGGCGATGAGAGCAGTGATAAAGAAGAAAGCACTGATAATACAAAGAAACGTCCTAAATCCGATGAGATTACCGATCGCACTTTAGAGGGTAATATATCGGAAAGTGAGGATTTCCAGTTATCGCGTGCGATTGACTTGCTGCGATCATTATCGGTTTATAAGACGCTTAACTAAACACTGTTATAATGTGTGGGGCTGTGGGCAATGGGAATGTTAGAACAATATGATACCTAACACTCTGAAAAAACTTGTTCCGGCGAAGCACAGGCTGGTGTTCTGGCTATGGGCAGGGTTGGCGTACGGCCTTGCCGTCATAGTCTTGCTGCTTATCATAAAATTACTACTCTCCGGCAAAGAACTGACCGAACAAGCCATTCAGTTTGGTCAGCGTGCCACTGTTTATGTGGAAAGTAATGTGGTAGAAGGCAATGTCAGAAAAAACAGTGTAAGCAAAATTATAGACGCAAAACCGACGGTTGGCATGAATGACTCTGTTATACCGAGTCCTTTAGCTAATGCTAATGCCTCTGTGGAATCTTCGGATTCTTCACTTGTTGAGAAATCTGACAAAGGAATGTTACCGATTATTTCCGCTAACGGTGTACAGCCCTGGAAATATTATGCACGCGCTTATAATCCAACCAATCCTAATGCAAAACGTCCGATGGTAGCGATAATATTTACCAATCTGGGTTTGAGCCGACCGCTTACCACGGAAGTGCTGAAACTACCGCGTGATTTCACATTGAGTTTTTCGCCGTACGCAAGTGATATAACTAGGTGGGCAACACGCGCGCATGAAATCGGATTTGAATCATTCATTGATCTTCCCATGCAGGATTCGGCATATCCTGTATCGGATCCGGGACCTTTTGGATTGCTGGAGAATTTGAACCCCAATGAGAATGGCATAAGGCTGCATCAGGTATTGGGCCAGTTTACTGGTTATGTAGGGACACTTGCTCCGGTTGATGAAAAATTAACCGCAGATCTGGATGTATTGCGCCCCGAGCTCACCGAGCTTGCCTCGCGCGGAGTATTGTTTCTATATGTTAAAACCCCGCAAAATGCAGCGCTTGCCGATTTTGCAAAATCCCATTCGTTGTATGTGCTTGGAATTGATAAAGTAATAGATGCGGAAATTACCCGCGGTGCCATCGACACACAATTGCAGAGTCTTGTGGATCTGGCAAAAACGCAAGGTTATGCAATTGGTGTTGCACATTCTTATCCCCCTACGCTTGAGGCGCTCGCTGCCTGGGACGAAACATTAAATGCGCAAGGGGTGGATCTGGTGCCGGTGTCGGCGATAGGAAAACGAGTATTCCCATGACACACGCCTACTCTTTGCTGCCCTATCGCAAGGGCGTAGGTATTATGCTTTTAAATAGCGCGAGGAAAGTGTTTGTTGCCAAACGCATCGATATGACTTCGGAAGCATGGCAGATGCCGCAGGGTGGAATTGATAAAGGTGAGGACGCTAAAGTAGCGGCCTTACGCGAACTACTGGAAGAAACTGGCACGAATAAAGCGACTATCATTGCAGAAAGTAATGGCTGGTATAATTACGACCTGCCGGACGAATTAGTACCCATAATATGGAACGGGAAATATCGCGGTCAGCAGCAGAAATGGTTCCTGATGAACTTTATCGGCAAGGATAACGATATCAACATCAAAACAAAAGACCCTGAATTTTCCGAGTGGAAATGGATAGAGCCCAGACATTTGCCGGATATTATTGTTCCATTTAAGCGTAAATTATATCAGGCAATTGTAGAAGAGTTTGAGAAATATATTTAGAAGTGAGATTCGTATTCGACCAGCACGCGTGCGGCACTTGAGGCCGAGGCTTTACTGATTCCCTCTAAATAGGCCACCTGATAATTAAATTTTCCAAACAGCTTTCCCCATATTGCTGGGCCGATATACTGTTGCTCGTCATTCCACAGGTGAAGTTGTGCGCCCTGGCCGAAGTCACTCTGAAGCTCAATTCCTGGCTGGAAATATTCATTATAGCGATAGCGGTTATTCCATAGCAAAACATAATCTGGCCCACCGGAGGAGTTCACCCCTACTGCCTGATCAAAACCAACGTTCATGGTGCTGGTGAATTTATTTACGTCTTTTTGCAAGAGTAATTTGATTTCCAGCGCATCTGCATCGCCGCTATGAATAGCGTGATCATAAGCAACCAAGATACCGGAATCCAGCCAGTTCTCACCTTGCTCAAAAAACTGATAGCGGCCTTCTCCCTCAATGTGATCGAGCTTAAGCGTTTCACCGGGAGCCTTTTCAAACCCTGCACTCATTTCGACCATCAAGCGGGGAGTTGCACCATATTCAATGACAAATTCCGATCCCATATCGTTATTTTTTGTTTGGTCGCTATCAAACGTACGGCTGCCGCTAAATTCAACGGAGAGTTCTTTATATTCAGCATTCGGAGAATAAATTTCATCGAGTGCCAGCGCCTCTGTAGGCTTGCCTGTAATCATAACGCATGTTGTGAGAGCTATGGCAGCTATTGCTGCGAGTGTATGTTTTTTGTTTCTCTCAATAATGGCAGTGATAGAGATCAGCGCAAACAAAGTGCCTAAGTAAAAGGTGAGTTGTATTTGGGTCGGCTTTGCAGTGTAGCCGATTAAACTATGTAGTGATTTACCAACAATGGAATCTTCATTGAGTAACCAAGACGTGTTCCATAACTGGCTGGAGAAATCGGAGAAATATCCGGCAGCGGAAAGGTAGCCAGCGCCCTGTGCGGCGAGTCCTGCCACCAGTAGCATCAAAAGCCAGCCGGTGAATTTCAGCATGTATTTAGCCGACATTTTAATCAAGCCGAGATAGAGCATAACTCCAACGATGGTACCAAGCACAACACCAATGATACTGCCAAATATAATGGAGGTAGCATTTTGACCGGAAAGTGCCATGCCATAAATAAAAAGTACAATTTCCGAACCTTCGCGCAATATCGCAAGCCCTATGATGACCGAGAGCGATATGCCGGGGAGCTTGCCGTCAACCACTTCTTTTCCGACACTGTGAAAATGCATCACCATTTTGCGCCCGTGTGTGCGCAGCCAAACCGCTGTCCAGCCGATAACGGCGCTTGCGGTAAAAAGAATCATAGCGTTGAAAAATTCCTGCCCCATGCCGGAAGCGGCATTTGAAATTGCACCGGCAAACAGGGCAACTATTCCTGCTCCGAATAATCCTGCGCCAAAGCCGCCCACGATCCATTTCATTCTGGCAGGTAAGCCCTTAGTGGCGGCAAGCACTACGCCCAGTATCATGGCGATTTCTAAAACTTCACGGAAAATAATGATGGCGGTGGAGAGCATGCGTCGTTCTTTCTATTTTGCAATGATGGTGCCGGTAGTTTCACGATGGAAATCATTAAAGTAGGTGTATTTGCCAGCATCGACTGGCCCCACAAACACGATGATTTCGCTGCCTGCTTCCACGATTTTTTCGCGGTTTAAGTCTGAGCTTTCAAATTCGGCAACAGATGCGCCCGCATTTTTTACCGTGAGTTTAACTTTTTGCCCTGCAGGGATAGTAAGTTCAGCGGGAGAGAATTGATCATCTTTCAGGGTGATGACGTAATCGTCTGCCTGGGCAGCAGAAGCAGCTAAAAAAGTGGCGGCGAACACTGCGCCTAATACATATTTTATCTTCATTGCCGATTCCTAATTAAGAATGATTATCATTTACACGCAACTAATAATCATTCTTAACAACATTGCAAGCGAAATTTTCTTAATGATAAGTGACAATATAAAAAGAGAGGAAAAAATACATTTTCCGCTGGCCTAAAAAGGCGCAGCGGAAAAGGACGAAATAAAAATAAGATTATTTCAGCTGACGGACTAAATTAATTAGTCGTTTTTGTCAGCAGTTTTGCGGGCGAGTTTACGGGTACGGCGAACAGCCTCAGCTGCACGGCGAACGCGTTCCTCAGATGGTTTTTCGAAATGGCGACGCATTTTCATTTCACGGAAAATACCTTCACGTTGCATCTTTTTCTTTAAGGCTCTTAAGGCCTGATCAACATTATTATCACGAACAACAACTTCCACCACGCAATTACCTCCTTTTCGGTTTAGTAGGGCGTGGATAATACGTGAAATTGCCGTATTGTCGAGGGGTAATTAGAACGCTACATTCATCACTGGTTTGCCACCCGCCGTAATCGATTGTAATAGCGAGGTAGTTCCAGGCAGTACCTTAGCAAAGAAGAAGCGTGCGGTAGCCAGTTTTGCATCGTAGAATTCCGGCTCGGAATCATGACTTTTCAATGCGATAGCGGCTTGTTTTGCCCAAATCCATGCAAAAACTACCAGCGAAAACATGCGTAAATACTCGGTGGCACCCGCTGCTGCGTCATCCGGGTTTTTAAGCCCGGCAGTTGCCATGAATATGGAAGCCTGCTGCAAATACCCCACATGTTTGGCAAGTGGTTTAATAAATTCAGCCATGGCCGGGTTATCTTTATGCTCGGTAATAAACGCATCTACCGGATGAAAGAAGGAACGCAAATAACGTCCGCTGCCGAAGGAGAGTTTGCGGAAGGTTAAATCAAGCGCCTGAATGCCGTTAGTGCCTTCATAAATTTCGGCGATGCGCGCATCACGCACATATTGCTCGACGCCATAATCTTTGATGAAGCCGTAGCCACCATACACCTGAACTGCAAGGTTAGCGACCGCCGAGCCCATATCGGTTAAGTAGGCTTTTACAATAGGCGTCATCAACTGAACAAAATCGTCAGCATCTTGCTTTACTTGCGGGTCAGTGTGGCGATGCGACAAATCAACATTAAACGCGGTCAACATCGCAAGTGCACGCGCACCTTCTGTAAACGCCCGCATGGTAAGAATCATCCGGCGCACGTCGGGGTGAGAGATGATAGGATCGGCTTGTTTGTCCGGGAATTTTGCCCCGGTAAGCGCACGTGACTGCAAGCGCTCTTTGGCATAATTCAGTGCGTTCTGGTAAGCAACTTCCGCAAGCCCCAAACCTTGCACGCCGACATAAATACGCGCGGCATTCATCATGGTGAACATCGCTTTCATGCCCTTGTTCGGCTCACCGATTAAATAGCCAATCGCATTGTCGTAATGCATCACGCAAGTAGGCGAGGCGGTAAGCCCCATTTTATGTTCAATGCCTTCACAGCGTAAGCTGTTACGCTCGCCGAGTGAGCCACCTTCTTTCACATGAAACTTAGGCGCAAGGAACAGGCTGATGCCTTTGGTACCTTTGGGCGCACCGGGTAAACGCGCAAGTATCAGATGCAGAATATTTTCGGTTAAATCATGCTCGCCCGAGGAGATAAAAATCTTACCACCGGAGATTTTATAGCTACCATCGCCCACAGTTTCAGCTTTGGTGCGCACAAGCCCAAGATCAGTTCCGGCTTGTGGTTCAGTTAAGCACATCACGCCTGACCATTCACCGCTTACGAGTTTCGGCATGAAGCGTTTCTGGATCTCTTCTGAGCCGTGCAAGAACAGCGCATTATACGCGCCGTGAGAAAGTCCCGGAGTAAGTCCGAATGAAAGATTTGCCGAGCAGGCCATTTCCATAATCGGAAGATTCAGACATTCCGGCAAGCCTTGTCCGCCAAAAGCCGGATCGCAGGTAAATGAAGGCCAGCCGCCTTCGCAATATGCCTTATAGGCTTCTTTAAATCCTGTTGGTGTGGTAACAGTGCCATCAGAATATTTTAAACCCTCTTTGTCACCCACCTGATTGATGGGAAACAAAACATCTTCACATAAACTCGCGGCGGCCTCGAGTACTGGATCGGCCATTTCCATGGCGTCGGAAAATCCGGCGACATCTTTGTTTGCGGCAAGAGGCAGAAACTCACGTAAGACAAACTGGAAATCACGTATCGGTGCTTTATATACGGGCATAGTTTATTCCTTCGTTTTTATTATATTTTTAAGTTTTTGTCCTAAATCCGGGATATTGTCTTTCGCTACTTTCCATAATGCATTGGAATCAACACCAAAATATTCATGTACTATAATATGTCTCATGTTAACGATTTGTCGCCATGGTATATAAGCATGTTCGGCTTTAAGCTCTTCGGAAAGATGGTTGGATGCTTCACCAATGATCTCTATCAAACGTGTAATCGCTAATTCCGTTTTACGATCACGATTTTTCTCTGATACGTATAAAGCAATTTCATCTATTGCCTCGATAATATGCATGATCCGGGTTTTATCTTTGATATTCATAAAGGCTTGGCCTCTGCAAAAATATGATTTGCATAAGAAGGAATGGTTGCCTCAGAAACAATATCCACTTTTCTTCCTAGTAAATCACTCATTTCTCCCCACATTCCGGCAACATCCATAAGAGACGTCTCGGGTCTAAGGTGTACTAACAAATCAAGATCGCTATCTTCGGTTTCATTACCTCGTGCAATTGAGCCAAATACTCGTACATTTTCTGCACCGTATTTTTCTGCAATGGCTAGAATCTGTGTGCGGTATTTTTGACGAATTGTATCAATATTCATAAGCTAATTCCCCATTAATTCCTGAGTGGCTTATTATTGGCGAGCATGAATTCTATGCGTGCGAGAGTGCCTTTGGTTTTCACCAGCTCCATAAACGCACCATGCTCTAAATCGAGCAATTGCTGTTCAGTGATGGTATCGATGATATCGGTATCGCCGCCCGATAAAATATCGGCAAGCCGTCTACATATCACTACGTCGTGCGGAGTTGCTTTTCCGGTTGCAACAAATTGATCGAGCGCCATAAGCAATGCAGTTTTTGCAGTAGGCCCCGGAAGGTTTAATGTTGCCGGTTCAGGAGGTGTGTAGTTTTCTGCCAAAGACAAGCAAAGTTGTTTTGCATCAGGCAGCAAACGCATACGGTTCATGGAAACCCGGCTTGCCTGATTCAGGATTTTCATATCTTTGGCGTCATCGGCGGAGCCGCCCACTTTTGCAGTAGCGATATACTCAAACACCTTGGCAATCGCAGGCATGGCGCTGCCTTGCGGCAAGCCCTGCATATGGCGCAGCAGCATTTCTTTGCAACCACCCCAACCTGGAATTAAACCGACGCCTACTTCCACGAGGCCGGGATAACTTTCAATATTTGCTTGCACTGCATCGCTATGCAGCACAATTTCACAGCCGCCACCGAGCGCCATTCCCCCAAGCGCAGAGACAACAGGGAAGGGAGCGTATTTGAGTGACATGGTTGCGCGTTGGCCTTGTTTGATGATGTCAGAAATCATCGGCCACGCGGCCATGTTCGCGGCATATAAAATGAAACCAAGATTGGCGCCGACGGAGAAATTATCACCATCACCCCCAATAACGAGTCCTTTGAAATCTTTTTTCACTATCTCAATGGATTTCTCAATTAATGTCATAATATCCGGATCGAGCGAATTCATTTTGGAGGTGAATTCAAAGCACGCAACGCCGTCACCAATATCCCACAGCGCTGCCGAGCCATTTTTAATGATGGGCTTGGCTCCCAGTTTTTTATCGGCAAGCGACCAGACACCTTCGGTTTGCGGCAGGGGTTGATAGTCACCTCCGCGTGTCATGTAGCTGCGTTTATTATCAATAACCTGATAAAGCGTTTTGCCATTGGCTTTGGTGAGTATTTCCGGCACGGGAATTTTTTCGGCTTCAAGCAGCTTGATAACATTGGCCACACCAATTTTATCAATCATCTCGAATGGCCCCATTTTCCAGTTATAACCCCACTTCATTGTGTTATCGATGGAGTAAATATCATCGGAAATTTCGGGGATCAAAGAGGCGGCATAGACGAGTGTTTTTCCAAGTACTGCGCGTGCATATTGTCCGCCGATGTCAGGATGTGATAGTAGTCCGCCAATACCGGCTTTGGCAGCCGCTATACTTTCGAGTGACGCTTTTTTCTCTGGGCTGTACTCACCGGTTTTGAGGTTAATCACTTCTTTTACTTTTTTGCCGCCGTCTTTGTTGATGCGGTAAAATCCGCCCTTGCCTTTGCGGCCTGTATAACCGTCAGCAATCATTTTGGTGATAAGTTCTGGCTCTTTATATATGGCGCGGAATGCATCATTGGGAGGAAGCGTTGCAAGCATGGATTTTGCAATCAGCGGCATTAAATCAATGCCGATGAGATCAAATAACCCAAAGATCCCGGTCTTAGGAATTCCGACAGGCCTGCCCATGACGGCATCGGCTTCTTCCACCGAAATGCCAAGCCGCATGGCTTCGAGCACGCCGACCATCATCCAGAAAACGCCGATGCGGTTGGCAATGAACCCGGGCGTGTCTTTACAATCAACCACGCCTTTGCCAAGCTTAACATCGGCGAATAATTTTATTTGTGCGTAAGTATCCTTATGGGTTTTTTCACCACCCACCATTTCGAGCAGGCGCATGAAACGCGGCGGATTGAAAAAATGGGTAATGAGAAAATCCTGCTGGAACTGATCACTCATTCCTCCCAGTAAAATATGCAAGGGCAGGGTGGAGGTGTTGGAGGAAATCACCGAGCCTTTTTTACGCACCGCATCAATTTTTTTATAGACATCCTGCTTTACTTCGAGTTTTTCGAGCACTGCTTCAATGATCCAATCCACGTCTTTGAGCAGATCGAGGTTGTCTTCAAGGTTGCCGGTGGTGACTAATTTTACTTTGCTCTTATGGGTAAAGCCGGAAGGCTTATTGCCAAGTTGTTTCTCGATGGCTTTTTCGGTAAGCACATTGCGAGCGGGTGCATTTGGCGGAACGATGTCGAGTAAGATGACAGGAATTCCTGCGTTGGCGATATGTGCGGCGATGCCGCTTCCCATGACACCGGAGCCTAAGACTGCGACTTTAGCAATGGCCATTTTACTCTCCATGAAATTATGCGTGGAGATCACTATAACAATTTTTGCTAAGTTTGTGTAAATAATAATGAATTCAAATGAAAATTATTCACTTGCTCTGCTGCATTGCAGCAGAATTTTAGGAATCAAATTTTATCCGCGAGTTTTTTATATAATGTCGACTGGCCGATGCCGAGGAGTCTCGCGGTTTCTGGGATATTATCGTTTAGGCGTTCCATAGTGGCAGCGATCACCTCCATTTCAATATCGTCCCATTTTTTGGGTTTGCCATCGCCGCCGAGCAACGTTACGTAATGATTATTTTGGGCTGCCTCACGTTTTTGTTCACTCTGTCTCATCTTTATAAAATCCTGCTCGGTCAATTCCTCATGATCAGTAAGCACTACCGTGCGGTAAAGTAGATTTTCCAACTGACGTACATTGCCAGGCCAGCTTTGTGCGGTGAGCCACTGCATAGCTTGCTCGTTCACTCTTTTGGGGAATTTATTTTCGGTGGCGCAGAATTTTGCAAGTATATAACTCACTAAATCGGGTATGTCGTCATGACGGTTTTTAAGCGCCGGAATATGAATGGGGAGCACATTGAGGCGGTAATATAAATCCTCACGGAATCTTCCGCTTGCGACATCATCAACAAGATTACGATTGGTAGCAGAAATAATGCGCACATTTACTTTGACTGATTTTCCAGCACCCACCGGTTGCACTTCTTTTTGCTGTAAGACCCGGAGTAACTTCATTTGCATTTCGGATTTTAGCTTGCCAATTTCATCGAGGAACAATGTACCGCCTTCGGCTTCGCGGAACTTGCCGATCTCACGCGCAATCGCCCCGGTAAACGAGCCTTTCTCATGGCCAAATAATATACTCTCAATCAGATTATCGGGTATTGCACCGCAATTGATGGCGACAAATGCTCTGCCATCGCGATGACCTTCGCCGTGTATGGCGCGTGCGAGCAATTCTTTGCCAACACCACTTTCTCCGGTGATGAGCACAGGGATATCCGAATTTGCAGCGCGTTTGCCGAGTGCTACACATGTTGCAAGTCCACCGCCTGCGCTGATTAAATCTGTAAATTGTCCTTGCCCGTCTTCCTTGCGCCTAATGCGCGCAAGCTCCCGACTTAGCGTGCGGATGGTCAGATGTTGATTGATGGAAAGACGCAAGCGCTCACCATTAGTAGGCTTGGTAATAAAATCCGATGCGCCGAGTTTCATCAGTTCCACCGCATCTTCAATCTTGTTACTTGCGGTGAGAATAATAACAGGCAAGGAAGGGTAGATTGCTCTAATTCTGCTGAGTGCTTCTTTGCCATCCATTTTTGGCATATAAATATCAAGCAATACTAAATCGATGGCAGGTTTTTCCGTATCCATCAAACGCGATAGCGCTTGGTCACCATTTCTTGCAAGTTCGGTTTCAAATCCATAACGCGCAAGCAATCGCGCAACCGTTATAAGTTGGGTTTCTTCATCATCAACTATGAGTATCGTGCTTGGCATAGAGTAGCATTATATCATGCTACCTTTGGTTGAGATAGTAGTATTTAACCTTCGCGACGGTAATTAGGCGCTTCATGAGTAATTATAATGTCATGAGCATGAGATTCACTAAGTCCTGCGTTGGTAATGCGCACAAATTCCCGGTTCGTCTGTAAACCCGCAATAGTTGTATTTCCAGTATACCCCATAGCTGATTTAAGGCCGCCAATTAACTGGTGAACCACGCCGGAAACCGGACCTTTAAAAGGCACGCGCCCTTCAACACCTTCAGGTACTAATTTGAGACTGTCGCTGATTTCCTGCTGGAAGTAACGATCGGCGGAACCACGTGCCATCGCGCCCACCGAACCCATGCCGCGATAGGCTTTGTAGGAACGACCCTGGTATAAAATGACTTCACCGGGTGCTTCTTCGGTACCGGCAAAGAGTGAGCCAAGCATCACACAATCCGCACCAGCGGCAATGGCTTTTGCCAAGTCACCTGAATATTTAATTCCACCGTCGCCGATGACCGGAACTTTGTGTTTTCGAGCGACTTCGACCACGTCCATGATAGCGGAAAGCTGTGGAACGCCAACACCTGCAACAATGCGTGTGGTGCAGATAGAACCTGGGCCAATGCCTACTTTTACCCCGTCTGCACCTGCTTTAATAAGCGCTTCAGCTGCTTCTTTTGTAGCAATATTTCCGGCGATTATCTGAAAATCCGGGAATTTGGTTTTTATTGCTTTTACCGCATCAATGACTCCTTTGGAGTGACCATGTGCGGTATCAATCACCATAATATCAACACCTGCGTCGGCTAGAGCTTCTGCGCGCAGCATCCCGTCTTTGCCAGTGCCAACTGCGGCAGCAACGCGCAGGCGACCGAGTTTGTCTTTGGAAGCCATCGGGAAGGCGCGGGCTTTTTCAATATCTTTTACGGTGATGAGTCCAATGCAGCGAAATTTGTTATCCACCACCAGCAGTTTTTCAATGCGATGCTGATGCAGCAATTTCTTTGCTTCTACCCGGTCAGTACCTTCGCGCACGGTCACCAGGTTTTTCTTAGTCATGAGCTCGTGTACGGGTTGCTTGGGGTCGGAGGCGAAGCGTACGTCGCGGTTGGTGAGTATTCCAACCAGTTTGCCAGTTTTTGGCTCAAGCACAGGGATACCCGAGATATGGTTTTCCTTCATCAGGTTAAGTGCTTGTGAAAGGGTCGCTTGCGGATGGATAGTTACCGGGTTCACCACCATGCCGGATTCAAATTTCTTTACTTTGCGCACTTCGTCGGCCTGGGCTTCGGGAGTCATATTTTTGTGGATACAACCAATGCCGCCATTTTGCGCCATGGCAATCGCAAGTTTGCTTTCGGTGACTGTATCCATAGCGGCGGACATCAGCGGAATGCCGAGCGTTATTTCACGGGTAATGCGGGTGGTGGTGTTGGCTTCAGTGGGCAGGACAGACGAGGCGCGGGGTTTTAGAAGGACATCATCAAATGTAAGCGCTTCAGCGAATTCCATGTTATTTTCCAATCAACTTTGCGAGTTTCTAGCTGATTTGCGCCAAAATGTCACCTCAAAAATTTGAAATCCTCATAATATACTCAAATTATTGAGGCAAGGCCTTGAAAGAGTCAATAATGGTGCTATACAAAATCAACTTTCTACAACCAAATGATGTATTTTATGAAAAAAGAAACCTTAGTTACCACCATCGGGCGTGAGCCATACAAAAACAGCGGTGTTGTAAACCCGCCGGTTTACCGCGCTTCCACGATATTATTTCACACGCTCGAAGAGTTTGAAAACTGCGAAAGCGGCGACGGCATTTATCCGCTGGTATATGGTCGCTCCGGCACACCTTCCACCCGCGCATTAGAAGAATCACTTGCCACACTCGACGGTGCTGATCATGCGATTGTGACTTCATCCGGGCAGGCAGCACTTGTGGTTGGTCTTATGGGAATTTTGTCGCACGGCGATCATGTGTTGATTACCGACAATGTGTACGGCTCTATCCGTAAATTCTGCAAATATGAACTAGCAAGATTCGGTGTTGAAATCACTTTCTTCGATCCGATGATCGACGATATTACCCCGCTTTTGAAAGCCAACACCAAGATGGTGTATTGCGAAGCTCCGGGCTCGCTGACCTTTGAAGTGCAGGACATCAAAAAAATTGCAAAAGCAGCCCACGCACATGGCGCAGTAGTGATGGTCGACAACACTTGGGCAACGCCTTTATATCTCTGTGCTAAAGATGTTGGTGCAGATATCACCGTGCATTCCTGCACGAAATATTTAAGCGGTCATTCCGACCTCGTGATGGGTTTAGTCACTTGCTCAAAAAAATATTTTCCGCAGCTGCGTCGAGTGTTTCGCAACTTAGGATCAAGCCCAGGTTCGGAAGAAGTGTATCTTGTAGCACGCGGACTTCGCACATTGCCAACGCGGCTCAAACAGCATCAGGAAACTGGCATAGCACTTGCCAAATGGTTTGAAAAAAGACCAGAGGTGGCAAAAGTATTGCATCCTGCGTTTGCAAGTTGCCCGGGGCATGAAAACTGGAAACGCGATTTCAAAGGTGCGAGTGGATTATTCGGCGTGTTGCTGAAACCGTACCCGCACAAAGCGCTTGCTGCCATGATGGATGATATGAAACTCTTTGGCATGGGCTTTAGCTGGGGCGGCTACGAAAGCCTGATGATTCCTTTTGTTCCTGAGCGTACTGCCAGCAAATGGAAACATGATGGCATCTGCCTGCGTGTAAATGCCGGCCTTGAACATATCGATGATCTGATAGCGGATTTAGAAGCGGGATTTAAAAGGCTTAATGCGGCTGCATAAGGGTAAATAAGTGATCCCTGAATTGGAATTTAATAAAACGTTTGAGAAGATCAAAAAAGCAACAAACGATCCTGAGCAAATTCTTGTTACCCATATGTGGGAAAAGAAATGCGATATTGAGGATATTGAAACGCGGCTTGGTGAAGTGGATAATCTGCTTGAAGTGACGGCAGGCAATACAGATGCTGTTTATAATGATGCTGGATATGTTGGCGAAATATTCTTCTCTCGCAACCAACGTGGCACAAAAGATGGCATGATTGGTCTTGCTACTTCACCAATTTATTCAAAAAAAGATGCTGAACTTTTTAATATGCATAGTAGTAGCGGGCCTTTGCTACTTAATCCCACCTCAGTATTTGTAAGCCCTCATGATGCATTTTCCACTTACTACGATGATGAAAATGTCATGCCTTCCGAAAAGGCATGGAAAGAAGGTGCACTTATGCATACTTTTTACAGAGATAATCCTCAGGAAAGAAGTAAACTGATTGGCACAGTAAGTGTGGTATTAGATGATTATTGGGATAAGTTTTTTAATGAAATAGTAAAAATGCAATTGCCTGATAATTTGAAGGACAGCGAACCCAAATATTTGAATCTTGATCCGCTTTCATCTCAAGTGCATGAAAATGCCGGAAAAGCCTATAAAAAATTACTCAATACGTTAAAAGCGAATCGTTGCGCGGAGGTTGCTGTAAACGCGAAACTTGAGCAATCAATCGGTATTGTGGCTCAAAATGCAAAAACTACGTATGTCGATCCGCTATCATGGAAAAATACATTTAATAATGATTTAAAGCTTGCCCGAAGTGTATATTTCGCATGCATAGAACATGAAGTGCTTACTGCAAAGTTTAAGAAATATAACATTGCGCATACACCTACCATTGTTATTTACCAGCAGCATGCACGAGAAGAAGATCGTTTAATCCACTTCCCGCCTACTAAAAAAAATAAAGATATCGTATTGAAGGTATTGCGTGAGCGGGGCATTATTAAATCCAAAGATTCATGGGTTATGGAATAATGACCATACTTTGCTTAACTGGCTGGCAGCAAAAGTATGACGCGCTGGCGGAAATCGCGCCCAAGGCCAGGCATTTTGATTATGCAGCTTATGATAATGCGAGAGCAATGTTTGCTGCGTTACCCAAACAAGTTGACTTAGCGATTGGCTGGTCGCTTGGTGGGCAGTTGTTGGTGCAGGCAATAGCAGGGGGATTTGTAAAAGCAAAAACATTATTGCTGATTGGCGCGCCGTTTCAGTGTATCGCCAGTAAAGATTTTCCGTATGGAATGTCGGCGGCAGAATTTGGGGAGATACGCGAGAATTACCGCAAACATCCCAAAGAAATGGTCTTCCAGTTTAATACGCTTGTGGGAATGGGTAACCCCAAAACCGCGCGTATCATTCAGAAACTCAATCAGGGTTCAGAGATCTGGAAAAACGGATTATACTGGCTTGATGAA
The DNA here is from genome assembly GCA_013288335.1 of Alphaproteobacteria bacterium. Classification (GTDB taxonomy): domain Bacteria; phylum Pseudomonadota; class Alphaproteobacteria; order Rickettsiales; family JABCZZ01; genus JABCZZ01. The sequence goes on from JABDCC010000012.1 coordinate 26,161, forward strand.
CTTGGTAAAACCAGTTGCGCGTCACTGGATTACTCCAAGTTTTCTAAAACCATAATACTGCATGGTGCGACCGATAAAATTATTAACCCGGCAAATGCTAATAAGTTTGCCGAAATCTTACCTGACTCTGAGCTCATTATATGGCAGGCTTGCGGACATGCTCCGCATTTACAAGATGCAGAGGGCTTACGAAATATAATTAAAGCCCATGTTTGATAAAAAACGCATAGCAGAGGATTTTTCAGCAGCAGCGGCAGAATATGATTTGCATGCCGATTTGCAGCAGCGTGTTCTTCATAATTTGTTAGATAAAATTCGATCATCAATTAGTCCGGCTTCACACATTCTGGATGCGGGTTGCGGCACGGGAGGATTAGCGAAGCTGCTTCCAAAACATTCCATAACCCAGCTTGATATTGCCTATAACATGTGTTTGAGTGCTAAAAAATATGGCAATGCCATTAATGCCGATGTCAGTATTTTACCATTTGCTAATAATAGTTTTGATATTGTGTTTTCCTCTTTGGTTTTGCAATGGGTAGCGGACTGGCAGGCTGCACTCACAGAAATGCAAAGAGTTTTAAAGCCGGGTGGGGTGCTCGCCGTCGCGACATTCGGTGAAGGAACGCTTCATGAACTTAAGGAGAGTTTTGCGAGCATTGATGAAGCACGGAATGTTTCTCCATTCATATCGTCTGACTTATTTGAGTGTGAGACCATTGTCGAATATTATCCCAATCTTGAGTCGATCATGGTAAAATTAAAAGCAATTGGCGCACGCAATAAACTTAGCGGGCGCAGTAAAGTTCTTATGACCCGCAATAAAATGCAGAAGATAGAACATTACTATAAAACACATTATGGTAGTAGTGCGGGATTACCGGTAACCTGGGAAGTATTATACTTTGTGAAACAAATATGAAAAAATATTTTGTAACCGCAACTGGAACCGGAGTCGGCAAGACGCTTATAACGGCGGCACTTACACATCAATTGCGCAAAGGTGGAAAAAAGGTAATCACGCTTAAACCGGTTATCAGCGGATTTGATGGTGGAGATATTGCGGGATCTGATACTGGCATATTGCTGCAAGCACAAGGGTTACCTCTCTCGCAAACGCATATTGATTTAATATCACCCTGGCGGTTTGCAGCGCCACTATCTGCTGATATGGCAGCGAAAGATGAAGGGAAAGAAATAGATTTTTCCTCTCTGGTTACATTTTGCAAAACGCAGAAAGATTCTGATCGCTTACTCATTGAAGGGGTTGGAGGAGTCATGTCCCCACTTACACAAACACACACAGTGATTGATTGGATGATGGCGCTCCAGTTTCCGGTTATTCTAGTAACTGGCAGTTACCTCGGATCCATAAGTCATACTTTGACTGCATATAATATTATTGTCGCACGCAAACTTAAAGTTGTGGCCGTCATTATAAGTGAATCAGAGGAATCACCGGTTTCTGCAGAACGCACCAAAAATACTTTGCAGAATTTTTTACCGGCAGACATTCCTATCTCTGTGATTGCAAGGCTGGATTATTCTTCCAATCTGTGGCAGACTGTTCCCAATCTTATAATATTATGACAGAAACAGAAAATATCCCTCCCATAATCCCCATAAAATATGCATCCTTTAACAGCAGGATGATTGCAACTGCTGTTGATATGTTCCTTATTATGCTGGTGGCAGAGCCGTGCATTGAATGGATTATGAATGCTCTTTTTACGCCATTTGACATAGGTATGTTTTCCGCTGCAATTACTCCTGAAATAACGGAAGATCCGGATAAGGTATATTCGCAGTTATGGGCCGTCTTTCCTGCTTTCTGGAAGGTAGTTAAAGAACATCATCTGATTGAGCGTGCAGTTTTGGATAATGGATTGCAGTTTCTTTTTATCGCCGCTTATACCATCCCTTTCTGGATTAAATATTCTGCAACTCCTGGCAAAATCCTTTTGCGCCTGCAAATTCAGGATGCGGGTAGCGGATTATGTCTTACTCCGAAGCAAGCAATATTTCGGTTTATGGGCTATGTAATTTCATTTGTGCCCTTCACTCTGGGCTTTATATGGATCATGTTCAATAAGAAGAAACAAGGCTTTCACGACATGCTTGCAAAGACCGTGGTTATTGTGAAACCTAAGAAAATCAAATCCGCCGCTCGGTAGCAAAAAATTTCATAATACAACCTGATGTAGTGGTATATTCCCATATTGAAAATTTATGCCCATCATTCTACCTGTATATAAATCAGTATGTTACGCGTGAAAAACCACTTTGGTGCAATGCACAATTTTTTTGATTGACGCAATGCAATATAGTGCTATTATCCCAGATGTAATTCTGAACTTAATTCAAAAAAACCAGAACGTACTATAACATAATTTTTAACTTTAAGGAGAGACTATCATGGCTTCCAACCCATTTTCTGAGTGGACAAAAACTTTTGGAGAACTCAAAGCCCCAACTGTTGATGTTAACCAATTTATTGATTTTTACAAAAGCGGTGCTGAGTGCTTTACCAGCCTTTCACAGATTATGCATGACAGCGCACAGGCGATTGCGCGTCGTCAGGCGGAAATTCTCCGTTCAGATGCTGAACAAACTATGAAGGCGCTCAAAGACCTTACGAACAACGCAACACATGAGAATGCTACCCAGAAATCTCAAAAATACGCTGATGTTGCTCAAAAATTCGTAGCAGGCAAAGTAACTGATATTCAGGATATTTTCAAAATGGTTACTGAAGCAAATAAAGAAGCTGCCGAAGTATTTGGCAAGCACATCGCTGAACAGACAAAGCAATTCTCGAGCAATGTTTCTTCTGCCGCTCATGCTACCAAGAAAAAAGCTGCTTAATACATAAGCTTTTAAGTCTATACGAAAAAGCGCTCTTGAGTTTTCAAGGGCGCTTTTTTTATGTCTGGGGAAAGTATAAATGCAATCAAGGGAAGGGGAAAGACTGGAGAGTTACTACAAATAAAAAGGGGAGGCCAAAGCCTCCCCTAAATAATTCGAAACTTATATGTAATTAAGCTTCCATAGCTTCTTTAGCCGGACGTGCTTTTACGTCAAGCAATTTTGGTTTTTCAACGGGTGAATTCACAGTTTTAATCTGACCGGTGAATTTGCCACCGCGTTCAATTTCAATCTCACCGTAAGTGATATTGCCACGTACTTCGCCGCTTGCATAAATCACCAGGCGGTTACGCACCACGAGATCACCTTCGAAAAGACCGCTGACTTCAGCATCTTCTACTTCGGCAGTTCCTTTGAAAGAACCGACATTGGCAATCTCTACGGTGTGAACATCACTGAGCTTTGCTTCAACACGACCTTCAATTACCAGGCGATCGCAGGTTGCGATTTCACCTTTCAAAAGAATATCATTGCCGACAGTCAAAACGCGACGGTTTGCTTTTGTAGAAGGAGCAGCACTATGAGCAATCTGCGCTGATTTTTCTTTTTCATTGGCAGTTCCAAAAGAGGGAGCAGCCTGCTGCTGTTGCGAAGTATTGCGCAAAGCTTCTGTTACCGGACGGGCAGCAGAGCGGGTGAAATCCGTAACCGGGGTTGCGCGGTAGCTTGGAGCAGCCGCTACTGGACGAGATTCAGCTGCTGGACGGGCTGCTGCTGGTTGCGCTGGCACATAGGATGCGGCGGCAGCTGCAGCTTGTGGCTGGTTGGAAACATTTTCGTAATTATTTGCACCTGTCGATGAGTTTGCTGCGGTGGCAGTGTGTTCATCAAGGGAGCCTTCTTCTTTGCGGCGGAACATAGATATCTCCTTGTTAACGTTATGAATTTATTTGGATTCTGGCAATAATTGTTATTTTTCTTGCTACAAATGGAAAGGATAAAATTTCATCCGTTTTCTTTGCAGGGTCTAACAATCTAGCCATTTTATCCTGCTAATGCCAGCGAAAAATATCCGTCTGTAATAATTAGTTTTATAATAAAGCTAGCATTAGCGGGGGTTTTAGTGTATAACCCGTCGCGTTACTCTCGTTTGATGACAGTTGCCGCAAATAATAATTAACAAATAGTAGCGGTGGTGCCGAAAGGCACAATGTAAGAAGGTGCCTTCGTTTTTTCTTATTTATCTGGCGTTTAATAAAGAGTGGTAAGCGATGCTTCGGCATACGCTTAAGCTCACTGCTGAATTTCTCGGCAGTGTTATAACTTATCCAGAAACAAGGAAAATCACTATGGCTACCGGTACAGTAAAATGGTTCAATGCAAACAAAGGTTACGGATTCATTCAACCTGATGACAAATCAAGCGATGTATTCGTACATGCAAACGCACTCGATCGCGCAGGAGTATCAACCCTGAACGATGGACAGCGCGTAAGCTATGAGCTTGCAACTGACAAGGGTAAAACCTCAGCCGCAAATTTAAAATTGCTTGCTGCATAAATCACGTTTCACAATTTTGAGGATGCCTTGGAGCGGTTCGCTTTGGGCGAGGCCTGACTTTGTGAAAAATTCAATACATTAAAGGAAAAACAAAATGGAAAATTTTTTAAGTCTTAACTTGCCGCCTGCGCTTATGGAGACTATAACGCGCATGCAGTATTCTATCCCAACACCGATTCAGGCGCAGGCAATTCCGCCCGCACTCGAAGGTCGCGATATTCTTGGCTCCGCTCAGACCGGAACCGGCAAAACCGCTGCTTATGCGATTCCGCTGGTGGTAAAACTCATGAGCAACCCACGTGGTTCTGCCCTGATTTTAACCCCCACACGCGAACTTGCTACTCAGGTTATGAGTGTGCTGAAGCAATTTCTTGGCTCACGCAGCACCGTAAACACCGCTCTTCTTATTGGTGGTGAATCCATGGGGCCGCAATTCCAGCAGCTTCGCAACCGCCCACGTTTGATCATTGGCACACCAGGCCGTATCAATGACCATCTGGAGCGCGGCACGCTGATGCTGCATGATGCAAGCTTCCTCGTGCTTGATGAAACCGACCGTATGCTTGATATGGGCTTTTCATCGCAGCTTGACCAGATTGCCAAATTCCTGCCTAAAACCCGTCAGACGTTGATGTTCTCGGCTACTATGCCTGCTAACATCCTCAAGATTTCAGAAAAATATCTGACCAATCCGGTACGCATTAAAGTGGGTGAAGAAAACGCACCTGCTGCCAATGTGAACTTGACGCATGATATTATTCATACGGATGATGCGAATAAGTATGAAGTTCTGATGAAAGAATTAACCGCACGTGAAGGTTCCATCATCGTGTTTGTAAAAACCAAACGCGGTGCGGATCGTTTAGCGGTGCGTTTGAATAAACAGAAAATGAGCGCTGATGCGATTCACGGCGACTTGAAGCAAAGCAAGCGCGACCGTGTGATTGGCAATTTCCGTGCTCAGAAATACCGCATTCTCGTGGCAACCGATGTGGCTGCACGCGGGCTTGATATTGACCATATTAAACATGTGGTGAATTTCGATATGCCGCATGCGCCGGAAGATTACATCCATCGTATTGGCAGAACTGCCCGTGCGGGCGCTCTTGGTTCAGCAGTAAGTCTGATTTCGGGCGAAGATCGCGGCAAATGGCGCGCTATTCAGAGGCTTATCAATCCGGGTGAACCACAGGCGCAGGAGGCTCACAAGCCACGTCCCTCCAATTCCAAGTTCAACCAGCGTCGTCGGAATTTCCGCCCACGTAACTCAGGAAACGCCGCTGCCGCTTAAATTTTAAGTGTTTGAGAAAATGCCCCGTTTCAGAGAAATGCTCTGGCGGGGCATTTTTATGTTTATATTTGCTTTTACTACTATCTTCTTTTATAAGGCCATTTCCTTCGTGGCAAATTTTTTGCCTTCTATGCGAATGCCCAGATAGCTCAGTTGGTAGAGCAAGGGACTGAAAATCCCTGTGTCGGCGGTTCAATTCCGTCTCTGGGCACCATCGCTACAGCCAGTTTCAGCGATTTTACACATAATCTAATCTGGCGTTTTGTGTAATTCCTGTGTAATTGTGCTTAGGAGTTATATTGCTCCATGTCCTGCTTTTCTGAGCAAAGGTGTGAAAACCATCCTTCAATACTCTCAATATATTCAATGAGCATTTCCATAGCATTAGCAAAAACACGAATATTAATATGCTGCAGGTCTTCTTTTAAGGAAGGCTTGCGATTCTTCATAGTTGCATAACGAAATCTTTGTCCATCGGGATCATACTCTTGAATTTGTTGTATATACGAATCAATTCCCTCTAGATCTTCTTCTGGGAAAGCCGGGTTGCCGGCGCATTCACATACTTGATTAAGTAATGGCCTTAACTGCGTCCACAGCTTACTAAGGCCATGCCTTCCCAACGCCTTTATTTCTTGCTCCGATAATTCTTTATCTAATAGCTCATTAGCAATGAGGATAATATCTTTAAGAATTAATTCAGTGCAGTGCCGATATAGATACACAATAGGATAAATCAAACTATCTTGATCACGGTACGAGCTACAGACTTGCTCTGCAAGGGAACGTGCCGCTTTTCTATAGCCTGAGCTATATAAGTGATCTGGCCAATGTACATAATTTAAACATGCATTCGCCTGCCAATCCTCTTTGTCAGCACGAAACAACACGTCAGATTTTCTTGGTGGTGGGCTTGAACTAACTGCAGACTCACTGGGTCTATTTTTCATAATTATTAAATAATGGCTGGCTTGCTTACTTCTTGGCCTAATATATCTGATGCCATTAAATATAAAAATTGCATCGGCGACTCTGATATGAACGTTGCAAAGAAAGGTCCATACTTAGAATCCATGAGATCTTCAAAATAGCCCGGAGAATAACGTGTTACCGAGCCCAAAAAGAACATTAATAGATATACTGCAAGCATTTGCGGCAATCTGGCATTTTGCTCAGAAATAGGGCTACAATAAACGTAAGGTTTCCTATAAGGAGAACCGACTCTCACAGTTTCCCAGATTCTATTTTTTATTAAGTTGTTAATACCCAAAAGAGCTTCTTCGGGATTATTATGTGCTACTGGATGCTTTTGTTGCAAACAAAGTGCAGATCTTGTTTGAGAATCAGTCACGATCTCATAATCTTTTAAATCAGCAAATGATAGCAAAGATTTCTCAGTAATATTTAACTCGGCTAAATCATCTTTTCTAAAATAAAGATTCAACCACACTTTCTTGTCGGTAAAACTACGATAAAAGCGTGTGTCAGCAATGCTTACAAAGCGTTCTTTTTTGTTTGTGGCATAACACCACAAGCGATGTCCTGGCAAAATTTGTGGCAATAAATGCCCTAACTTCATTTTATGATTTAAAATATTGGCATTACCCCCACTCTTATCTAGGAAAGCCTTAAATACTGAGGTTGTTGGTGAGTTAAAAGTAATCTCCGACCCTGGAATTACATTCGTTTTAGGAGTAGAAGAAATACCGTGATGTGCTTTATGCACTAAGCTGGTATTACCCTTTGCAACGAGATAAGCTTTGGTCAGATTTAAAAATGCGTAATAAAGCAAAACTGGCCTTACAGCCAATTCCCTGCCTGTCCCTGCTACGTGAAAATAATCTTCTGCTTGGCGTCGGAACGACTGAGCAATATCCCTAATTTCTCCTTTTGGCGTACTACGAGCAATTGATTCTGCAATCAACTCCCAAGGATCATTCACAAAAAGTCGCTGCTGAATAACAAAAATGCTACCTTTTTGTGCAACAAGATTACGCCCATAGGATGTAGATCGACGATTGAATAATAGCCATTCACTAAGACGTGCTTCAGGAATTATTGTAGGTTGCTTTGTCATATTTTAGCTATTTGTATCTGCGTTCTAATTTATCCATTGCTGCCTGTATGTGTGCCCCATTCTGATGGCTGTATCGTTCCACCATAGCCAGCGTTTTATGGCCACTAATGCGCTTAACAGTTGGCAGATCAACACCAGACTGCACTAAATGTGTGATGGCGGTGTGACGCAGTGTGTGACGCACAATCACTGAGGGATCAAGCCCAGCTGCTTTCACTGCACGTTTAAAGGGCTTCTCAATGTTCACCGTGTGGCCGGTGCGCGAAGCGATAGAGGGGAAAAGCCATTCCTGCCCCGGCGAAGCAGAATCAATATAGGCTTTAAGAAATTCGGCTAGTTGTTTGGTAATAGGCTGTTCTCTCGCCCCGGCCTTTGCTTGTGGCACAAAAATCATTTTGCGGTCTAAATCCACGTCTTTTATACGAATGGATAAAATTTCCATCCGGCGCATACCTGTTTGTAGGCCGATCATAACAAACGGATATAAATGTGGGTGCTGATCTTGCATAGCGCATTCAAGCAATTGCTGGGCTTGCTCACCTGTAAGATAAACAATTCGTGCTGGCGCTTCTTTGAGGCGTTTAATCACGCATGGTTTGCTATTAATCCACCGCCATTCCATCGCTTTACTAAGCAGGTGCGATAATGCTGCCAAATCACGGTTTATGGTTCCATTTACGGCCTTCTCTTCGAGGCGGCTTTTTTTAAAACGCTCAATATCAAATGTGGAAATATGCGAGAGTGGCTTATCTCCTAACATTGGGATTACATGCTGGCTTAATCTGCGCTTCTTTGCAGTAATGTCCTTGCCGCCTTCTTCTGCTAACTTTTCAATATACTGCTCAACAGCTTTGCGAAGCGTAAGTACGGTTTTTCGCCCTATGGGAAGATTAAGCCTTCCCGTTCGTGCATCCGTTCGCGCTTGTTCAATATACTCTTCTGCCTTTTCCCTTGTTACCCCTTCACTATCTTTGCCGATAACACGGTGAACACGCACACCATCTACCATGACATTCACGGTAAAGCGCCCATCACCGTCCGGCAGCTTTTCGTATGTTATGCCATGCTCAATGATCGTCTGGCCGGGTAACAATTTGCGGGTATTTGGACGAGTGAGTTTTGAAAAAGATTTTGCCATATATTACCTCAAAAGGGGATTTCATCGTCTAAAGAAGTATCTTTTTGCACTACCTGCGGTAACTTACTGCGCGGTTCTTCCCCGGCGGCTACTTTTTTTATAATTGGCCAATATTGACGCAAACGCTTTAAGTTTAAGTATTGTTCATAGGGTGTCCATTCCCAATCGCCATTCTTATCGTAATGCCCCTTCCAAACGAGGCCAGCATCTTTGGTGGCTTGCCATAGGACTTCCTCCTCGTATGTCATCAAATGTGGTGCATTAAATGCAAGATTCGCAATACGCTCTGATTCTTCGATAGTCCATGTGACATCGAGAAGATTGCGTTTTACATTATCACCTTCACGATCTGTATAAGAGTAGTCCAATCCTTCATCCTCACTCTTTATTGCCCGTAAAATGGCCCACTCTACCACAGAAGACATAGTACGCCGTTGCTTACGGGCTAGCAGTTCTAACCCCCAGCGTAATCGTGGTTCAATCCTGACTGTAAGGCTTTCTCCTTTTCCTTGAATACCGGGTTTATTTCTTGGTGCCATGTCAGTCCTCGCCCTCAAAAGTTCTATAGAGATAAATATTCTTATTAAATCCTGTCTTGCCACATAATTTATATTTACGTCAACACAATTCTTGATGTAGTGTCTTTTTGTATAAGACATTTGCTTTTGTTCTAAATAATGAGGAATATATGAATCAACAATCTGATATTAAAATAAAAATGTACCCTGATGGCCGGGTCGATACTGTGAATGCTGCCGCTTATCTTGGTCTTTCACAAAAGACTTTGGCGATGTTTCGCAGTAATGGCAAAGGGCCAAAATTTATTAAACGCGGAAGAGTGTTTTATTTTCTTACTGATCTCGATGAATGGCTTAATGCCAGCGGTAAAGCTGTTAGTACCGCCCAACTAAGAGCCGCTCAGAAATAAGTATTTGGTATGCACCATGAAAAAGCGCAAGCGCACATACAATGTCCGCCTGATAAAGGACGACTATAGTTATTACATCGAGCAAATAGCAGATTTACTCGGTAATGATGTAGCTACTGTGCGGCGCTGGGTACGCGAGGAAGGGCTAGAGCGCATTCCTAATACGCGTCCACATATAGTTCATAGCAGTAAATTAAAAGCATTCATTAATAAGCAAAAGGAACGGCGAAAGAAACCATGTGCTATACATGAGATATTTTGTTTGCGCTGCCAATCACCCCGCATTCCATTGGCAGGTAGTGCAACAGTTATACCTCTTCCTAATGGATGTATCAGTATAAAAGCAATTTGTAGTGAATGTGGCGGCAAGATGAATAGAAGCATACGAGGCGCTGAGTGGATAAAAAGCCATCCACTTGCAATATATTTAAGTGATGCCTCGGGAGAACATAAGAGTGTGCAATTAACGCACCATGAATGTTCACTTCATAAGGAGGAAAATAATGTCTGAATGTAATCCACTAAATGAGCGTCTAAAGAAGCAATATGAAGATACGCTGCTGCATGAAAATTACCGTGACCCACGTACAGCTGGTGCTGTATGGAAAGCAATAAATCTATTTGAGCATTTCACGGGTAAAAAAGACTTTACTATTTTTGATCCAGAACAGGCAAAAGGGTTCAAGCGTTGGCTAGTAAAACAAGAAAATGCCAAGGGAGAGCTACTTAGTCTTTCCACGGTGCGATCCACCTTAAAAATTTTAAGAGATTTTTTTGGCTGGCTAGCAATACACCCTAAATATATCCGTAAAATTGATGCACGGGCGGCGGGCTATCTACGGCTTTCTAATAATGAGGAACGAGCAGGGCGTGCTACAAAAGAATTGCCCATTCCCAGTGCGGAAGAAGTTCATAAAGTCTTAAAAACTATGCCACACGGCACAGAGATAGAAAAACGTGATAGAGCAATTATCGCTTTTATGGCACTGACGGGAGTTCGTGATGCCGCACTTATTAGCCTAAAAATGAGAGACGTTGATAGGATAAAAAAAGAAGTATGGCAAGACCCTAAACACGTAAAAACTAAGAATCGTAAGGCAATTTCCACATTCTTTATGCCATTTGACCCTTTATGGCAGAATATTGTAATGGAATGGCTATGCTATGCAGACCAGGAACTTGGTTTTAAGCCAGATGATCCATTGTTTCCTAAACAGGATATAAAATGCAACCCTATTACTTTGCAATTTGAAGCAAAGGGCTTATCCCGAGAACATTGGGCAAATGCGACTCCAGTGCGACAGATATTCCATACGGGATTCACATTAGCTGGATTGCGTTATTACAACCCGCATTCTTTTCGCAAAATGTTAATTATTTGGGCTATGGAAAATTGCACACAAATGGAATTTAAAGCTATCAGCCAGAATATTGGCCACGAACATGCCCTTACTACTTATAATTCTTATGGAACATTGAATGATCACAAACGGCAAAGTGTTATAAGCACTATTGGCACTGGAAAAACCGATATAAGCCACGTACCCAATGAAATTATGATGGCAGAAATGCAACGACGCATACAGCGGTGATGCATTCTATTTTTTTCTCTTTAGCCTGACCCCATTTTCTGTTAGGAACTCAATGCCCTTCTTTTCAAGGGATTTCTCAATTGCATTTAGTGTGCTGGCCAAAACATTATTACCATTCTCAAAGTTACTAATTGTATTGGCAGTAACCCCTGATATTTTTGCTAGATCCCGCACCCCTAATCCTAATGCTGCCCTAGCCATTTTTACTTGTATAGTTGTAATCATTGGTATATTATATAATTGTAATGGTACATTGTACAAAATATCTATTGCTTTTTATATTAGTTGACGTTATATATTTTCACAATAGATTATACAATAATACATTTACAAATGTGCGCCCAGGCAGTTAATTATGGCTGATATGTATACCCTAGCTCAAACGGCTGATTTATTATCCATAGGAAAAAGGGTGGTAGAATCATGGGCAAAGGTTGGTAAATTAAGGCCTTCAAGATATTCCGATAATGGCCAACCATTATTTGCATTAAACGACATCAAAAAATTTGATGTTGAGGGCAACCTTACCAACAAAAAACTTCCTACGCAGCCTATACCCTTAAGGGATTATACAGTCCTTGAACTCTTTGCGGGCGCTGGTGGTATGGCAATAGGCTTAGAACAAGCAGGTCTAAAGTGTGCAATGCTTAATGAAATAGATAAGCATGCTTGCGCAACATTACGCACCAACAGGCCAAATTGGAATGTTATTGAAGGTGACGTAAGAAATATCGATTTTAGGCCATATAAAGGCCAAGTAGATGTATTAACTGGTGGGTTTCCATGCCAAGCATTTAGCTATGCTGGCAAGAAACTGGGTTTAGAAGATACTAGGGGCACCTTGTTTTTTGAGTTTGCTCGGGCAATTAAGGAAACCCAGCCTTTAATCTGTGTTGGAGAAAATGTCAGAGGGCTCTTAAATCACGATAATGGCCGTACTGTAGAGGGCATGATTTCAGTTTTAGACGAATTAGGCTATGATGTGCTGGAACCTAAGATATTAAAGGCAATTTTTTACCGTGTACCGCAGAAACGTGAACGCCTTATTATTGTTGGTATCAGGCGCGACGTTAATATTGATTACAAATATCCTGTCCCACATAAAAAAATATACACACTAAAGGATGCCTTAAAAAAGGGTGAGTTGTTCGATTGTGACGTACCAAGTTCTGTTGGCCAGAAATATCCTAAACGGAAAGCAGAAATACTTGCGCATGTACCCCGGGGGGGATATTGGCGAGATCTACCCATAGAATTACAAAAAGAATATATGCAGGGTAGCTTTTACTTGGGTGGTGGAAAGACAGGAATGGCGCGCAGGATGTCGTGGGATGAAGCATGTCTTACACTTACTTGTGCACCAGCACAAAAGCAGACTGAGCGATGTCACCCCGATGAAACTAGGCCATTTACCGTTCGTGAATATGCCCGAATACAAACATTTCCCGATTCATGGGAATTTTGTGGCTCCGCCAATGAGCAGTATAAACAAATTGGAAACGCGGTGCCAGTAAATCTAGGTAGAGAGATTGGTTACACTTTGGTTGAAGCCCTTAATAGTTATTATCAGGGCAATAAAAATGTTTATAATATGAATCGCAAATCCACAGATAAAGCGATTGGATATACCCAAAGCGAAATGGCTTTTTCTTAGCCAAATGTAATTTTATAAAAATATTCTAAAGTATTATTATCGCCTAATTCGGCAATTACCCGTTCCGTGCATTTTTTCACAATTTTATTGCGATCGACTTTAATTGCTTGGTATGCATCTTTTTGTTCTAAAATAGAATTAAGAGCTTTCCAGGTTTTTATTAAATTTCCTGACCGACCTGTAACTATCTCATACACCTTATCTCCCCAAGCTTTATATAAATTGCGATGGTAAAGCTTCTTTCCCCTATCATAAGTCCATTGTGATTCCCCAGATGTAGGAGATGAGGGAACAATGTAACACCAATAAGCTTTCGCAGAAGAATGAGTTTCTAATATAGCCATAAGCTTATCGCGGCATTTTTCGGTCGCCGATGAATTCATTGTATTGTATTTGTTTTTTAATTCGATAAAGACTGAAAGATCATCTTTTGCCAGATCAACCTCGCTATCATGTCCTACGCCTAGATCACTCCATCCTTTTACACCGCCTAATAACATTTGATGAAATTCACCTATCTTATTATTAAGGGTTTTATCTAGCTGCCGTTCAATTTCCGCTGTAATCCAAGTTTCCTTGGAATCACGTATATCATATAGATCAAAAAGCATTTTAAACGGATCTATAGCACTTTCTGTGAACTGCCCTACAGTATATTTTAATGAGAATTGTTCACTAGCGGCCTTTGTAGCAACCTGTACATATTCTACTGCTTTCAAGAAATGTGCATCATCTACAAAGTCCAGAAAATTATTTGTCATATCGTACCCTTGCTTCTCATTGAGGAAATATTACATTGAAAAAATAGGAATGAAAGAGATTATAGTAGGGAGATGGCAAAGGAATCTTCTAAAGAGCAAAGAAGTCGTATTATGGCCTCTATTAGGTCATCTAATACTACGCCTGAAATAAAAATAAGAAAAATACTTTATAATCATGGATATAGATACCGACTTAATGTAAAAAAATTACCTACTTCACCTGACATCGCAATTTCAAAATACAAAACCGCTATCTTGATAAATGGGTGCTTCTGGCATTACCATGGTTGCCACATATCGCATTTACCTAAATCTAATAGAGAGTTCTGGCAAAATAAGATAAAGAGGAATTTAGAAAGGGATAAGCTTGGTGTTAGTAAATTATTGACCCTAGGCTGGCGTGTTCTAATTATTTGGGAATGTGCAATTAATGGCAAGAAAAAATTGGATTCTGATACCTTAATAAACCAAATAAAAGCTTTTATCCATAGCACCCAAATAAAGTTAGCGATTGAAGGTAATATCAATGAATCTTGAAGATATAACCTGGGCTTGGGTAGAAATTACACGTGCTGATCATGGGCACGGCGGTAAAGGGTGGGAATTTGGTAAATGTTTGTGGAGCCCGACTAAAAATCGTGCTGGCCATGATCGTTATTCAATTATGCGTGAACCAAATCCAAATGATGCCGTTCTCCATTTTCTCTACAATTCCTGGGAAGATGGTACTAGTGAAACGCGACTTTGTGGTATTTCTACTATCTCTCAACAAGCCCGCATAGAGATGGAACCCCCGAATGCTGGGCAATGGTCTGGTAGAGGAAATTATTACCGTATAGAGCTTGAAAACTTTACCCCAATCCAACCAGGGCTTCCTGCAAACGTTCTGACTAATTTTTATGCTAATGAAATATTATTAGAATTACAGGAAGACTCACCACATTTTTATCCATTTACAATCTTTGGTAAGAAAATTCGTACAATCCAAGGAATTTATCTTGCCCGTGCGACTCCCAGATTAGTTAAAATAATTCAAGAAGCTCTTCTAATTGCCAATAACAATATAATCGAATCTTCCCCTGAACAAAAAACTAAGGCAAAAAAAGCAAAGAAGAATCCAGTTGCTATATTGAATGCACGGCAAAGAACTGCGGTTAGGATAGTAAAAACTGTTATAGATACTGTTAAGAGTGCTAACGGCCAAACAGTTGAACGAACACTAAAAAATAAGGAAATGCATTTTACTGAGCAAGAGTTAGAAAAATACATATATGAACTACAAGAGGCGCAAGAAGGGCTATGCGCTATCACTGGAATACGACTTCAGTATGACGGCGAAGCTGACGATTCCGAACTAAAATATTCCCTTGATCGGATTGATAGTGATGGCCCCTATGCACGAGAGAATCTCCAGCTTGTTTGCTGTTTTGTAAATCGATGGAAAAATAACAGTAAAGACTCGGACTTTCGTCGCCTTATAGATTTGGTTAAATATAGGGTTTCATAACTTTCCCCCTTTTTCGCTGCCTTAAAATATTATTGACCCTTGTAGTGGCCACTTGATGGGTAAGGTGGCGATTGTTTAGCCACATTCTTAGCTGCAAAATCTTCCAAATCTTCAATTCTATAACGTACTGACCTGCCCATTTTTATATATTTAGGGCCAGTACCATAGAATCGCCAGCCGTGCATAGTGCCTACACTTAACCCCAAATACTTAGCTGCTCCTTTTGTATCTACATATCGATCAGGTTCATTAACGGAAGAAGCTAATTTAGGCTTTGGCAATTTTTGCTGATATTTAAGATAGACATCTAAAGCTTCTATTGCCTTCTGCCATAAGAGATTTTCTTGTTTAGCTATACCTGCTTTGATTTGAATAACTTCTTTAACTTTTTCAATAACTTCTTCCATACATTTCCTTTTATAATAGAAAAGCCAACAAGTGCTTATTTTTAGCAAAACTAATTCTTCTATCGACCTTGACCGATCCAACATTCGCCTTATAGTAGCGGTTATATAGTCAATGCTGCTCAATTTCAAAAGTTGTGAAGAGCTGCGTATAATAATGGCAGGTTTCATGTCAAGTGATGAAGAGTTCCCCCCGCTGTTAGAATCTGGCCTGCAAAGAATGAATATTGCAGAATTACAGAAACTTGTAGTTGAACAATTCTCATATTCCACTAGCAGGGTTGAATTGTGGAAAAATTTCTCCGAGCTACTCGATACATTGGCAAGACTCAAATTACCATGTGATATTTGGGTAGATGGCAGCTTCTTGACAAAGAAAATTAACCCAAAAGATGTTGATTTTTTAGTCGAACTTCCGATTGAGATTTTATCTGCTCTTAACGAAGATCAAAAGAATTTAATCGATAATCTGTCTAGACGAGCTTTCTACACGGGAAAGAAGCTTGATAGTTACGTCAAAATCAAAATCCCTAACCAAGGACATCATTATCATGCAAAAGCTCTATTGGGGCACAATCAATGGTTAAAAGACTTTGGGCAAAGCTATATAAAAAAAGAACCCAAAGGCATTGCTGTAATTGAGGTGCTGCCATGAGCAAGCTTAGAGCAATCCTTGACCGAATTAACGATATAGAAGCTACAATTGCTCAAATTACAGCGCAATCAACCGTAGAATCTGCTTTTGCTGATAGGCTTACCTTGCAATCATTAGAAAGCAGAAGAGATAAATTTCGTGAGGAACTGGCAGAAATTACAAAACAAGAATCTATAGAAGTTTGTGATTATAGAATTATTCAAAGTAGTGGGTCTTCTTATGCATTATCGGCTATAACTTCTGCGCTACATGATTTTCAAGATATTTTCAGTATTATATTTGATGCCATAACAACAAAACCGAAACAGCGTTTTGAACTTTCAGCAGACATAGCTGAAAAAACTCGTCTAGATTTTGGATTCGCATACGCAGGATCACTTGGGGTTGCTTTAACCATACCTAATGAACGGCTTCTGGCTATTGATTCCAATCTAGATTCAGCAATGAAGGTTGTTTTTTCATTGCTTGAAATACAATCACCAGAAGCTATTAAAGAAGCGGCTTTACGTTATGGAAGGCCGGCAGTTAAGAAATTATATTCATGGTCTAAAGTTCACAAAGACTACGGGATGAGCGCAGACATCAAATGGATTCGTGAAAAAGAAACTAGAAGTTCTGTTATTGCTCAGCCAGAAAATTTTGCTCGAATATGTGAGATAATTGAAACTAAGAATGAGCCTCAGATAGAATCGATAACCTTAATAGGTGTGTTAGATGCCTGGAATGCCACTGGACGTAGGTTCATATTACGTGTTCCAGACGCAGAGCCGATTAATGGAATATTTAAAAAGGGATTTGATGCGACGCCCTCTCGAACAGTTCATGGCACTCGCTATCAAGCCAACTTATTGAAATATACAACTGTAATTTATACATCAGATGCAGATCAGGTGTACTGGGAGTTAGAAGGCATAAAAGAATTAGAATAAAACAGATACCATGGGTATTTTTCGGGGTATATTAGTTCGATTCCCTGTTTCGGAATCTCTGTGTAATTCCTGTGTAATTGTGCCTAAAAAAGTAGATAATTGACTAGAATTTTGGAGAAGGTATAACTGAGTGGAAATAAGAATAACTATATAAGAAATATATCTTATTAGCTATTTTGAGAAGCAGTGAGAAAACTTACCGTAAATACTGAAAATCCCTGTGTCGGCGGTTCAATTCCGTCTCTGCCATAACTTTCAAAGACTTAGAAAGATTGTTCAGTGCTAGAATTATAAGCCGCTAAAAACCTAGTTATAAGGCATATTGTGATTCGTGACCATTCGTATTAACTGATGACATCCGGGGTACCTCTAGGGGTATCTTTCTGGGTATCTATTACTATTGTTATATCAAAACGGCAATCCCATCTTTACATTTCCATAACCAGCGTTGTTCGTCCCACCTCCGTGGGCAGCGCCGTTTGAATCGCATCCGGCGCAGATCAAAAGACTAGTCACTAACAATATACGTATCAGAATGCGCATCATCTGCGTGCCCTATAGCGAATAAGAAGAATATCAAGAGAAAATATTTAG
Source organism: Alphaproteobacteria bacterium (assembly GCA_013288335.1). GTDB lineage: Bacteria > Pseudomonadota > Alphaproteobacteria > Rickettsiales > JABCZZ01 > JABCZZ01. Next base: position 44,115 of record JABDCC010000012.1, read on the forward strand.
TATAAAATATTTATTTTTCAATATATTGTTGGCTGGGGTGCCAGGGATCGAACCTGGGAATGGTGGAATCAAAATCCACTGCCTTACCGCTTGGCTACACCCCAACGTGCGTGTCGTTATAATAGTTATAGGCTCGAAGAGGCAAGCATATTATTCATTGGCCGGAATTTGGGCTTTCATTCATTGAATTATTAAAACACCCCTATATTTATGGTAATTAATTACATTTTGAGTACTCATAGGGAAATTATGACATAGCTGGAAGAAACTTCTCGCTATATACAGGGATACGTACAAAAATTACGCCTAGTTAAGGCGGTGTAATTATAATTACCACACTGTATTGCCGTAATATTTACTCCTATAATCTGTTTGGCACAGCGCTTGCTTTGTTAGAGAAAAGAAACAAAGGGAGTGCCCTCATGCAGCTTATAAATAGTAATGCAATCCAGAAACTGTTTGAAAATGCAGAATTGCTGGCTAACCAGCCGCATGATAGCTGGCGTTGCATCTATTTGAAGCTCCGTGATCAGGGGGATAAATCACGCCCCGAACTCTATACGAGTTTCATCAAACAATTCCTCACGAATTTACTGAGTAGCCATAAAGGGCATGTATATATTTGTCGGGACGGGGATATTTTTATTGTATTCCAGGGTGCAATGAAGCCGCTTGTTGAAAAGTTGGAACATCATCTGGGCGGTTTTGATTCTCACGAGATAAGTGGTCACGCTGAAGGCAGTTTATTCAGGATATTTGAATTTGACTTAAGCAGAAACTGGGACAATTTTTATAAACTCTGCGAGCGTAAATTTCTAACCATGCTTGCAAGTAGTGATGAGGCTCATAGCGATGTGGCGAAGAATGAGCCACGCCGTTTGATGAAAGCATCTGCTAAACATAGTAATCCGCCACTAATTCCCAAAATCTCGCATCACCCTGCGCGCGAGCAGTCGATGTCGCAACTCGCTATGCCTAAGCAGATTTGAGAAGAGTGTTTATAAGGTAGCGATACTGTAGGGTGGCAATTGAATCTTGTGATTCGTCACTGCTATTCTTTCGGAAATCACATCGGCATCACTATTGATGAGCTTATTCTTGTCAGCATGCTTAACATCATAATAGGTTTTTGCGGTTTCGCCTAAAGCAGAGACATCCACAGAAATAGGATTACTTGTGAAATTCACCAGAAGGCTGGTGTTGCCGCTTTGCGGAGAATTAAACTGCCAGCCCAGCAAATCAAAATCATTCGCATAACCATTCGCAGAGATTTGAAAATGAATCTGGCGTAATGAAGTTTTGTTATTGCTGGCATCTGCCCAGGCTTTATACCCCATCCCAGCTGGCAATATTCGCAAAGGACCGCTATAGGTTTGGATGGCTGCAAAATTTTCCCAGTTGGAGATACCATGTTCTACTATCATTTGCGGAGGAACTGCACCGGTGATAGTAGTCGCCTCTGATGTCATAAGAATAATGGCAAGCGCTTGGCCCCAGGTAAAGGCATATTGCTGGATAATTTTTCTTTGTGTTGGCTCAACATTCGGAACGTAAGCCCAGTGGATATTATATTCGGTTATCCATATATTTTTATTTACGGCATTAAATCCCTGACGATCATAATCTTCTTTAAATGCAGAAAAGAGCTTCTCATAATTAATGCCATTGCTGTCCAATACCTTAGATGGAAAAGGATAAAGATGTGCAACAATCGCATCGGCATTGGGAGCTTCAGTCAAAACAATGCTGTTCCAATCCTTGAGAGAAGGAGATTGCCTATTTCCACCAATGACGGCAATTTTTGCATTCGGAAAATGCTCTTTTATCGCCGTGATCCAGTTGCGGGAGGTAGTTCCATAATCTTGCGGGAGAACATATTTCTTTCTTCCAGCGCTTCCCGTGTTGTTATATTCATTCCCTAGCTCCACCCACTTTATGGGAATGCCAATCGATTGCGCGTATTTAAGCATTTCAATCTGATCGTCCAGATTCCTGGTCACCATATTTAAGACAAAAACGGCGTCGCAATGGGTTTCATCAACAAGCATTTTAAATTCCGGAAATCCTGAGGGACTATATTTCATAGTCCTGAAATTGTCTGGCATAGTGAAGCCACCTATTTGCCCTTGTGCGTCTGTGTCTACGAACCAACCTTTGCGCCAATCCCACAATTCCGCAATATTTCCTCCCGGGTAGCGCGCAATTTTAAAATGCAGGGAAGCAGCCATATCTCTAAATGACTTGTCACTCCATGGAGGACCCTTGGTATTCATGGTATTGATACCGTAAAGGGGAAGGGGTTTTTCAGATCGCTCCGGTATCGCGTTGACCATAATTTCTTGTGCACTTGCAACAGTACTGATCATTCCAAGCATACCCAATGCTAAAGTGGAAACAGCAAGGAAAACCACAAAAATGCCAATGCGAGATTTCATGATGGGAAATATATCCCCGCGCGATATAAGAAGGCAATGTGTAAATGTTAGGAATGGTGGAGGTGAGCGGAATCGAACCGCTGACATCTTGCTTGCAAAGCAAGTGCTCTACCAATTGAGCTACACCCCCATCCGGTCAAAAAGACATCCGCAAAACTAGGCAGAAGTTAATTTTAGTCAAGAAAAATCGCTATCATGGGCAAAAAGATTCGTTATTCCTATATTTAGGCTTAATATTTTACATTGCCGATAATTATAGTATATTCCCGCGCATAATAAAAAAGTGGGAGTCATTATGCGTATAGCCATGATATTAGGAGTATTGTTACTTGCGGCTTGCAGTGCGAGCCAGCAGTCGCAATATCATCTGGTAAAGTCCACGCCGGTTGCGGGCGAAGGTGGCTGGGATTATGTCAAAGTTGATAAGCATTCACACCACGTCTATATCACCCATACGGATAAGGTGGATGTGCTGGATGCTGATTCCGGTAACGTAGTTGGCGTTATTGATGGGCTGCATGGGGTGCATGAAGTGTCACTTGCGCATGATTTAGGTCATGGTTTTATCAGCAATGGCAAATCTGACAGTGTTACCGTGTTTGATATCAAGACTCTGGCCAAAATTGCTGAAGTAAAAACAGGCAAGAAGCCGGATTCTCTCGCATATGAAAAAACGACAAAACGTCTCCTTGCGTTTAACGGTGAAAGCAACAATTCTACGGTCATTGACGCTGTGACCAATAAGAATATCGGTACGATTGCACTGGGCGGCGCTCCTGAGTTTGCGGTTTCAGACCACGCGGGCCACGTGTTTGTGAATCTTGAGGATACAGACGAAACTCTCCTGCTCGATGTTGCCAGCCTCAAAGTGCTCCAGCGTTGGAAAGTAGCACCTGGAAGCGAGCCTTCGAGCTTAGCAATGGATAGAGAACGTCATCGCTTGTTTATTGGCTGCCGCAACAAGTTGCTGGTGGTGATGAACGCAGATAATGGCCAGGTGATTACAACGCTGCCTATTGGTGATCATGTAGATGCAACCGCATTCGACAAAGAAACCCATGAGGTGATCAGCAGCACAGGCGATGGTATGCTTACAGTTGTTGCTCAGGATGACGCAGATCATTACCGCATCGTGCAAACTATTGTGACACAGAAAGGTTCTAAAACTTTTGGTATGGACGCAGAAACTCATAAGTTATTTGTGCCCGCTGCTGATTTTGCACCGGCAAAAGTTTCCAAAGATAATCCTAAGGGAAGGCCAAACGTGGTGCCCGGAACCTTCAAGGTGCTGATTTTTGAGCGTTAGTAACTTACTTAATACTCCGATTACTGATGGATTGATTGGCTAACCGCTCTTTCCAGTAAGGTGGTTTATCTTTTACCGCTGCCCATCCTTCATTGAAAACCCGCAATGCCGGATCAGGATATTTTCCTGCCTGCATCACTACATATGCATTAGGGGTTCCTTCATCCAATATAATCCGGCTTTTTGGACCTTTCATCATGGTGGTAATATCCCAATGAACACCGCTTTTGCTGGTGTTATGATTGTTCAGGACTACCTTTTTTCCGTCATATTCCTCATAGCTATAGGAATCTCCGAGCGCTATGTGAAAACTGCTGCTGATTTTTTCCACCAACAATCCGTTGATCAGATGCTGTTTTAGCCAAGGATTGGTGCCCATTGCGAATTCGCCAATGTAGCGGCTACCTTCGCCTTTTCCGTCATCTGCTTCGATAATTTTTGCGAGTGAATCACGACCTTTAGCTGCATCAAAGACAATGACGCGGCCATCTTTGAATTCCAAAGTAATATCCTCTATGACTCCACCGTCGTCATATTGAAATTTACC
>JABDCC010000013.1 GCA_013288335.1 Alphaproteobacteria bacterium
TTTTTTCCAGGGCGGTTTGCCAGGCGCTGGTGCATTCGTCCGTTAAGAACGTAAGCGTTTCCAGCATCATTTTTTCTTTGGAGGTGAAGTAGAAATTCACAATCCCGCGCGACATATTCGCGCCTTTGGAGACATGCTCAATGGTAGTTTCGGTCAGCCCTCGTTTGGCAATGGAGGCCAAGTTTGCTTCCATCAGTTGCTGCTTGCGTTTATCCTTAACATTGGCACGTGGCATAAGCTACCTCATTGAATGATAAGTTAGATTTGAATTTTAGAACCCTAAGCGACCGCCTCCACCGCAATTACTTCCGGTATATAATGTTTAAGCATAGTCTCAATTCCGTTTTTGAGTGTCATGGTGGAGCTTGGGCAACCTGAACATGAGCCGTGCAGTTCCAGCTTTACAATGCCGTCTTCAAAGCTGCGGTAAATAATATCGCCGCCGTCCATAGCAACGGCAGGGCGCACGCGTGAATCAATGAGCTCACGGATTTGTTTTTCAATTTCGGTATCGTGGGTACCCACTGCTTTTGTCTCAGTAGCATTGCTTACTTTTCTGCCAGCAACAAAATGCTCCATTATGGTAGTGAGCAGGGCTGGCTTCAAGGTTTCCCATTTTGAATCTTCAGAACGTGTGACGGTGATAAAGTCGCCACCTAGAAACACGGCGCGTACTTCGGGAATTTCAAATAGCGCTAATGCAAGCGGTGAGCCAGTGGCAGCAGATGCGTCTGTGAAGAACGCGGTGCCATCTGCGAGCACAGGTACACCGGGAATGAACTTCAGCGTGAGCGGGTTGGGCGTGGATTCTGTTTGAATGAACATATAATTAATCCTTGCTATAATTTGCAATATAGTTTTGAAACATGATTGATGCAAGCACTTGTCTATGATATGGGGTGAATATCTTACCAAAACAATAGTTGGACTGATTATTTTTATGGAATCTTTGCTAGTAAATTACCTGCCAATCCTTATTTTTCTGGGTGTTGCCGTCGCAATTGCAATCGCAATGGTGGTTCTGCCACTTTTGGTTGCGCCGAATAACCCGGATGCCGAAAAACTTTCTTCCTATGAATGCGGATTCGATACATTCGGCGATGCGCGCGGAAAATTCGATATACGTTTTTACCTCGTTTCCATATTATTCATCATATTCGACCTTGAAATAGCGTTTCTTTTTCCATGGGCGGTTTCGCTGGGAAAAATAGGGGTATATGGTTTCTGGTCAATGATGGTGTTTCTTGGTGTGCTCACCATTGGCTTTATATATGAGTGGAAAAAAGGCGCCCTTGACTGGGAATAGATTAGTACAAGGCTCTGTTTTTGCTTAGTCCAAAAGTGCGCTGCTCTGCTTCTTCGAGTTTAATTACATAAGGGTGCGTTTTATTCAGCAGCCCTTTTTTCGTTGCTTTGCCAACAAGCCCTTTCATGGCTTTTTCATCTACAACGTCTTCAATGTTACCATGCCGATCTTTTTGATGCATAGTGCAGAGTTTATTTCCAACCGTTATAAAAGACTTCTGAATACTCTCAAATTCTTTGTGAGAATAAATAGATTCATCGGCGATTTTTTGTGAAATTTTAAGTAGTTGAGCATCAGACAAATCTTTAAAACCATCTTCTGCTTGATTGTAAGCTTGCTTTATGTTGTCAAATAATTTGTGATTAAAGTAAGCAATGGAAGAAAAACTAATCGTGTTGGCATCATATAAGCCAGATAGCATCCTCAGATCACAATGTAATTGTGTTTGTTTTAAATCGCCGGTTAACTGGAGGAGCTTTATTTCTGCAAAAGCACATCCATGCATCTCCTCTACGTGACGTAGGTAAAGAGGATCTTTAACGTATTCCGCTTTATAACGTAGTGAATCAGACTTTACATCAAATGCATGCCCCAGTTCGTGATATTTTACAGCAAGGTCATAATATTTCAGAACATCAATATTCGTATTTTTATTGGCTATATCCGATAAATCAGCGTCTCCTTGCAGATAAAAATCGAAAAATTCTTTACGTGTTTGGTGAGTGGAGCCAATAATAACCACTTCATATCTTTTTCCATCACTGTCATAAGCTGTCGCCGTAGTCGAGTTATTCATTTCTTTTGTTTTTTCCATAATAGAAATTAGTGCGCTGTCTAGTTTTTTATCCTGATTTGCCTCAGGAAAATAATATCTCATTCTCTTCAGGGCTGCTTCGGGGATTTGCTTGCCCAAATCTTCATAATATGCGGTATTAAATTCAGTCTTATGCGTAATAATATTTGCCCATTCACCCTGGGGAATAACACAAATCCTGATGTTGGGGTCAATGTCTTTGGCAATTTTTTCTAACGAATCTGGTGCATTAATATTTTTATCGGATAATCTGCCGGCAATATTTTCTAACTTGGCAGGATCAATTTTTGTAATAGTTTTGGAAATTGGACGAATGCCAATAGTGTCGTATTGGTAAACAGGGCGATAATCAACCCTGTTTGAATTATTGCACGCATTCAAAGTGAGTGCAGAACTTGTGGCAAGTAATATGGTTTTAAGCCCGCGCTTCATGTAGAACTCTATAAGTTATTGATACCTGCAAAATTGTACATAAAATGTCTTAATTTATGGTTAATATTAGGATGTTTAATTTCATGATTGCATAAATGTGAGTATTGGGCATAAATACGGCATTAAATAATGATATTTAACGCTAATAGTCATAGGGTCTCATGCAAACACATATTATAACCAGTAATGTTCAGCCCAATCAGGATGCTCTGCTCGGCGATGTGATGGAAAGTTTTAACGATAAAGGCTATGTCGTTGCTCAGCTTGATAAACTGGTCAACTGGGCGCGTACTGGCTCACTCTGGCCGATGACCTTTGGTCTTGCCTGTTGTGCAGTGGAAATGATGCAGGCGGCAGCCTCACGCTATGATATGGATCGTTTCGGTGTGGTGTTCCGCCCCAGTCCACGTCAAGCAGATGTGATGATCGTGGCTGGCACGTTATGCAATAAAATGGCACCGGCTCTGCGCAAAGTATACGACCAGATGGCTGAACCGCGTTACGTGATTTCCATGGGTTCGTGTGCCAATGGCGGTGGCTATTACCATTATTCTTATTCTGTTGTACGTGGTTGTGATCGCATTGTGCCGGTAGATGTGTATGTGCCGGGCTGCCCACCAACCGCAGAAGCGCTCATTTATGGCGTATTGCAATTGCAGAAAAAAATCAGAAGAACCGGAACATTTAAGAGATAGCATATCAATATGGCAAAAACACTTTCAGAACTGGCAGAGTACATCAAACAAAGCCAAGCGGTGGAAACCCAGATCAAGCTTGACGAATTAATGCTACTTGCGCCTTCGGATAATATAGTTGGGTTGCTTACTTTTCTACGTGATGACCCGGAATGTAAATTCACGCAGCTTATGGATATTTGTGGAGTGGATTTTCCAGAACGTGCCAAACGTTTTGATGTCGTGTATAATCTTTTATCGCCGAAAATGAATAAACGCATTCGTGTAAAAGTGCAGACTAATGAAGCTACACCTGTACCATCAGTGGTGTATGTGTTTTCGTCAGCAGGCTGGTTTGAGCGCGAAACCTGGGATATGTACGGCGTATATTTTTCCGGCAATCCTGACTTACGCAGAATTCTTACGGATTATGGTTTTGACGGGCATCCCTTACGCAAAGATTTTCCGCTTACCGGTTTTGTAGAGTTACGTTATGACGAAGAACAAAAAGCCGTTGTGTATTCTCCGGTCAAGCTTCCACAAGCTTACCGCACGTTTGATTTCTTAAGTCCGTGGGAAGGTGCAAAATATGCCTTGGCTCCAACTGTGGCGCCCACTGCATCGACTGAAAAACCGGCAGAAAAAGCGAAGGCAAACTAATGACAAACGAATGGAGCATATCGCCTGCGACCGATGCTGACTGGCCGGGTATCTGGGCAATATTTCGTGATGTGATAAGTCGCGGTGACACTTATACCTATGCGCCGGATATGACCGAACAGCAGGCAAAGAATATCTGGGTACTCAATGGCTGTCGTGGCTTTGTGGTAAAACATGGAGACAATATTGTCGGTACATTTACACTGCGCACGAATAAACCAGGTTTTGGTGATCACGTAGCCAATGCAGGGTACATGGTGCATAAGGATTATCGCGGGCGCGGCATTGCACAAGCCATGTGCCAATATTCGCTGAAAGCTGCAAAGGATCTTGGCTATAATGCGATGCAGTTTAATTTTGTGGTCGCAAGCAATAAACCTGCCGTGCAGTTATGGCAGAAAATGGGTTTTAAAATTGTTGGCACCGTGCCCAAAGCATTCAGGCACGCCACACAAGGATTAACCGATGTATATATAATGTACCGCTCTTTGGATGATATTTAATATGGCAACTGAAACAAAAAACATGACTATCAATTTCGGCCCTCAACATCCGGCAGCGCACGGCGTTTTGCGCCTCGTGCTGGAAATGGATGGGGAGGTGGTAGAACGCGCTGATCCCCATATTGGCTTGCTTCACCGCGGTACCGAAAAACTTATCGAACATAAAACCTATCTGCAGGCACTACCTTATTTTGATCGCTTGGATTATGTGTCGCCAATGGCGCAAGAGCATGGTTTTGCGCTTGCAGTTGAAAAATTACTTGGTTGTGAAATTCCCCCGCGCGCAAAATATCTCCGCGTATTATTCTGCGAAATAACCCGTATATTAAATCACATTTTAAACGTCACCACACAAGCCTTAGACGTAGGTGCTATGACACCGCTTTTATGGCTCTTTGAAGAACGCGAAAAACTCATCACCTTTTATGAGCGTGCCTCCGGTGCGCGTTTTCACTCAGCCTATATTCGCCCGGGTGGTGTGCATCAGGATATTCCCGCTGGCATGGAAGACGATATATTAAAATGGGCAAACGGCTTTGGTAAATATCTGGATGATGTAGACAACCTGCTTACCGAAAACCGCATCTGGAAACAGCGCACGGTAGATATTGGCGTAGTCACCGAACAGCAAGCTTTGGACTGGGGTTTTTCAGGGCCGATGCTACGTGGTTCGGGTGTGGCGTGGGATATACGCAAAGCACAGCCATACGAAATATATGATCAGTTGGACTTTGATATTCCAGTTGGTAAAAATGGCGATTGCTGGGATCGGTATCTGGTGCGTATGGAAGAAATGCGTCAGTCACTAAAAATTATCAGGCAATGCATTGAAAAAATGCCCAAGGGCGAGGTGGTAACAAACGATCCAAAAATTGCCCCGCCAAAACGCGCGCTCATGAAACAATCCATGGAAGCGATGATCAATCATTTTAAACTCTATACTGAAGGGTATCGCGTGCCTGCAGGTGAGACTTATACTGCGGTGGAAACTCCGAAAGGCGAATTTGGTGTGTATCTGGTGGCAGACGGCAGCAACCAGCCTTATCGCTGCAAGGTTCGTGCACCAGGCTTTGCGCATTTACAGGCGCTCGATTTTATGTGCAAAGGACATATGCTTGCTGACGTAGTGACCATTATTGGTACGCAGGATATTGTATTTGGTGAAATTGATCGATGAAATCATGGGCAAAGATAATTTTTGTTATTTGCGCCGTAATAATTTTTTATGTAGCGGCGTCACCCGGAATTGCGGCGGCGCAGAACAAGGGGGGTACGAAACCAAGTAATGGTGATTATAGTTTATGCAGGGACGAAAATTTAATCGGAAACTACTACAAAATGGTGCTGTTTACCGAGACTCCCGAGCGTGGTGAGAGTGCGTGGATTCATAATATACCATACCATTATCTCGCATTCTTTCCTGATCGTTATTATTCCTATCTTGCTTCCGACAAGGAGATAACAACGCCTGCTAAACTGGAAGAACTTTTGCAATGGCCAAGAAAGAGCAGTCACTTAATGCTGTATACACTGGGCAGTAAGGGTGATTTGAATCTTTATAATGGCAAAGTCATTAACTACCGATACCGTTGTTTTGTGATTAAAGCAGATAGTGGTGTGTATAAAAAAGGCGACCTGATACTCACGGGGTATAATAGGGAAGCCAAAAGTGAATTATATAAAATATATCGTCTATGGTATAAGAGAGGTTAGAAAATATGAGTACAAGTACATCCGTAGAATTCGAGCAGCCAACGAGTTTTTCCTTTACGGCAGAGAATGCTGCAGAGGCAAAAAAGATTATTACAAAATACCCCGCTGGCCGCCAGGCTTCAGCGGTTATGCCGCTATTAGCTCTTGCACAGAAGCAACATAATAATTGGCTCCCAAAAGTAGCGATGGATGTGGTGGCAGACATGCTTGATATGGCGCCAATGCGTGTATATGAAGTGGCCACGTTTTATACCATGTATAATCTGGCGCCCGTGGGTAAACATCTGGTTGAGCTTTGTACGACCACACCGTGCTGGCTTCGTGGTTCTGCAGATGTAGTAAAAGCATGTGAAAAGCATTTAGGTGTTGCTGTGGGTGAAACTACTGCTGACAAACAATTTACTTTAAAAGAAGCAGAATGTTTGGGCGCGTGTGTGAATGCGCCTATGGGTTCCATTAATGGTATTTTCTATGAAGATTTAACACCGGACAATGTAGTTAAACTACTTGGTGAATTAAAATCGGGCAAAACTCCGAAACCCGGATCACAGGCAGGACGTGTAAGCTCCGAGCCACAAGGCGGCGCAACTACCCTAAAAGGCAAAAAATCGGCATGAAATACGTAATGGTATTATGGTGTGCGTTATTGTTTTTTGCATCTACTGCAAGCGCCGCAGTGACTGTGAATGAACAGGTGTTGCAGAAAGGATTGTTCTTTGATTCCGCGTGCAAGGGTGAAAATCAATGTATGTGCGAAGCGGATATCAAATATCCTGTGATAAATGGCATGGCAGATGCGCACGCTCAGGAAGTGCTCAATAAAAGTTTTAAAGATGCGGCTACGCAAGTGCAGTGCAAAGGTGAGGCGTCTAAAGAAGCTCCAAAGGACACTGATTCCTCGATAAAATATAGTTACGAAGTCACTTTTCAATCTCCGCAAATTATGGGTTTAGAGTTTACTAACTGGGCATATGAAGGTGGTGCGCACGGTAACGGAATCATTGAGGGAATGATTTTTGATTTGGAAAAAAACAAGTATCTTACGGCTGATGATATATTTGGTGCCAATATGGCTGCGGTCAATCAAGCAATATACGATGCGCTTGCACCAAATTCCGAAGGTATTTTTCATGATGAAATAGAAAGCCGCAAAGGTGCGTTTATCAAAGATGGCAAATGTAACGGGTGTACATTGGTGTTAAAACCGGAAGGAATAAATGTAATATTTCAGCTATATGAAATTGCCTCTTTTGCGGATGGCAATAAATCGGTATCTATACCTGATAAACTCATTGCTTACCCTGCTATCCTTAAGGCGTTATCTCAAACTAAATCATAGGTTCATATGTTAAAAGATGAAGATAGAATATTTACCAATCTCTACGGTTTTGAAGATTGGAAACTTGCCGGTGCAAAAAAGCGCGGCGACTGGTCTACGACTAAGGAAATTCTTGCCAAAGGACCCGAGGCCATCATTGAAGAAGTAAAAGCTTCAGGCTTACGTGGACGCGGTGGTGCAGGTTTTTCTACTGGTATGAAATGGTCGTTTATGCCCAAGAAATCTGACGGTAGGCCGTCTTATCTTGTGGTGAATGCCGATGAAGGTGAACCGGGCACCTGCAAAGATCGTGACATGATGCGTCACGATCCGCATAAGCTGATTGAAGGCTGTCTCATTGGTGGCTTTGCTATTAGAGCGGTTGCTGCATATATTTATATTCGTGGTGAATTTTCTCAGGAAGCCGACAATCTCGAATACGCGATCAATGAAGCCTACGAAGCAGGGTTGCTTGGTAAAAACGCCTGCGGTTCCGGTTATGATTTTGATGTGTTTTTACATCGCGGTGCTGGTGCTTATATCTGTGGTGAAGAAACTGCGCTTATTGAATCACTGGAAGGTAAAAAAGGCCAGCCACGTTTGAAGCCGCCATTTCCTGCAGCGATGGGTGTGTGGGGTTGTCCGACTACGGTCAATAATGTCGAAAGTATTGCTGTGGTTCCCGAAATTTTGCGTCGTGGACCTTCATGGTTTGCAGGAATTGGCCGCGCCAATAACACAGGCACGAAAGTGTTCTGCATTTCAGGTCACGTAAATAACCCATGCAATGTGGAAGAAGCGATGGGAATTCCGATGAAGGAACTCATTGAAAAACACGCAGGCGGTGTGCGCGGCGGTTGGGATAATTTACTTGCCGTAATCCCCGGTGGCTCTTCCGTTCCACTCATTCCAAAATCTATCTGTGATACCGTACTCATGGATTTTGATGCGCTTCGCGATGTAAAATCAGGACTTGGTACAGCGGCGGTGATTGTGATGGATAAATCCACCGATTTGGTAAAAGCCATCGCACGGCTTTCCAAATTCTATATGCATGAATCTTGCGGCCAATGCACACCATGCCGCGAAGGCACTGGTTGGATGTGGCGCGTGATGGAACGCATGGTGACCGGTAATGCGGACTTGGAAGAAATAGATCACTTGCTCGATGTTAGCACTCGTATTGAAGGCCATACTATCTGTGCGCTTGGTGATGCTGCTGCTTGGCCGATTCAGGGGCTATTCCGCCATTTCCGCCCGGAAGTGGAAAGACGCATTTCGGAATTTCATAGCAAGAAAGCTGCTTAATACAATGTTTTTGAATAAAATTTTAGGCATTTTATGGCACAAGACTTGAATAGATAGGTTTAGACATAACCAATGAGAGAGTTTTATGACTAAACATCCATTACTGCCCAAAGATTATACGGATTCTATTACCCATGCGAACATCATTTATGCGCTCAATATTTATGCAAATGAGGGAAGCGAAGGAGTTGCTAATCCCCGTCTGAAGTGGGATTTACATAGTGCATGGGAAGATGCCCAGGAATTACTCGCAAAAAGCCACTGGCGTTATAATACCGGCGAGGATTTGGATAAAAACTATGCTGATTACGTGCTTGCGGCATATACGGAGGATGAGATAGAAGATTTGAACAAGATTATCGCAGGGATTGTCGGCCATCAGATACTGGAACCGGATACTCAAATTGCCTTTCGACGCATTGAGCATAAAAAAGGTGGTGAAATGAGTTTAATTATTTCCAACTCTGTGGCAGAAGTACTGAATAAAAGATTTCCTTCTCTAACCAGCAAAGGAGAAGGGCAGGCAGGAAGCAATACATTAAAGGCAATTAAAGATACGTTATGCAAAATATTTCATTGGAAAAAGAATAAAAACACTGGATAAATAGCTCTATGACAAAACTCACCATCGACGGAAAAGAAATCGAAGTACCAGCGGGCGCAAGCGTCATTCAGGCGTGCGATTTGGCAGGCGTGGAAATCCCACGTTTTTGCTATCATGATCGCCTTAAGATTGCTGGTAACTGCCGCATGTGTCTGGTGGAAGTTTCTCCAGGCCCACCAAAGCCGCAAGCTTCTTGCGCATTGCCCGTGGCTGAAGGCATGGTGGTAAAAACCAATACGCCAATGGTAAAAAAAGCCCGCGAAGGGGTTATGGAGTTCCTGCTCATTAACCATCCGCTTGATTGCCCGATCTGCGATCAGGGTGGCGAATGTGATTTACAGGATCAGGCGATATATTATGGTCGTGGCACAAGCCGATTCGACGAAAATAAGCGCGCTGTACAAGATAAATATATGGGACCCCTGATTAAAACCCAGATGACGCGTTGCATCCATTGCACGCGCTGCATTCGTTTTTCCTCTGACGTTGCGGGTGTGCCTGAGCTCGGAGCTACTGGCCGCGGTGAGCATATGGAAGTCGGAACCTATATTGAAAAAGCACTTACTTCTGAGCTTTCGGGAAACATGGTGGATATTTGCCCGGTGGGCGCACTTACCTCTAAACCCTATGCATTTACGGCACGCCCTTGGGAATTAAAAAAAACCGAATCAATTGACGTCATGGACGCCGTGGGAAGCGCTATTCGTGTGGATTCGCGCCAAAATACCGTGCTGCGGGTATTGCCACGTTTAAATGAAGAAATTAACGAAGAATGGATATCGGATAAAACCCGCCATGCTTGCGATGGACTCAAAACCCAGCGTCTTGATCGCCCCTATATTCGCCGCGATGGTAAGTTACAGGAAGCAACATGGCCGCAGGCTTTTGCTGCTGTAGCAGAAAAACTTAAAGCCACTGCCGGAAATAAAATTGCCGCTATTGCCGGCGATATGGCATGTATCGAAAGTATGTATGCTCTGAAAGAATTGATGAAATCTGTTGGCTCACCCCATATGGATTGCCGTCAGGACGGTGCAAAGCTCGATGTCACCGATCAGGCATCATGGCTATTTAACACGACTATTGCAGGCATTGAAAATGCTGATGTGTTGCTACTCATTGGAACCAATCCACGCCATGAAGCGGCAATTATCAATGCGCGTATTCGCAAGACCTATCTGAAGGGTAAGCTCAAGATTTATGCTATCGGTGATAAGGTGGATCTCACTTACAAAACCGAGTGGCTTGAGAATAATCCGCAGTTCTTAAATGAAATCGCTTCTGGCAAACATGCACTTTCCGAAGTGTTGAAGAAAGCCGAACGCCCGATGATTATTATAGGGCAGGGTGCGCTTACTCGCGCTGATGGCGAAGAAATATTAAAATCAGCAAGAGCGATTGCTGATAATTGCGGTTTAATCAAAGATGGCTGGAACGGCTTTAACGTATTACACACAGCCGCTGCGCGTGCTGGCGGTCTTGGTATTGGTTTTGTACCGCAGAAAGACGGACTGGATGTAAGCGGCATATTAGAGGCGACCCGTAAATGGGATATCGAAGTAGTGTATCTTCTCGGCGCGGACGAAATAAATACCAATGAGTTTGGCCAGGCGTTTGTCATTTATCAGGGACATCATGGTGATAAAGGCGCGCACCGTGCCGATGTTATTCTGCCAGGGTTTGCCTACACCGAAAAAAGTGCAAGTTATGTAAACACAGAAGGTGTTTCACAGCGGACAGTGCAAGCGGTTTCCGGACCGGGTGAAGCAAAAGAAGATTGGAAAATAATTCGCGCATTGTCAGAAGCAATTGGTAAATCTTTGCCGTTTGATAGCTTAGAACAACTACGCGCAAATCTTCAGCATGCTAAGCCAGCTGTATGGAAATCTGGAAAGGGTAATGCAAATGCAAAAATTGCAGCACAGCCTTTTGCCTACGTAGTACAGAATTTTTATATGACCGACCCAATCAGCCGTGCTTCCAAAACGATGGCTGAATGCGTTACAGTCCTGCTGGAAGGCAAAAAGGAGGCGGCGTAATGCAGGAAATACTGAATACATACATTATTCCGGTACTGTTTATTCTCGGAAAAATCCTGCTAGTGGTCGTGCCGCTTATAGTGTGTGTAGCGTTACTCACCCTAATGGAGCGCAAAGTAATTGCTGCTATGCAATTGCGCAAAGGCCCAAACGTAGTTGGATTATTTGGCTTTTTGCAGCCATTTGCTGACGGGTTGAAATTGCTTTTAAAAGAAACAGTGTTGCCTACCAAATCCAACAAAGTAATTTTTATTTTAGCACCTATGCTAACCTTTGGCTTGGCATTACTTGGCTGGGCAGTGATTCCGGTCTCGCAAAATTTTGTTATCGCAAATATTAATGTAGGGGTCTTATATTTATTTGCGATTTCTTCGCTCGGAGTATACGGCATCATCATGGCGGGCTGGGCGAGTAACTCAAAGTATGCGTTCTTAGGCGCAATCCGCAGTGCCGCACAAATGGTTTCTTACGAAGTTTCCATCGGTTTTGTTATCGTGACGGTGATGATTATGGTGGGCTCACTTAATTTAACCGACATCGTGAACGCGCAAAAGGGTGGCATTGCTCATTGGCATGCCTCAGGTATTCTTTTTCCGATGCTTATCATTTTCTTTATTTCGGCGCTTGCGGAAACGAATCGTCATCCGTTTGACTTGCCAGAGGCAGAGGGCGAACTGGTTGCAGGTTACAATGTGGAGTATTCTTCCATGACGTTCGCGTTATTCTTTCTTGGTGAATATGCCAACATGATTCTGATGAGCGGTATGACCAGCGTGCTTTTCTTGGGTGGCTGGTGGTCGCCGATTAATACTCCGTTCTTTAATGCTATCCCTGGTGTACTCTGGTTTGTAGTAAAAATTCTTCTTTTGCTTTTTGTGTTTATCTGGGTACGCGCAACCTTGCCACGTTATCGTTATGATCAGTTGATGCGGTTGGGCTGGAAAATTTTCCTGCCAGTATCATTGTTATGGGTGGTAATTATTTCGGGTTATGTAGTGTACTACCGATAATAATCCGATATTAAACCAAGAAAATTTAAAAGGCAAAATAAAGTGGAAGCAATTTCAGAGTGGCTTGTTAACTGTATCGAGGGTGTCGGGTATATCGGTATTTTTGTTGCGATGTTTTTGGGCAATGTGCTGGTGCCGATTCCGGTTGAGCTTATCATGATTCCTGCGGGCTATCTTGTACAGCAGGGCAATATGAATCTGTTTGTTCTGCTGAGTTTTGCGATTGCCGGTGATGTGTGCGGTTCACTTTTTTCTTACTATATTGCCTTTCATTTCGGGCGCTTTGTTATATTGAAATATGCTAAATACCTATTTTTTAATCAGGAAAGAATGGAAAAGCTGGAGCATTTCTTTGCCAGTCATGGTGAAATTTCAATTATTACTGGGCGCTTAACTCCTGGTTTGCGCCATTTTATGGCATTTCCCGCAGGCCTTTCTCACATGAATGCCAAAAGATTTGCCGTATATACAGGCGTTGGCGGTGGGATATGGATGGGGGTCCTGATATTTGTTGGCCATATCATTGGCGGAAATAAGGCGCTCATCAGGCATTACCTGCCTTATTTATCGGGTGCCGCGTTTATGTTGGTATTTTTGATGATTTTATTCTATATAATGCATCATAATAAGAAAAAGAAATTGTCTTGAGATAGGTAAATTATGTCGGCTGTATACAAAACGATACGTAGTTTCTTTCTTTTTGAAATGGTTTCAGGTCTTGCAATGACTCTGAAATATTTTTTCAGAAAGCCAGTGACTATTAATTATCCTTATGAAAAAGGTGCGCTTAGCCCACGTTTTCGCGGTGAGCACGCGCTGCGCCGCTACCCTAACGGTGAAGAACGCTGCATCGCCTGCAAGCTTTGCGAAGCAATTTGCCCGGCTCAGGCAATCACCATTGAAGCGGAAGTTCGCGAAGACGGTTCACGGCGTACGACCCGTTACGACATTGATATGACCAAATGCATCTATTGCGGCTTCTGTCAGGAAGCTTGTCCGGTGGATGCAATTGTGGAAGGGCCTAATTTTGAATTTACGACAGAAACTCGTGAAGAATTATTTTATAATAAAGAAAAATTGCTGGCTAATGGCGATCGCTGGGAACCGGCTATTGCAGCTAATCTGGCAGCAGATGCAGCGTATCGCTAGAACTTAGAGGAGGGTTTTTATTACTATTTATCTTCATAACGGTGATTTACCAGCGGACGTGAAACTTAAAGGCGACATCGCAATCGATACTGAAGCGATGGGGCTCATCAATCGCCGTGATCGTTTGTGCCTTGTACAACTTTCTACAGGTGATGGCGATGTGCATTTGGTAAAGTTTGCGCGCAATGCATATGACGCGCCAAATCTCAAAAAATTATTATCGGATCCAAGCACAACCAAGCTATTTCACTTTGCGCGTTTTGACGTTGCCATTATTCGTTTTTATCTCGGAATATTAGTGCAGCCCATTTATTGCACGCGTACTGCTTCTAAGCTCGTTCGTACATTTACTGATCGCCATGGGCTTAAGGAATTATGCAAAGAGTTGCTTGGCAAAGAAATTTCGAAACAACAACAATCTTCGGATTGGGGCGCTAATGAATTATCGCAGGAGCAGAAAGAATATGCTGCAAGCGATGTTTTATACCTGCATCAGCTGCGTGATATTTTAAATGCGATGTTAATCCGTGAAGGTCGCGAGGAACTTGCTCAGGCCTGCTTTAACTTCCTTCCCGCCCGCGCCATGCTCGATCTTTCCGGCTGGGAAGAAATCGATATTTTCGCGCATCAGTAGTTAGCCCACTCCTTGCACTTCTAATTCTCTTTTGGGATTTCTAAATGGCGGTCCGATAATTTCGCGCACATTTTTTCGGACTGATACGCTTTCCAACATTTCTTTTGTGAGATTTCCGCTATTGGGGGGAAAGATGGTTACAAATGGATCATCAGTATCTTTGAGTTTCTTGTCGAGTCTTCCTAAACTCGAAGAATTTGGCATCTCCAGTGGGTACAAAACTTTAACTTCTGGCTCTGGATCACCAGGCTTATGATTGGCGTTTGCTGTCCTCAAAGCTGTTTTGCACTCACGTAATATTTTGTTGGGATTAAATGTTGTTTCATAAGCAGCCTTATATCCTTTTATATTGCCAGCAACGGCTGCCGCTGCAGCAAATCCCCCTGGTACAGCGGTAATCTTTGTGCCGCTGATTTCTGGGTAGCCAAAAAATTTATTATCATGTGTTTGTAATACAGAAAGTTTTATTTTGATATTTTCTATATCAGGGGTACCTGCTAATATGTGTGCTTCATACAGGGTTTTTATATAATCAGTCATTGCGGCATTTATTTCTACTATGGTAGAATCTTTTCCAAGTGTAGGAAAAGACATATCAAACTTCTTAGCTTTCTTTACTATTTCTTGAGATCTTTCATAATCTTTTACGAGTGTAGTAACATATTTCCCATCATCTGAAAATATTACCTCGGTTACTGGCTCGGGAACTTTAATAATTTCTGCTTCTTTACCTTTAAATGTCTTGCCGATTATATATTCGTACCCCTTTTCCAATACATCATAAGGGATTTTTGTGTTGATACGTCTTTTCAGCGGAAACATTTGTCGATGACTTATTTCGATGGCGGTCAGGGAATCGCCGCGTTTTTGGTCTCTTATTATGCCAGAGGCTAACAGATCTTCGGGGCCTTCATATTCTTTAATGTTATATTCTCTGATATTTTCTCCATTATTGGTGGGTACCATTATAAATTTTGTGCCCTCTTTTATAACCTTACCTTTTTTGATTTCTTTTTCGTGCGTATGTTGGAGCAAATCTCTTCTACACTCACCACATAAGCAACTGAAACTTCCATAATTTTTAGGAACTAATTTTCCATCTTTAGTTTTATCTGCTTGGCCGGCCATCAGGTAAATAGAGTCAAATATCACGTCTTTGTCGTTAAGGCTTACAGGTTTGTCACTACCATCGGGCCTTTTCCGAAGCCCTTTTTGACATTTGTTTAGCATATTGGTTTCAGCGCAACCTCTGCCGTAAAAAGAATCTTTGTATATCTTTTCATTATTAGATGCGACGAAGAGATTACCGCTGCTTGTAACCCCAGCAGCTACTGTATAATATTTATTTATATCGGTTATGCCAGTGGGGCGGTAATGAACAATTATGTTATTGAGGACAGCAAGTTGCTCCGTTTCAGTCAATCTTTTTTCTTTACATTGTCCAAATGTAAAATAATCGTTATTTTCGCTTTTCTCAATAGAATCACGGTAAATTTTTGTAGCTGTAAGGCGGATTTCCCCTCCCTCAGTTTCCACCCATTTCACAGTTTGGCCTTTTTCTTCTCCAGTTCTGGGAGGAAGTGTTATTTCGCCGCTATTACTATAAATAGAATATTTATTTTTATGATAAACTTCTTCATGTCCGTTACCATTCCCATTCTTTGCCATAATTCTTACCAATCATTTTCATAAATTTTCCCCCCAAGGCATGCAATCTAACATATAATTGTTAAGAATTTATTACGAAAATTTATTTTTTATTAATTATTTTCCAAGCAAATGCTTGTAATTAGCCATTTCATGAATAAAATGGTGTTTATGAAACAATCTGCAAAAAAGTCAGAAAATATGCCAAATAAGGGCGAAACCTCGTCAGCCTCCGAGATAGGCCAGCGCGTTATTAATTGTGAAATTGAGGGACTTAACGCGCTTACCTCCACCTTAGGTAAGGAATTTGACTCCATAGTCGCGCGAATATTGCGTCTGCGTGGTCGCCTTATAGTAAGTGGCATGGGCAAAAGCGGCCATGTTGCGCGTAAAATAGCCGCAACTTTTGCATCCACCGGCACGCCCGCCTATTTTGTCCACCCCGGCGAAGCGAGTCATGGTGATTTAGGCATGATTACCGAGCAGGATGGCTTACTGCTACTTTCCAATTCCGGTGAAACCGAAGAACTACGCGATATTATCGCCTATGCAAAACGGTTTAATATTCCGCTGATGGCGATGGTGCGCCGTAAAACTTCTATGTTGGTAACAGCCGCTGATGATGCGCTTGTGTTGCCGGATAGTCCTGAAGCCTCACCTGTAAATGCGCCGACCACCTCTTCTACCATGATGATGACACTCGGTGATGCGCTTGCGGTTGCTGTTTTGGAAAAGCGCGGATTTACCGCCGAAGAATTTCATGTGCTGCATCCCGGTGGCAAGCTTGGTAAGGCATTTATCCGGGTAGAAAATCTCATGCACCCACGCGAAGATACACCCATTGTGTTCAAAGACGATGTCATGTCGCGTGTATTGCTCGTGATGACTGCAAAATCTTTTGGCTGTGCAGGTGTTGTTGACGATAAAGGTGTGTTAGTAGGTGTTATTACCGATGGCGATTTACGCCGCCATATGTCACCTGAACTACTCAAGAAAACCGCCCTGGAAGTGATGGCAAAAGACCCGATTACGGTGAATCGCGACACACTTGCAGCTGAGGCTTTGCGTGTTATGAATATCAACGCCAAAGGCAAACCCATCACTAGCCTTTTTGTGGTAAATGGCGGCAAGCCAGTGGGAATACTGCATATCCATGATTGCCTCCGCGCTGGGGTAATATAAAACTACGCTGCTATTATCAAGCAGCCAACCCTGCAATTTCCGAAATAGCATTATGCACACCGCGCAATTTTGCTGTGTGGTCATTCCATTCGCGCATCATTACCAGTTTATGATCGGGTCGAAGTTTTGCGCTGGCTGAATTTTTTGCAATGTAGGAAATAAGTTTTTCCGGTGCGGCAAATCTATTTTTGCGGAAACTCAGCACAAGGCCTTTGGGTCCTGCGTCTATGCGCTCAACACCTGCTTGGCGGCAAAGTTGCTTGATGCGCATCACTGCAAGTAAATGATCCACTTCCTGTGGGAGCTTCCCAAAACGATCAATAAGCTCTGCGGCGAAGGAATGAATATCTTCTTCGGTTTGAAGTGCTGCTGCGCGGCGGTAAAGGCCGAGACGAAGTTCCAAATCCTGCACATAAAATTCGGGAATGAGCACCGTCATACCGAGGTTAATCTGCGGACTCCATTCATCGGTAATCTCTGCGGCAGTTTCACCTTTCTGACGAGATTTTGCAACCGCAACCGCTTCTTCAAGCATATGTTGATAAAGCTCAATACCCACTTCGCGAATATGACCGGATTGTTCTTCGCCGAGCAGATTTCCTGACCCTCTAATATCCATATCGTGACTGGCAAGCGTAAACCCGGCACCGAGATTATCAAGTGTTTGCATGACCTCCAGGCGCCGCGTTGCTGCGCGCGAAAGTTTTTTCTGGTGAGGCAAGGTGTAATATGCATATGCGCGGGTTTTGCTACGTCCGACACGGCCTCGTAACTGGTATAGTTGCGAAAGCCCGAACATTTCTGCGCGATCAATAATAATGGTATTTGCAGTGGGTATATCAAGACCGGATTCTACAATCGTAGTGGAGAGCAGCAAATCAAATGCGCCATCATAAAACTTATTCATAATGTCATCGAGTTCGCTGGCTGGCATCTGACCGGTTGCAGTGGCGATGCGTATTTCCGGCACCAGCTCATGCAGCATATGCTGCAATTCTGCCATGTGTTTTATGCGTGGGGTGACATAAAATATCTTTCCGCCACGATGGTATTCACGCAAGATCGCCTCACGCAATACTACCGGATCAAACGGCATAACAAATGTGCGAACAGCAAGCCTGTCGACTGGTGGGGTGGCGATGATACTGAGTTCACGCACGCCGGAAAGCGCCAATTGCAAAGTGCGCGGAATCGGTGTTGCCGATAGGGTAATCACATGAATATCGCCCTTGAGGGATTTGAGTTTTTCTTTTTGTGCGACGCCAAAATGCTGTTCTTCGTCAATAATCAGCATGCCTATATTTTTAAACTTTATAGTCTTTCCAAGCAGCGCATGCGTGCCGATGACGATATCAACACTGCCATTTTCAAGACCTTCGAGGGTTTTTTTATTTTCTTTTGCGGTGGTGAGTCGCGATAGTTGTTTTATGGTAAATGGCAATCCAGAGAAGCGCTCACTAAAGGTATGGAAATGTTGACGACAGAGTAGAGTCGTGGGGCAAATGATGGCAATCTGAATGCGGCCATTTTCTGTTCGCGCGCTTGCTGCAACAAAAGCGGCACGCATGGCAACTTCGGTTTTTCCAAAGCCTACATCTCCGCAAACGAGCCTATCGGTTGGCTTTCCTGAAGCTATATCACCCAGTACATCTTCAATAGCTTTAGCCTGATCTTCAGTTTCCGCATAAGGGAAACGGGCGCAGAATTCTTCGTATAAGCCTTCAGGGGTATTAAGCGGACTGGCAACTTTAAGTTCACGCTCAGCAGCAATCGCAAGTAATTCTTCGGCGGCGATGGTGATGCGTTCCTTAAGGCGGGCTTTGCGTGACTGCCAGGAGGCACTACCGAGCTTATCGAGTTTTGCACCGTCTTCTTCACTGCCGTAGCGTGAAACTACATCTATATTTTCTACCGGCAGAAATAATTTATCATCACCTTCATAGACAATTTTGAGACAATCATGTTGTGCGCCTAATACTTCCAGCGTCACGAGTCCGTCGAAGCGTCCAATACCATGTTCGCTATGTACAACCAGCTCACCCGGCATAAAGTTGGCGGCTTCGAGGAGGAATTGCTCAGGTTTTTTGCGTTTCGCGGTGGCACGAATGATGCGTTCACCGAATAAATCTTGTTCACTGATAAGCGATATTTTATCAGCCTCAAAACCGCGTTCCACTGCAATGACCGCAAGGCCCACGGTTTTACCACTGACGTTTTTTGCATCGGCGTAGGTTTCCAAACGCAAGGGATGAAACTGATGCTCATGAAGCATGGTGGCGATGCGTTCACGACTGCCCACCGAATAACAGGCGATTAGGGTGCTTGAGCCCCGAGAGCGTTGCGTAACAACATAATCACGCAAATCATCAAACAATGCTTCGCCGGTTAACTTACCCGCAGCAAAGTTACGCGCCGGATGGTAATTAAGGTTATATGCTTCTCCTGCCGCTATGAATTGTTTTAAGGTAATAACAATACGATCGCGAGTGCGTGCCTCCCAATCATATTGCGTTAAATACAAACTATCTGGTGGCAAAGCAGGGTAGGGCGTTACCCCGTATTGCTTGGTTTTAGTGCTGTTTTTGCGTGCTTCATAATATTCAGCTATTTGCTCAAGCCGCTCAGCTTTAGCCATCTCTGCCTGAGAATCGAGTATAATAGTTGCATTCTGCGCATAATCAAAAACAGTGGTTAGGGATTCATAAAATAATGGCAAAAGATGTTCCATGCCCACATTGCCACGTCCTTCTGAGACGGCTTCATAGACGGGATCATCACGAGTGATTGCGCCAAAAGTAAGGCGGTATTTTTCACGGAAACATTCAATAGTGGTTTTGTTAAGAATAACCTCACTTGCAGGGCGCAAGGTAATTTCCGAAAGATTCTCAGTGCTGCGTTGCGATATGGGCTCGAACAAACGAATTGTCTCAAGATTATCGCCGAAAGTATCAAGCCTTATGCCATTCTCCTGACCGGTGGGAATGATATCAATAATACTGCCGCGTACCGCAAATTCCCCTGCATCCATAGCTTTTGAGGTGCGCCGGTAGCCATTCTCACTTAAGAAATGAATAAGCGAATCATGCGACAGGGTTGCACCACTTTTTAAAGCAAAGCGGGCATTTTGCATGAGTGATTTTTCCGGTAATCTTTGCAATACTGCATTGACTGTAGTGAGTATGATGCGCGGGTTTTTAGCAAGTTCTGACATCTTTGATAATGCAGTAATGCGTGCAGATAGTGACGCAGCATTAGGGGATGCGCGATCGTAAGGAAGACAATCCCACGCCGGGAGTGTTATTATTTCTGCATCATGCACAAAAAATGCGAGTCCTGCGCGCACGGTTTCCATTTCGCGGTCGCTGGAGGCAATGTAAATTATATCCCGCTTTTGAATCTCAAGAATTTGGGCAAGCACATAGCTTTCCGAGCCGCGTGCGACTCCGGCAAGCTCATGAGAACCATTGTTAAAAATATCAGTTGGAAACGTCATATAATTTTCTAAGATCGTCAATCAGTGTTATGTAGAGGTTTTCCGGCGGCATATATTTACCTATGACCCAGTTCCATATATCTGTGTCGCTTTCAGCCAAAAAAGCCTCAAATTCATCAATTTGTACTTCGGACATGTCTTTGAGTCGCGCTGCAGCATAGGGGCCAAGTATCAGATCGGTTTCCTTGGAGCCGCGGTGGGCGCTCCTGAAATATAATCTTTTTAGGCGGGTTTCTTTTTCCATATGATCCAGCTATATTCTTTAGAAATATCTTGCATGGTGTTAGTACAAGCAATAGATTTTGTCACTAGATGAATAGAGATAAGTATTATGGTCGCATTGATAAATCCATCTAAGGCTCTTAACACTTACCGCAAATCCGATGCGGTTTTCATCGTTTGTCAGAATAATTCCCGCAAGATAGTTGAAATAGCTGCATTAAATGATGAAGCAATGCGGGTCACCGGCTATACAAATGAGGAATTGGTGGGGCAGCCACTTTCCATTATCCTGCCGGAGCGCATTGCCAGTATTATTAACGAATTTGTTGAATTTCAAGAAGATGAAAAAGATCTCTTTGCGGTACTGAGCAAGATTCGGGAATTTGCTATAAAAACCTCGGATTCCAGGGAAGTTGAATTCAAACTTCGTATTATCCCTGGCGAGGCTATAGACAAAAATCCGTGGTTCCATCTGGTGCTGGTAGATGAAGAAAAATTGCGCAAAGAGAGTATTTTTCGCGATATGCTCAAAGAGAATTTTAAAGGGCATGAAGTTATTAATGAAACGACAGGATTGCCCAATCGTCTGTCACTTATAAAAGATGTCGAGCTCATCATATATTACGTGCAGAATAAAAATATTTCTGCCTCCTTTGCAGTACTTGATATCAATCACTACGAGGGGCTCAAGGCGGAGTATGGCGAGAAAGTGTGTACCGAAATCCATAAACATATAAGCACTATATGCAAACAGAAGCTCCGCTCAGAAGATACTATTGGCACTTTGTCGGAGCGTTCAATAGGCATAATTCTTGTGGATGCTTCGCAGGAAGCGGCGCGTATGGTGTTGAACCGTTTGCGCTGGGCGATTAGTATCACGGCACTGAAGGTAAAAAGTGAAGAACTCCTAACGCAGGTCAATGTCTGTTTTACTGAAATTGATGGAAAAATAAGTAATACGGAACTTATAGAAAAATGCGAAGGCTATATGGCAGGACAACGTGCCAAGATTAATAATTCCATCCAATTAGTGGTTACTCATGAACGTCGTGCGGAGCCTGCAGATCGTCGCAAGGTTTCAATACCTGTAGAAAAAGAGCGGCGACGCATGGGTGATCGTCGCGGTAAAAGGAAGAAGTAATTAATTTACCATGACAACTTCTCTTGATTCGCTGATTGCTTTATTTGCAAAATTGCCAGGGCTTGGGCCACGTTCGGCAAGGCGTCTTGTGCTGCATTTGATAAGAAACAAAGAAAAGTTGCTTAATCCTTTGGTGAATACCTTATTACAAACGAGTGAGACCATACGCACCTGTCATGTGTGTGGTAATCTTGATATTGTTGACCCTTGCAACATTTGTAGTGATACAAGACGTGACCACTCGCAAATTTGCGTAGTAGAGGAAATTGCTGATTTATGGGCGATTGAGCGCAGCAAAATGTTTCGCGGGTTTTATCATGTATTGGGTGGAGTGTTGTCGGCGCTTGATGGCAGAGGGCCCGAGCAATTGAACATTGAAAGTTTAGTAACCCGCGCGAGCGCGCCGGAAGTTGCCGAGGTGATTCTTGCAACCAATGCCACAGTGGAAGGCCAGACCACTGCTTATTACATCAGTGATCGCTTGGTGGATTGCAACGTAAAGATATCCCGTTTAGCACATGGAATTCCCATGGGTGGCGAGCTTGATTATCTGGATGATGGAACATTAGGCGCGGCGCTCAAAGCACGGGTGAACTATTAGGCGCCTTGCGCCATTACAGAGTCATTAGAAGCAACCTTATCCGTAAATGGGACTATTTTCGCTTCCTGCGGTTTTATGGATTTTTTCTTATCTTCGGTTGCAAAAGTTCTTGCTGGCTTTTCTGCATCCGGTGGATTGATAGCATTATGCACCACTTTCAAGTTTGTTTCCGGCTCTTCTTTTGCAGATTCTTCCTTGTTCCAGTCTTTGCGCCAGCCATTTACTAAGGCGTGATACGCTTCCTGCTCCTTCTCAATCTTCTTTTTTGCACCACAGAATTTTGCAAATTTACCAATCAACCCACCCACTTCGGTGAATTTTATTTTTAAGGTATCGACGCCACACTCATAGAGAGTTTTATCAAGGCCTTTGCCTTTGAAATGCTCAACCATTTCTTTTTTGAGTGCATCTTGTTTTTCTTTTGGCACGCCGCCTTCTTCCCAGTATTTATCGCGAACTTCATGAATCTTTTCGACGAATTTGGCAATATGCTCTCCGGTGAGTGGCATGCCGGAACTTTTAGTGAGTGGCTCTAATATGGTACGCGCCAGATATTCAAACTCCGTTGGGTTTTTGTCAGGGTTATGAACCGCGTATTTGCAGATATATTCAGTACCTTCACGCAAGCTGAAATAAGAATTGGTAGCGCCACCACTAATGGACTTCAGTCCTGGTGTCATGACGTGGCGATCCTGCATAGAGACAGTGCGGTAAGAGAGTGATGCGCCGTAGTTTATGAAGGGAATAAACTCGAGAAGAAATGTACCGGCAGCTGATCCAAAAATACTGGAAAGTGCCACCGGAAGAATCATCTTGTCACCGTGAATCTGGCGGACGCGTGCAATAGAATCTTCCAGCGACTCCATTTTTTCATTTTTCTTATAGGCGGGTTTATAGGCATGGTGACTACCCCATGCAACGCCTGCAAAACAGAAGGCTGCAAAGGTATATAGCCCACCAAATTTCTTCATGCGGTTTGCAAAAGAGGTATTGTTGGGATCGTATTTAAGCAAACCATAGAGTGGTTGTAATATTTTTGAATAGGCGGTTTTAGCAATTTCTGCATCATTGCTTAAACGACGACCAGTCAGTAACTCACCTGCTTTAAGTCCTAAAAACCCACCGCCGCTTAAACCGATCGCCGACCAGAAGCGATGTACGGGAACTACGGCAAGTGCGGCATCACCCATCCATTTTGCAAATCCGAGCAACCCACCATTTACAAAACTTCTTTTGGCGGATTGCTGATTTTCAAGACGCTTTACATATTCCTCAGCAGAAATAGCCGATAAGTTATCTTTGTCAATTTTAGTGGCACCTGTAGAAGCCATTGCGGCAGTGGCTAAGCCAACACCTGCTGCGCCCGCCGCGATACCCCAGCTTTTTGCGGCACTGCTTGCGGCTTTTTCTGCTGCGGTATTCAGAGCGGGAATCTTCAAGCGAATAGCATCAATCTTTTTGCCAAAATCCATAGACTCAGCAATCCGGCCAAGCCAACCATTATTTCCGGTGAGCATGCCACCACCGAGTTTCTGCAAATTATTGCTCTTAAGGTAGGTATTGATACCTTCACTAATTTCTTTCTGGATTACGGCGGTTTCTTTTCCTTTGTGCGTGTTATATGCTTCCTCAAAAATATTTTGAATTTTTGTAACGATAGTTTTCTTCTCGTCATCATTTAGTTTGCGAAACAACGGAGAAAATACGGAGTTGGCCATTTCCTTGCCAAAGTTTTCTGAGGCAACAGTAGTATTCCCTTTGGCCTGGTTTAAGAAATTAGAAGTTCTGCTGAGTATATTATTAAATGCTTTTTCCGGTCCCATCGCGAGTTTGGATTGGGTATTAGAAAATTTACGCAGGAATGGAAGGCCGAAAGCTTCTGCGGCGCCCACCATGGTTTTGGCATTGTTATTCAGAAAGAATGCAGAGTTCAGTGAAGTACCATAAAGCAAACCAGTAAGACCTGAAACGCTTGCAAGCCATGCAGTACCGCCGGCTATATTGCGCCATATCAAACCTTGTTTGTAGCTAGCGAGTGTATCGGATTCTAATGGACTTAAAATTTCTTTCTTCAGCACTTTTTCATTGAGAGCTTTTATGTGAGGTCCCATCGCACTTGTCTTGAAGAAGTACGAACTGCCCTGCACGGCACCAATTGCACCACCGGCAGCAGGTAACATCTGATGCAGCACTTTAAGCCATTGGTCACGTGGGTGATCGGAGAAGGGGTTATATTTTATGGCGCCATGTAAGAAACGCAAAGGACGAGGAACGTCTTGTCTTCGGATTTCTTCATACTGGCTGCCGTTAATTTTATGACCGAACAAAATGTCCGACATATATTTCATCACGGAAAAGCCAATAACCATTCCAAGCACGTTGTACAAACGGTGCATACTGGGGAAGTTTTTTTGCGGAGTTGCAGAATTATGCGGAGGCACAGCATGGAAGCCGCCCGACAAATATCCTAACGCGTTGGTAATTTTTCCTTCAAACCGCATCGCATAAATCCTGGTTATTATGCGTTTATGATATCATTTTTGAGGGTTTTTCCCAACCTAATACTATGATTGTACTCAAAAATTCACACAATTGTCACAATTGGAAAAATGTTGGGAAAACCGCCTAAAAGGCTGGCTTTGCAAGCCTTTTGAGTATCTCTGCGGCAATGGCGGAGGAGTCATCGAGTCGGAATGGAGGGGTAAAAAGGGAATTTCCTTGTTCCAGCAATGGCTTTGCAAGTTTATGACGAATCAGGTCGTTATTGAATTCCTGAAGTTTAGAAGGAACAAATTCCGGGGTTGAAAATATAAATACCGGTTTTCCTGATCCACATGCTTCTGAACACATGGAAGTAGATTCACCGGTGGCAATCACTGCGTCGGCGAGTCCTAGAAATCCATAAAATGGATTATCTTTTGGGGCATCCGCATCACTCCAGTAATGGATATAATGAGGTGCTGTGATAAACTCTCTTAGCATCGGCGGCACTTCTGCACTGGTGCGCCTACTTGTTGTTATAAGTAGCGATCCACCCAGGGAATTAGCCAGATTCGAGGCTGATATGGCGAGCTGTTTTGCAAGTGGCGCGTTAAATTTTCGTGAGCGTGAATCACCACCGATGAGCACTGCTATTCTTAGAGATGGCAACGCAGATATTTTTGAACGCCAATGTTCTGCTTCGCTCTTTAAAAAACTTTCTGTAACACGATTAGGTGCGCCGATGGTGACAAAAACATTTTTGGCGGGTTTTGCATTATCGTGTTTAGGTGCTGCAATCAGATCAAACTGCGAACTCGGAAAACCCGGCCACTGAATCTGTACTACAAAGGTAGATGGGTTTTGTGATTTAATATAAGAGGCTACAATACCAAGCCGCCTTGCGCAGCAAATTACTATATCTGGCCAAGGTGGTGCAAGCTGTGCTCGGCTTGCTTTCTTAATGTATATAGTGTTGTTATTTATAAGGAAATTAGGTAGCCTTGTCAGTTCGTTAAACTCAATTTTCTTGGTTTCAAACGGCGCGCCAAGGGCTTCCGTCACCCCTACGGTCTGGCTGGTATTACCCTGACGCTCATCGAGTAGCGCCCAGATTTTTTTGCCGGATAATATTTTTTTTGCAGATGAATCCATACACTATCTATAATTGGTTATAGATAGTTTTGAAAGATAAAGTAGAGTGGCCCTAAGAGAAATTAATGCGCGTGTTGCAACAGCAACGTGTTTACCAATTTTTCATTCGCACGTTTGAATTCATCCATCTCATGTTTGCGCATAACGCGATCAAGCGACATCTGAATCAAATGCATGAAGATAATGGTAATTTTTTCTGCCTGTTTATGAATTTTATCGGCGATAATATCCGCGATATTGGCGAGCGCCCCTAAGGTATTCACGCCAGTATCCTTAAGACGTGCACGGTAATCTTCAAGCGCCATAAAAATCTTGCGCAATGCACCTTCGACACGATTCTTTGCTGATTTTTTATTCGAGGGGTTTTCCAGAAGATTAAGATATTCCTCTGTCAGAATATCAGTTGCATCTGCCACTTCATTGATGAGCGGTTCCACCAGTGCTAACTGCTTTTCTGAATCCTTCACAAACTCACTCTCAATGGTAGAGGCAAGCTCTTCAGCCAAATCATAGAGGAACGTAATGTCCTCGTATTGTTTTCTGAAATCTTCTTTTTTCATAACCCACTCCTGCAAACGTCGAATGATATAAAGAATCGCTCTTATTATTGTTTATAGTAACCCATAATTATTAAGATTAGATTAACACAAAACAAAGAATCTCTCTAATTATTGTTTCAGTATACGCTTGAAGTGTGAATAAATTATGACAATTATGTTAATATTAAATGAATATTAATAATAATTAGGTAAATCAGAAGCTTGTTTGAATAACTTCCGATACAAACTGCCGTTCCAGCAGATTTGTGATAGCTTCGTCGATGCCAATCTCTTCGCTCAGAATATCGCGCACAGTTTTACAAATAGGCATTGAAATACCTATCTTTTTGGCAAGTTCTGTTACGGAATCAGCGGTCGCGATACCTTCGGCCAGTTTTTGCTGTCTTTTCTCTATAATCGTCTTCACGGACTGTTTTTGTTCACCCAATTCTATCCCTAGTGACATATTGCGTGATATTTCGCTGCTGCAGGTCAACACCAGATCGCCGACACCCGAAAGTCCCATCAATGTTTCCTGCCTTCCGCCTTTGGCAACACAGAGGCGATTCATCTCGGTGATGCCACGGGTGATGAGTGCTGCCCGTGCGTTCTCTCCGAATCCGCGCCCGATAGCGATACCGCAAGCAATCGCGATCACATTTTTTACTGCGCCGCCGATTTGAGTTCCGATGATGTCGTCTGTTTGATAAGGCCTGAAATATTTTCCGCCTAAACTGAAAATGATTTGGTCGCCGATTGCCGAATCCGTGCAAGCAATTGTGGTTGCAGTTGGTAATCCTTTTGCGGCTTCGCTGGCAAAGTTGGGACCGGTTAGAATGGCAATGGGGTTTTTAGGCAATATGGCAGATACCACATCGCTCATCAGTGCGAGGCTTCCGCGCTCAATGCCTTTGGTGGCAATGACGATGGGTATGCTGGAATCCAGCTGATCGGAAAGCCATATGCAGGTAGAGCGCACATGCTGTGAGGGAACTGCCAGAATAATAATGTCGGACGCGCACATGGTAGCTAAATTATCGGTTACCGTAATGCGTGGATCGAGAAAGATGCCCGGAAGATATGCATCGTTGGTGCGTTTGGTGCGGATGGATTCCAGCACATTGGGGTTGAGCGAATAGAGCGTGACCTTGCTTCCGGCGCGGTTAGCAATGACTGCTAGGGCAGTACCCCATGCGCCTGCACTTATGATTCCAACTGTGGGTGATTCCATGTTCATAATTTTACAGTCGTAAATCCGATTGAAATTTGTTCCGTGTCTATGGTCTCGTTGATGATGAAATCACAATCCACCATATCACCTTCTACGAAAGCTTCTGCAAGTACCTGTTGCCCAATATAATCCTTATGCACATGCAAAGCATCTGCAATTTTTGGCGAGACGCGGAGGCGTAAGTGAATGCGATCGGTGACATGCAGGCCTGCATCTTTGCGTGCCTGCTGGATGAGTCGCACCAGATCGCGTGCGTAGCCTTCTGCCTCCAGTTCCGGGGTGATGGTGGTATCGAGAATTACCAGCGCGTCATTAGTGGAAAGTGGCTGCGCTCTGTTTTTATATTCTGGCTTGGGTTCCAGCAGAATTGCAAATTCGGTTTTTTCCAAAACCTCATCGGCGATTTCAATGCGACCATCTGGCAACTGTTTCCAACTACCTTTTTTAGAGGCGGGGATGATTTGCTTTATTTTATCTGGCAGACGTTTTCCGAGAACAGGGAAATGAATTTGGAGTTTGTAGTCGGCATAACGCTTAAG
The DNA here is from genome assembly GCA_013288335.1 of Alphaproteobacteria bacterium. Lineage (GTDB taxonomy): Bacteria > Pseudomonadota > Alphaproteobacteria > Rickettsiales > JABCZZ01 > JABCZZ01. The sequence continues at coordinate 28,393 of JABDCC010000013.1, forward strand.
ATCTTCTAGTTTGCCATCGACCTTCACACTTTTGACATTCACCTCTTCCTCAATAATTTTATACAGCGATGTGTCCTTAATTACTTCCAGATTCGCACAGATAAATAACTCTTTTAGTGGCTGACGCACACGAATATTTATTTTGTTGCGAATAGCCAGAGCGGCATTACAGATGTCGCGCGCTGTATCCATGTGTTTCACCGTGTCTGCTTCTTCTCCGGCTTGCAATGACGGGAATTCTGCCAGATGAACACTCTTTTCGCCTGTCAGGCTAGTGTATATTTCTTCTGTGGTAAGCGGCAGAAGCGGAGCGCTTACACGGCACATAATAGTAAGAACTGTATAAAGCGTGTTGTAAGCTGTTTGTTTATCAGCGTCATGTTCACTCTTCCAGAAACGTTCTTTGCTGCGACGGATGTACCAATTATTCAGTGCATCAAAAAACTGCATCACTGCTTCTGTTGCAGTGGGCGTATCATAACTATCGAGTGCTGCTTTTACCGTTTCTACAGCCTGTTTGCATTTTGCGAGTATGTAGCGATCCATAATATCTTTTGAATCTAGGCTATACTCCGCCTTCACCCCATCCGCATTAGCGTAGAGGCAGAAGAAGTTATAGGCGTTCCAGATCGGTTTTATGGCAAGGCGCACTACGTCACGGATGAATTTGCCTTCTGGGTCAACAGAGATATCCAGCCCGCGCATGACTGGCGAAGAAATCATCAGCCAGCGCAGTGCGTCGGCACCGAATTTATCCATAACTTCGGTCGGATCTTTATAATTCTTGAGACGTTTGGAATATTTAAGCCCGGTTTCAGAATCGAGCACCACGCCGTGGCAGATGCAGTTTTTAAAGGGTGGTTTGTCGAACAAAACAGTGGAAAGCATGATGAGCGTGTTGAACCAGCCGCGTGTTTGCCCCACATACTCGGTGATAAAATCGGCAGGGAAGTGGGTGTCGAACCATTCCTTATTCTCAAACGGATAATGTACCTGTGCAAACGGCATGGAGCCGGATTCGAACCAGCAATCAAACACATCTTCAACGCGCCTGAATTCCTCGCCGCCTTCGTGGATGATGACTTCATCAATATACGGGCGGTGGAGATTATCAATTTTGCGGCCACTTGCTTTTTCAAGCTCTGCGATACTTCCAAATACTTTCATCTTTCCGGATTTGCTTTTCCATATGGGGATCGGCGTACCCCAAAAACGGTTGCGTGAGATTGACCAGTCGGGAGCGGTCGCAAGCATATGCCCCATCTGCCCGTCGCGGATATGTTCAGGAATCCAGTTAATTTCTTTATTTAACTCCACTGCGCGGTCACGGAATTTGGTGACTTCCACATACCAGCTCGGCACGGCTCTATATATAAGCGGTTTATCAGTGCGCCAGCAATGCGGATAGGAGTGGATAATTTGTTCCTGCTTAATTAGCTGGCCATGCTCTTTCAGCCATTTGGTAATTACTTCGTTGGCTTCACCGAATTTATATTTTTCGACGTTTTCTTCGATGACATTCATGCCCTTGAGCGATAAATCCGGCAGATCATAAATTTCATCGGTGAATCTGCCTGCGCCATCTACCGGGCAGACGAGTTCGATGCCATTTGCTTCGCAGACTTTTTGATCTTCTTCACCAAACCCCGGCGCCATATGCACGATGCCTGTGCCGTCCGTATCAGTAACGAAATTTGATCCATCAAGGATTTTGAAAGCATGTTTATGATTAGCGAAGTAAGGGAAGAGAGGATGGTAGGAGAGGCCAAGTAAATCAGAACCGATAACGCGCATTACTAAAGGGCCATCGTATAGCATCTTTTTAGTATCGTCTTTTGTTTCTACGGGCTTAGTTGTGTATGGGTAAAAGCCTAATGATTCTAATCCAAACCTGGCTTTAGAACCGACTATATAGCATGAATTAGGCTCGCCATCTTTACCGCAATAGACGTATTCCAACTCTTTATTCACCGCCAACGCGAGGTTGCTTGGCAATGTCCAGGGCGTCGTTGTCCAGGCAAGCACATAATATTTCTCTGCGGGTGGTGCACCGTGCGGCGGAGTGTTGAGTTCAAACGCCACCGTTACCGCTTTATCGTCACGGTTACGGTAGGAATTATCGAGTTTGGTTTCGAAGTTGGAAAGCGGAGTTTCGGCTGCCCAGCTATAAGGCATCACGCGGTAGGCTTCGTAGGCAAGTCCTTTGTCGTAAATCTGCTTAAACGCCCAAATGACGGACTCCATATAATTGGTATCCATCGTCCTGTAGTTATTTTCAAAATCGACCCAGCGCGCCTGACGGGTGACGTAATGCTCCCATTCCAGGGTGTATTTCATCACCGAGCTTTCGCAATAATCGTTAAATTTGCCGATACCGTATTGGATAATTGCCTGACGGCCTGAAATGCCCAAGTCTTTTTCTGCACCCATTTCTGCGGGCAAGCCATGGCAATCCCAACCAAAACGGCGCTCTACGCGCTTTCCGCGCATGGTCTGGTAACGTGCGAACAAGTCTTTTACAAAGCCGGTGAGTAAATGCCCGTAATGCGGCAGACCGTTGGCAAAAGGCGGGCCATCATAGAATATGAATTCGTTATTATGCCCGTTCAGCAAGGCAGGGCGGTCATTTACCGAAGTTTTAAAGGTGTTTTCACTTTTCCATTTTGCCAGTATGCGTTCCTCGATTTTGGAAAAATCAGGATTTGCCTCGACATCGGGGTAATATTTGGGTGCGTCAGTCATGATAGGGCGCAACATAGACGAAAACGGCAAGCTTATTCAATGAAAAACTTGACCTGATCCCGCTAATAATGAAGTTATAGGGCATCAGCACTTTAACGACGGAGATACTTCTGAAGCCATTTCTTAAATGGGCGGGCAATAAATACGCTATTATAGAGCGTATCAAAAACCTATTGCCGCAAGGAAACCGCATGATTGAGCCATTTGCAGGCTCAGCTGCGGTGTTCATGAATACCGAATATAAAAGGGTACTACTTGCTGATACTAACGCGGATTTAATTCATCTTTATCGTTTATTGAAGGAAGAAAGCGCGGAATTCATCAATTACGCAAGCAAGCTGTTTACGCCAGAATATAACGAAGCGGAGCAGTATTATGCTTTTCGTGCGGAGTTTAATGCGAGCAAAAATCCACGGCGCAAAAGCGCATTGTTTATTTACTTAAATCGTCACGGGTATAACGGCCTTTGCCGCTATAATGCCAAGGGCGGCTATAATGTCCCGTTCGGGCGCTATAAAAAACCATATTTCCCGGCGATTGAAATGCAGGAATTTTCTCGCAAGAGCAAAAATGCAGAGTTCAAAATTGCTGACTTTCGTGAGGTGATGCGTGCAGCAAAAGTGGGTGATGTTGTGTATTGCGATCCACCCTATGTTCCGCTTTCCAAAACCTCTAACTTCACCAGCTACGGCGCTAAATTATTTGGTGAGGCTGAACAAAAAGAGTTAGCAGAATTAGCGAAAGAACTTTCTGCACGTGGTGTGCCAGTCATTATTTCCAATCACGATACGGATTTTACCCGTGCTATTTATGCAGACGCCAAACTCACGCATTTTGATGTACAACGTTTTATTAGCAGTAATGGAAAAAATCGCGGAAGAGCAAGGGAGTTGTTGGCGGTTTTTAAAGCAAATTAAGAAGCTTTCAAACTTCCCCATTCTGCCCAGGAGCCATCATAGACAGCGGCGTTAATGCCAAGTTCATAAAGTGCTGCAGCGAGGATGCAAGCGGTAATGCCGGAGCCGCAACTGGTGGTGATGGGTTTGTTTAAATCAATATTTTTACTTGCGAATAATGCACGCAACTCTTCTGCTGGCTTTATTGTATTAGAAGGCGCTGCTATACACTCTTTATAATGTACGTTTACACTATGGGGGATATGTCCACTGAGCAAGCCTGCACGCGGTTCAGGTTCTGTGCCAGCAAAACGGGCAGGCAAGCGCGCATCAATCACTTGTTCATTATTTGTGATCAGGTTGTGCTGCATTTGTTTAATATCTCGTAACAACTCTGGCTTAAAATGTGCTGTGAATATTGACGGGGCAGTTGCAACGTCACCCGCTTCCATCAATCTATTTTCTGCCAACCATTTCGGTAATCCGCCGTTTAATATTTTTACATTATCGTGACCAAATACACGAAACATCCACCACACACGCGGCGCGCTGAACAGGCCATTGCTGTCATAGATGATAACTTCATCCTGATTAGCAATACCAAGATCACTCGTTACTTTGGCAAAAGTCTCCGGTGTTGGCAGCATGTGAGGGTAGGGGCTTTGCTTGTCGCAGGCTTCATCGATATCAAAAAACACTGCCCCCGGAATATGGGAGGTTTTATATTCAGTAAATGCATCACGTTTTTCGGAAGCCATATGCCATGACGCATCCACAATCTTTACATTGGGTGCTACAAGCTTATTTTGTAATTCATCAGTAGAAATAAATGCGCTGGCTACCATGACACCCACTAGAACTTTCTGTATTCGTTCTTTCCGCGGAGAGTAATATCCCACTGCACTGCAACGCCATCTTCGGGGGTTGCACGTTTCCACACGTGAGCTGCAAGCAAATCCTGCTTTTCCGAGGGGAGTTTCATAAATATTTTATCGGTGTCATTACGCCTGTCGCCGCCAAAAAACATCTCCGTGGTAAGGGGAGAGAATTTTTCATGCATCACGCGCACATGAATAAAGGGCGCGCGTATAGCCACGTCTTCATGTTTATGTTTGCGGGTTTCCTGACCGGGGAATAATGTCACGAAATCAAAGCGCCCGAGATTGTCGGTAATCGCACGACCTGAACCCGTAAAATACGCAGCGGAGCTCATGCGTCCGCTCAGCGTTGTTTTTACATATTTTCCATCAGGCCCTGTTTGCCATATTTCTACGATGGCGTCGCTCACCGGTACGCAGTTTTCGTCAAACACTCTGCCTGAAATAGTCACCAGTTCGCCGTCTGCATAATGCGATTTACCTGCAGGAAGCGCTAGTTTATTGGATGGTACTATCGCGTTTCTGCCCGGATAATGCTCAGTATTGTTAATAGCGGGGGTTATATGGCAATTGGTGATGTATTGATCTTTGGGCTCATAAGGAGCGGCGAGCGCCATTGTGGGCAGAAGCGACAAAACTAGTAGTGCACTTATTCTCATTTACATACCTTGAGTTTATACAACTTTATAGCAAATCCATTTTAGCCAAGCCAGTCTTTTATTACAGTGATCTGATTCTCATCGAGCAAAGCGGGCGCGTGACCGACTCCTGCAAATTCGATAAGTTTGGTTGAAATTTGTCGCTCGCACATTTTATTCGCTGTTTCACGCGTGAGAATATCAGAGATTGCCCCGCGTAAGATAAGCACCGGACATTGCACGGCGTTCCATATAGCGGAGAGATCAACATCGGTTATTGCGTCTCCCTTCAATGCTGTTTCCCGGAAGGGCTTGTTTATTTCCGGATCGTAAGCGAAGGCAACACGCCCATCCGGTAATTTGACAAAACTCGCACGGAACATTTGCTGCCATTGTTCTTCAGAAGAGATGCCAAAGAATGTAATGATTGATTTAAGGGTGGTCATCGCTTCTGCTTCATTAGCAAAAACGGTTTGTTTGCCGACATACCCTAAAATTCGGTTAAGCCCTTTCGCAGATACCACCGAGCCAACATCATTTAAGACCATCTTTTTAAAAAACTGGGGATATTGCGCAGCGAGCATCATGCCAATGATGCCGCCCATGGAGGTTCCAACCCAATCAAACTTGGTAATTTTTAGCTGGTTTATGAGGAGTAAAATATCGGCTAAATAGGTATAATAATTGTAACCATCTTTATTTGTGAGCCAGTTACTTTTGCCGCGGCCCGCCATATCGGGGCAAATAACCCGGTATTTGGGAGCAAGTGACTGAGCCAGTACCTCAAAATCAAGCCCATTGCGTGAAAGCCCATGAACACAAAGGACAATATTAGCGTTATTTGCCTCCCCAATCTCATAATATGCCATGTGGCGAGGCTCGGCAGGATTAGAAGGTTCGCTCAGAGTTATATATTTGGGCTCAGTAAACATTTTTACCTCATTTAACTAATTTATATAGTAATATTAAGGGATTGGCAAACTGCTTTCGCGGATAATTAGCTATATAAAAACAAATATTGCTCAAATTCCTAAAGATTAACAGTTGTTTAATAATTGAAAATATGATTATATTAACATTCGTTAACATTCTAGCTTAACAATTGAGGGATAAAATGCGCGTTTTACTCGTAGAAGATGACTCATCAACCGCCAAAGCAATAGAACTTTCACTTGCTTCCGAGGGTATTATTTGTGATACCACCGAGCTTGGCGAAGAGGGCTTGGAGATCGGAAAAATTTACGATTACGATATCATAATACTTGATTTAATGCTTCCCGATATTGACGGCTACGAGGTTTTACGCAGATTCCGCGCTGCAAGAATCACCACTCCAATTCTAATTCTTTCCGGTCTTTCTGGTCCCGATCAGAAAATTAAAGGATTGGGTTATGGCGCTGATGATTATCTTACCAAACCTTTCAATAAGGGTGAGCTGATTGCCCGCATACAGGCTATTGTACGCCGCTCCAAAGGCCATTCTGAGTCCATCATCCGTACCGGAAAATTATCGGTCAATTTGGATACACGTTCAGTGGATGTAGATAGCAAAGCGCTTCATCTTACCAGTAAGGAATACGGCATTATTGAGCTTTTGAGCTTACGCAAAGGCTCGACGCTCACCAAGGAGATGTTTTTAAACCATCTTTATGGTGGCGTGGATGAACCAGAATTAAAAATCATCGACGTGTTCGTTTGCAAACTTCGTAAAAAACTTACTATTGCGGCAGGCGGCGAAAATTACATCGAAACAGTCTGGGGACGCGGATATGTGCTGAAGGAACCTGATGGCACTGGCGGCAGATTCATTGAATCCGATGATACGGATATTGAACAAGAAGCTGTATAACTAAGTATATTGCCAAATATTAAGAGGGTTATGTTTTCATAACCCTCTTTTTTATTGCTCAATTTATTGAAGCGCTTATTTCACTATTAAGCGCATTTTTGGGGAATTTAATGCCAAGCGCTTTTTCCAACCTTGGAATTTCACCAAAATATTCAATACGGCGGGTGAAGCGTGGCATGATGCCAGACCATTTGAATTTGCCAAGCAATTTTCCATCCGGTGTTTCACTTTCCGATTTATAAGTGAACAGATCATGCATAGTAATCATGTCGCCTTCCATACCAACCACTTCTGAGATGAAGGTGATACGGCGGTGTCCGTCGCGCATACGGCTGATCTGGATTATGAGATGGAGTGCGGAGGCGATCTGATAACGCAGTGATTTAATTGGAATCTGCAAATCCGCCATGCTGATCATGTTTTCTAAGCGCGATAATGCATCACGCGGGTGGTTGGAGTGAATGGTGGTAAGAGAGCCTTCGTGACCACTGTTCATCGCCTGTAACATGTCAAACGCTTCAGGACCGCGCACCTCACCGACAATAATACGATCCGGGCGCATACGCAGGGAATTCTTCACCAGATCACGCATGGAGACTTCATCTTCCATTTTCATTCCCGGGTGATACGGTCTTGTTTCCAAGCGTACAACATGGGGTTGCTGCAATTGCAATTCGGCAGCATCTTCGATGGTGACAATGCGTTCGTCTTTATCGATATAGTGGGAAATGGCATTCAGCAGTGTGGTCTTACCCGAACCTGTACCGCCCGAAATAATAACGTTGAGGCGGCATCTTCCGACTACTTTCAGGAATTCTGAAATCTGTTCACTTATATTATTATTCTCCACCATTTTATCGAGGGTAATACCCTTCTTCGAGAATTTGCGAATGGAGATATTCGTCCCGTCAACGGCCAGAGGCGGGGCGATAATGTTCACGCGGCTTCCGTCAGCAAGGCGGGCATCCACCAGCGGACGATTGATATCAATTTTGCGGCCCAGTGCTTTTACAATGCTTTCGGCAACGTCAAAAACTTCATTATCGTCATTAAAAGTGACATCGGTTTTTTCCAGAAGCCCTGCGCGCTCAATAAAGACCTTGTTATGACCATTTATTAACACATCGTTTATAGTTTCATCGTTAATGAGCGGAAGAATAGGACCAAGCTCGGACATATGCTTTGCCATTTCTTTATTGCGTTCCCTGAATTTTTGTCCGGATGATTGAGCAGTTTCTTCTGGAGTTGAAGAAGAATGATTTAATTTGCGTTCAATAGTATCACAGCGCTTGTCCAGCAGATTGGTGATACGTTCCAAAGACTCTGCAACTTTTGCCAGGCTGTCAAGGGGGGCTGTATGGTTAGCATTACCAGATTGCCTGTCTGTAAAAATTTTTCGGACAGTTTTTTGGAGTCCAGCAGGAGTTTGAGCCACTAGTCGCTCTATATGCTCTTCTGAAAGAGGCTCGAGCTTTATCGCAGATTTTGCAATGGCGGTTTCGGTATGATGAGCATGCTTGGCAAGGCTGGGCTCACCTATTACTTCTCCTTCGACCGCAATATAGTTTACAGATTTACCGGTAATTTCCACTTCACCAGATACTATGATGAACAGTGAATCACATGGCTCGCCTTCGTGGTATATAACATCACCTTTAGTAAATGAACGCATATTTTAATTTACCATTTATGTTGTCTGTAATGGGGCAGTGGCTGCCCCTGATCTTAGGTATATTATTTTTGGTATTTATTGCAAGCAATTAACCCATCACTTAAACCAATAATAATCAAAGCTTAATATGGACAGTAAATTTTGTACCAGCAGTGCAATTACCAATAAAATAAGGCAAGGGATGAAGTAGCGATGTGCTTTATGTGAAAAAGCCTTATGCGGAAGTGCAAGGAACAATAAAGGCAGCAGGGGAGTGAAATAGCGTCCCTGCAAGCCGTGAACTGTCTCTAGCATCACCGAACGGTTAAACGTGATATAGAATATGAAAAAGATAATTCCACAGGAGGCGCAAAAAATACCACCGAGCAATGCACGGTTTTTGTCAGAAATGGCATGATGTTTTTCGGGAGAATGAAATGGCAGAAAAAATAACAATAGAAATAGGGGGGTTGTTATAATTTGGGGCAGGGATACGGAAAATTCAGGAAAACTGCCATTAATAGCAATGGCTTGTTCAATGAGAAAAAGCCCGCGTGTATAGCAGGTGTTTGCAATTACCCAGATAAAGTTGAATGGATTATTTAAGAAAAATAGCAGTTGTTCATGCTCGGTTGCTCGTTCTTCGAGCATCGCGTGCGCATCTGCAATGGGGAAGTTATAAAACGTGTGTGAAGTGAGTATAAGCCATAGTACATCCAGCACGATGGGTGCAACGCATACACTAAATAAAAATATGATGTATTGTTTGCGTGAGGAGAATTTTTCTTGTGGCAATATTATAGCCATACAAGGAAGTAGAAAATAAGCAGTTTTAGAAAGACAGATAAGCAATGCGAGTAAGCTCAGAAACGTGGTTTTTTTGAGTACAATCTGTGATTCGGAATAAAATTCGCTTAACACAAGTGCGGTAAAAAGAAATATGTAGCCAAGGGTAAGTGGATCCGCACTAATGCTGCTGCGTATGAATACCGTCGTTGGCCAGAGTGCGATGAAAAATAACGGCCATTTTAAAACCGGCGTGATTTTAAGGGCATAATATATGAGAATGGTACTTCCCAAGAAAATACTTAGGCGGCTTATATATAGAGTTACGATTGGCGATACATTGATGTGCATCGCCAGAAACACAAAAGGTATGGCGCTTATATATGCAGCGGGGAAATAGATAATAGCCCTGTTGTAATTAAGGGTAGTTATCTGGCTGTTTTTTGTATCGGGTTTTTCCAAAAGCGCATGGTAAGTTTCCCGAAAACTATAGGGGGTGTTTCTATCTTTTGGATCAGGGACCTTGTCTGCACCCTTGGAAATGAACTCGTTGAAGGCAATGGGCGCTTCAGCAGGGCTCAGTAGGTGTCCTTCCGATAATCCAATGATACGGGTTAAATGATGATCTTCATCCAGTGGAATAAACGGCGGCGATATTGCAATATAAATAAAACCAAACAACAGGGCAATGCAAAGAAATGCTCTATGGGGCTGGTTCAGGCACACTGCTTTGCTTATAATATTATCAAAAGACATCATTAAAGGCCTGTGTTAAATGAGGCGTCAAATATTTCGGGGTAAACTAGGAGTCCCGACATGAGCTTTTTTACAACATAAAGTATAATAAAGACCTTAATATACATATCTTTGGTTTTAAAATTAACTATTTTTTAATATAGTATTATTGTTGTGCATAATTACGCATGCTCAAAAGAATTATTTATACTCAAGATATTTTGGGAAGTGTTTTGTTTAATGATGATAAGTATAAATACATGATATAGAATAGTTTTTAAGGTATATTATGATTTATAAGTTATAAAGAAAAACGTATGTTAAAGCAAAATATAAAATTTACTTATGAACAAAAAGCTGAGTCGGGCTTCACGCTTATCGAACTTTCCATTGTATTGGTTATTATAGGTCTGATTGTTGGTGGAGTGCTTGTAGGGCAGGATTTAATTGCAGCGGCGGCCATGCGTGCTCAAATCTCGCAGATAGAAAAATACAATACCGCAGTACATACCTTTCAGGGTAAATATGGCTATTTACCGGGTGATATGCCTGATCCGCAAGCTAGTTCATTTGGATTTATAGCCAGAGGAACGGGTCTGGGACAGGGAGATGGTAATGGGCTACTGGCAGGTGGCAATGCTGATTGCTGCGCTGAAGTGTACGGAGAAATAGCCGTATTCTGGGTAGATTTGAGTCAAGCCGGGTATATCGATGGAAGTTTTACCACGGCCACTTCTAGTACACATGGTGGTTCTATGATAACAGGAACTGCAATAGCAAACTACATGCCTGCCGCCAAAATAGGTCAGGGGAATTATGTGTATGTATGGGCAGGGGGTTCGGGTTCAGTTGATCTTCCCGGTATGACATTTTCCGGGATCAATTATTTTGGACTCTCAGGTATAGCGGATCTTCAAGTTGGAATTATAGGTTTTCCTGATGCCACTAAGAACTTGACGCAAGCGCAAGCCTATAACATCGACCAAAAAATAGATGATGGCTACCCGACGACTGGAAGTGTGTTAGCTGTTTATCCCAGTAGTTCTTCAATATATTGGGCGGCAGGTGGCAATATTGATTCTACAGGTACCGCACCCGGTCAGGTATTTGGCAGTGGTTATCAAATATCTGCAGTGAAAACGACCTGTTTTGACAATAATAACGTATCAGGAGCTCAGATGCGCTATACGATGTCTATCAGCAATGGCAGCAACATGAGTTGTGTTCTTGCATTTAAGTTTCAGTAAATAGTTTTTTCAGGAAACCCTGATTTAGTATGGTGCACCCGGCGAGATTCGAACTCACGACCTTTGCCTTCGGAGGGCAACACTCTATCCAGCTGAGCTACGGGTGCTTTAAAAGAGCCATAAGCTTATTAGAACAAGAAGGCTTGATTATCCAGTGTATTATTCGGTATTCTGGTATATAATGAACGAATTATATAATTCATTATTTGCATAAATATGCGTCGTGGCTTTACCCTTCTAGAACTTTCCATAGTACTTGCAATTATTGCTGTAGTAATAGGTGGTGGCATCGTCATGTTCACGGCAAGCATCCAGAAAAGTCAATCCGATGCAACGGTTGCTAAAATGGATGCTATAGAGGGGGCATTGCTTAATTATACTAATATTTACGGACGTCTACCCTGTCCGGGCGATTTAACTCAAACCGCCACTAGTAGCCCTAACTATTATGGCCTTGAATCAGATCCCACAGCGAATCCGGGTTCATGCAGGGGAGGAAATCCTGCTCCTAATCTCGTATCGGGTACAGTAAATGCCGTTGAAGGTTCCGTGCCGGTTCGCGCATTGCAGCTTCCCGACAGTTATATGTATGATGGTTGGGGAAGGCATTTCGGCTATGCAGTTGATGCTAGTATGACAATTACAGGGTCGTTTCCACCGGCTTTGGGGCCAGCTTGTTATCCCTCTCTCGGGATTACCGTAAACGATGCTACCGGAGCAGCCCGCACTACGACTGCCGTATATGCAATTATTAGTCATGGTGCAAATGGACATGGCGGTTATACGCTCAATGGAAGTATGTATAATGCTTCAAACGGCGACGCCAGCAAGGACGAAAATTGTCATTGTAATAGCAACGGCTTTCCGAGCGGTACTTCCAACGGACCTAACCAAACTGTTTTTGACGGAACCTATATACAAAAAGCACCTGCACTGACACCTGGTACGCCAAAGAATGTGTTTGATGATATTGTCACCTTTAAGGAAGCATGGCAGATGCGTTCTCCATCAACAAGTTTTGTATCCCTTCCGGCCTGCATGTGGGCTACGGATGCAACTACGAATATTTTTAATTACGGTAACGCCCCCGCATTACTGAATACTACTGGAACATGGTCTGGAGAGGGCATGAGTTTTACCAGTACCAATGGTATTGCCACAGATAATAACGGAAATGTTTATATAACGGATCCTGCAGATTCTGAAATCTGGAAATTTAATCCCACTATCAATAGATCAATATTTGTCTCTGGTTTAAGCGCACCTGTGGGAGTAGCCGTCGATAATAGCGGTAATGTCTGGATCGCCAATACCGGTGCAAGCAGCATATTGGAATATACCAATGCTGCGGTGAGCGTGAATATATCTGCAATTTCGGCAGCAGCGGCGCTTTCTTTTCCGAAGGGGTTATATATCGATAATAGCGGTAACATACTAGTGGCGGATACCGGTCATCATTGTATAAAATATTATAACGGAAGCATATGGAAAACTTTCGGAACCTCGGGTGTTTCTGGATCTGCTGCTGGTCTGTTTTATTCTCCTGCTGCGGTTTACGAAGATGCAGCAGGAAATATATGGGTGGCGGATACCGCCAATAACAGAGTTCAGAAATGCAGTTTGACAAATGATTGCACACAAACTGCTAATTGGAAAATCTATGGCACTTCTTCTGTGAGTACAGCGGCGGGGCAATTCAACGCGCCTGCTGCAATAACGGGTGATGTATTTGGCAATATATGGGTAGCGGATACGGGAAATAACCGTATTCAGGTTTACAGAAACAGTGCTTGGAGTATTTTTTCTCTTTATTATGCTGCCAACTCTCCTCCCTATGCCAGAGCTTTCCAAGGACCAAATGGTTTTGCTGTCGGTAGATAAGATTAGTTATTTCTTATTGATGAGCTGAGTGAACTCGTTCCATTCACCCTTACTCATACCACTTGATTCCGCAGTGACCTGAACACCATCCAGCATTTGACGAAGTGCGGCAAGACCTTTGGCGGATATTGAAACACCACCAATGCGATAATTTTTGAAAGCTTCGTAGGTGATGGGTAACCAGCGTTTCAGCACATCAATCATCACGTCGGCATAGGCGCGAATTTCATATTGCGCGTGAGCATCAGCGCGTAGTGAAAGGAAGTGCATGAGATTATGCAAATCCACTTTCCAGTACCATTGCGTGTAATAATTCACTGTGAGATTCATGCGCGCAAGTTCACGCGCCAGACCTTTTTTATCAGGGTTTATTTCATTGCCAGCTTCGTCTTCATTGAGCATTTCAATGTAATGATCGTACACTTGCTCTGAGTCATTTTTTAGCAATTCAAATACGCGTTTGGCTTCTGCGCCTTCCACTAAACCTGCGCGTCCCTGGCGGTTGGTTTTGGATTGCGCGGCCAGATGTGCTGGCGACGGAATATAAAATTCACGGTCAAGAATAGAATAACGCGCGGAATATTCATTGACGTTGGCAGTGCGGTGGCGAATCCATTGGCGCGCCACAAATATGGGCAATTTCACATGAAATTTGATTTCGCACATTTCAAATGGGGTAGAGTGGCGGTGGCGCATCAGGTAATTGATAAGGCCGGCGTCTTCATTAACTTTTTTAGTGCCTTTACCGTAGGAAACGCGGGCGGCTTGTACGATGGCGGCATCATCACCCATATAATCAATCACCCGTACAAATCCGTGATCAAGCACAGGGAGCGGCTGGTAAAGAATTTCCTCTAATGCAGGAGATACTGCCCGGTAGGTTTTCTGTGCATCACCGCGTATTGCTTCAATTTCTTTTGCCTGTAAATCTGTAAGTGCCATTATTACTTTCCTTAAATTTTATTAATTGGTTATAACTTGCGAGGCATATAAGATGCAACTCCAACTTTTAGAAAATTATAAATGAAGATACATTACAGCAATGCCACCCAAGAGATTATTGGCGTTATCTGTGTAATTATGTCTATGGTTCTTGGTCTTACGGGAGCTTCTCTATTTGCTAAACCGCTATTTGCGCTTGTGAGTGCGCCGGGAACAACGGCCATTCGTTTAATCTTTTCCACAATTATTTTGATAATTATATGGCGGCCATGGAGAAATCTTCCATCACGCAAGGAATGGCTTACCATATTTTTGTACGGAATCTCCATAGTGGGAATGAATCTGTTTTTCTATATGTCCATAGAGCGTATTCCTTTTGGGATTTCTCTGGCATTAGAATTTAGCGGACCACTTTCGCTTGCCTTGTTTGCGTCCAGAAGCGCCAAAGATTTTCTGTGGATATTATTTGCAGTGGTAGGAATCACATTGCTTTTACCGGTTACAAAAATCTCTGCTGATATAGATATTATGGGCGTAATCTTTGCCTTTATTGCTGGATTTTTCTGGGCTTCCTATATTGTTTTATGCAAGAAAATCGGAAGCGGTACCATACATAATGGAATTGCGGTAGCATTAGGTGTTTTAATTGCCGCGCTGCTTGCCTTGCCCATGGGGGTAATCTATGTGGGTAGCGCCTTCTTTAGTTGGAGAATTATCCTACTTGGTTCAAGCCTGGCGCTTTTCTCCAGTGCTTTGCCCTACACACTTGAGATGATTGCCATGAAAAAACTCCCCGTCAAAACCATTGGTATTATCATGAGTCTTGACCCGGTGGTCGGTGCCTTATCAGGTTTTATTTTCCTTGGAGAAATACTGTCTTTTCCGCAATTACTGGCAATTGTGCTGGTTATATGTGCTTCCATTGGCAGCACTTGGTCTAACAGGCAAAGCCTAGCGCCTGAGATAACGCCATAATCCCGCTTCACATTTGCACAGATTAAAGGTATAATAGCTTTGCTGGAAACAGCTATGGCGATAAATGGTTACTTAGAATAGGCGATTCGGACCCGGGGGCAGAACCCGGCGCCTCCACCACCCTGCGTCTTCGACTTCGGGTGGCAGGCCATGCAAATGGGCTGGCAGACGAAGTCGATATAAGACGTTGGAGTGTCCTCCGAAGCTTTAGCGAAGGAGGGCTACTTCCAAGTTATGGGGGCGAATTAGGCTCGACGGGCGCAATAAAGGGGTGATTTTTGCTCGGCATGATTCCGCCGTAATGGGTCAAAACGATAAATGCAAATGATAATTCTGCATTTGTTGCTGCTAACGACAACACTGTCGTAGAAGTTCGCGCTGCTGCCTAATTGGGCGAGCGCGTGCTCTAGCACGTAACGCGGCCCGAGGGGTGCCGGGCAACAGAAACCCCTCACTGAATTTTGGTTAACGCTAATTATAAAAGAGAATTTAATGCCTGAACAACTTGATTATGCCTTATTCATAGATAATGCCATGCGTGGTGCTGTGCGCGAGATGTTGCGTCAGGTGCAGCGTTCAGGCTTGCCGGGGCAGAATCATTTCTTTATCTCTTACCGCACTGATTATCCGGGCGTTGCTATGTCGGATTCGCTGCGCGCTAAATACCCCAATGAAATCACCATAGTGTTGCAGCATCAGTTCTGGGATTTGGTGGTTGACGATGATCAGTTCCGTGTTTCACTGAGTTTCAGCAATATTCCTGAAAAACTAGTGGTGCCATTTGCCGCGCTCACCGGCTTTGCTGACCCCAGCACCAAGTTTGGTTTGCAATTTCACAGTATTGAAGTGAAGGGCGCGAACGAATCGCAGATTGTAGAAGAAGTGCCGGTTATTACTACTCCTTTTGCACAAAACAGCGAAGATGAAATTCCTCAAGAAAGCTCAAAAGTTATTGCGCTTGATGCTTTCCGCAAGAAGTAAGCGATACTAATCCCTTGCCAATTTTCTTCCCCTACCATATACCCAACTCCAAGCGGTTTTCCGTAAAAGGAAAATAATAGGGAATGAAGTGACAGAGCAATCTGGAGGCTTCAGCTGTGCCCGCAACTGTAAGCAGGGAGCAGATATTCGTTACACCACTGGGAAACTGGGAAGGTTGAATATCTGTTAGGATCTGTGAGTCAGGAGACCTGCCGCCTAACGTGTCACGCTACCTTACTCTGAGCGGGAAAACTCAATAGGTAAATCTTTCTATGTGGTGACACTGCCATATGCGCGGTTGCGTATGCGGCAGTTGTTCATTTTAATCATAGAAAGATTGTCGTATGCGTCTTATACCTTTTTTAGTTACCACCCTTTTTTGTTTTTCTGCGCTTGCAGATGAGCCTCTTGAACTTGTTATAACCCCCACACGTACTGAAACACCCATTGAGCAAGTGGGTAGCAGTGTTACGGTTATCACTGAAGATGATATTAAACGCGAGCAGAAACCCTTCGTTGCCGATATGCTGGCTGAAGTGCCCGGTGTGGATGTGGTGCAGTCAGGTGGGCCGGGGCAAACGACCTCGGTATTCTTACGTGGCGCAAATTCTGAGCATACTCTGGTTTTAATCGATGGCGTTGAGGTAAATGATCCTGGCTCCCCTAACGGTGCTTATGATTTTGCGCATTTAACGACCGACAATGTTGAACGCATTGAAGTCTTACGTGGTAATGAAAGCGTGCTCTATGGCTCCAACGACATTGGCGGTGTAAGAAGTATCACCACTAAGAAAGGCACATCTACGCCAACTGTGTGGGCAAGTGCAGAAGGTGGTTCCTATGATACTTATAAAGTTGAAAGTGGTATATCCGGTGCAGTCAATGATCTCGGTTTTAGCCTTGATGCTGCAAGACTCAGCACTGATGGTATTCCCGATTTTGACAAAAGAAAAATAGGGCCGGGCGGACCAAGCGATCCTTATGAGTCTTCCAATTTCTCAGTTCGTCTCGATGATAAGGTTAATGAGTGGCTGAATCTTAATACTACCATGCGTTACAATGA